>JAGWMQ010000005.1 GCA_028873125.1 Verrucomicrobiota bacterium | reverse complement strand
GTGCTGCTGGTGCTGGCGTTTCTGGCCTCGGGTATTTTCCAGGTCGGTCCGCAGGAAAAGGCCATTATTTTGCGCTTCGGCCGGCCGGTGGGCGCGGGGCAAAAGGCCCTGCTGGGGCCCGGACTGCACTGGTCGTTTTCCTATCCCATTGACGAGGTCGTCAGAATTCCCATCACCCAGGTCCAGCAGGTCTCCTCGACCATCGGTTGGTATGCCGTGACCCCCGCCCAGGAGGCCTCCGGCCAGGAACCGCCGCCCGGCCCGTCGCTCGTTCCGGGAGTGGACAGCTACGTGATTACGGGGGACCGCAACATCATTCACACCCGGGCCACGCTGTATTACCAGGTGGAAAGGCCGGTTCAATACGTGTTCGACTTCGTGTCGGCCACCAACGCCATCCAGGACGCGCTGGACAACGCCCTGCTCTACGCCGCCGCGCGGTTCCAGGTGGATGACGTGCTCTACAACCAGGTGGGCGAATTTCAGGATGCCGTGACCGCGCGCGCCCGGCAACTGGTGGACCAGGAGGGGTTGGGCATCGCCGTCAACCGTTGCGACGTCCAGAGCATCCCGCCGCGGCAGTTGCAGGACATTTTCAACCAGGTGACCGAGGCGCGCCAGAACCGCAACCAGGTCCTCGAAGAGGCGCACAGCGAGGAGAACCGGATCACCAACAGCGCCGACGCGCAGGCCGCGGCCATTCTCAACGAGGCCATGTCTGCGCGCTCGAACTACGTCGCCAATGTCCAGGCCGACGCCAAGGCCTTCAGCGTCCTGCTGCCCAACTACAGAATTGACCCCACCCTGTTTGAGCAGCAAAAGCTGGTGCAGGTGATGGGCAACGTGCTGACCAACGTGCGCGACAAAATCTTCCTGCCCGAACCGCTCGGTAGCGCAACGCCCGAACTTCGGCTATTGTTGAATCGTGAGCCGCCGGGGCCGAAAACCGGCGCGCAGACCTCGCCGTGATCCGGCGGGCCGTTGTCAATTTGAAAATTTATGCAGGTTAAATCGCTTTTGAGCCGTCACCCACACGAACACGGGCCGGAATGCGGCTGCGGTCAGGACCATGAACATTCCGTCGTGCATCTCTGGCAGGCCGTGGCCGGCGTGGTGCTGGTGCTGAACGCCTACATCGTGGACTGGACGTTTACGGAGGCCACGACCCTGGCCAACGCCAGCGCCTTCCTTGGGGCGGCCATTTTGATTTATCCCATCGTCGTCACCGCCATCCAGGACCTGCGCACCGGGCGGCTCAGCATCAACGAACTGGTCGCCATCGCCGTGCTGGCGGCCTTCGCCTCCGGCAATTACAAGACCGCCGGCATCGTCGCCTTCTTCATGCTTACCGGCGAACTCATCGAAACGCGCACCGCCGAGGGCGCGCGCGCCTCCATCGAATCGCTCATCAAACTCACCCCGACCAAGGCGCGGCGCATCACCCCGGACGGCGGCGAAGAGGAAGTCGCCGCCAGCGAACTCGGCGTCGGCGACGTGATCCGCATCCGCCCCGGCGACAATGTCGCCGCCGACGGCATCATCGTCAGCGGACAGGGCTCGTTCAATCAGGCGACCATCACCGGCGAATCCCTTCCGGCCGACAAAAAGGCGGGCGACGAGGTGTTTGCCGGGACGCAAAATTTGACGGGCCTCCTGGAAATCAAGGTCACCCGCGCCGGAACGGACACGACGATCGGCCGCGTGCGCGCGCTCATTTTGGCGGCGGAAAAGACCAAGCTGCCCATCATGAAGATCGTGGACCAATACATGGGCTTTTACACGCCGCTGGTGCTGGTCATCGGCGCGCTGGTCTGGGCCTTCACCCACGATTTGAACCGCGTCATCGCCGTCTTCGTCGTCTCCTGCCCTTGCGCCTTCATCCTGGCGACGCCGACGGCGATGGTGGCCGCGCTTTCCGCCGCCGCGCGGCTGGGCATTTTGATCAAGAACGTCGCCGACATCGAGCTGGCCGCCAAGATCAACGCCTTCATCTTTGACAAGACCGGCACGCTGACCACCGGCGAACTGGCCGTCAGCCGCCTGGCGCCGATCGGCGAAACCAAACCCGCCGAGCTGCTGCGGTTCGCCGCGTCCGCCGAGAGATACAGCAACCATCCCACCGCCAAGGCGCTCGCCCAGTTGGCCAGGGAGGCGGGCGTGCCGCTGGCCGAGCCGAAGGATTTTACGGAGTCCGCCGGGCGCGGCGTGAAGGCCGAGGTCGCCGGCTCAAAAATTCTGGTGGGCCGGGCCCGGTGGCTCAAGGACAACGGCGTGGACAGCCAGTTCGAGAAGTCGGTGGACCTCGACGAGGCCGAGGGCTGGAGCCTCATTTTTGTCGCGCGCGACCACCGCTGCATAGGCTGGGTGGGCTTGCAGGACCAGACGCGAGCCGGGGCAAAGGCTTCGCTCGCCGAACTCAAGGAGGCCGGGGTGCGCCGCGTGGCGATGATTTCCGGCGACCGCCAGCCGGTGGTGGCGCGTGTCGCCGCCGAAATCGGCTGCCAGGAGGCCAAGGGCGAGTGCCTGCCGCAGAACAAGGTGGAATTTGTCCACACCGTCAAGGCCAAGGGCTACAAGGTCGCGGTGGTCGGCGACGGCGTGAACGACGCCCCGGCGCTGGCGGCGGGGGATATCGGCATCGCCATGGGCGCGGCGGGCAGCGAAGTGGCCATTCACAGCGCAACCATCGCGCTGATGAACAACGATCTGCGCCGGCTGCCGTTCCTGGTCAAGCTCTCCCGCAGCACCCGCGCCGTCATCAACCAGAATTTCCTGTTCGGCACCTTCTTCATCATTATTGGCCTGACGATCACCTCGCTCGGTTATCTCGGCCCGATCCCGGCGGCCATCCTGCACAACGTCGGTTCGTTGATCGTGATTTTCAACAGCGCGCGGCTCGTGCGCAAAGGCGAGGAACTGGAGCATTTCGAGCCTGCCGGTGAAGAACCGCCGCCCCGTCCGGCCGGGCAGCTGGCCCCGGGGATGGCGTGAACCGGAACAAAGTTCAGCGGAACAGCCCTTTCATCTCCTCCGGGCTCAATTCGACGCGCGGTTGGAATTGATCGCCGGCCATGTAGCGGAGGATGCTCCGGCGCAACTGGCGGGCCACGAGCCGGTGCTTCAAGTCGTGGCTGATGTCGGGCGTGCAAACCAAAAGCCGTCCGGGGCCGACCCGGGCCTCAAACATCGCGGCGGGCACGGCGTTGCGGTTGAAATTGTCCACAAAGCGCAAGGGCATGGCCACCTTTGCCGGCACGGCGTCCAGATTGACGGTAAAGGAATGGTGCAACAATTCCCACCATTGCCAGTTGGTCCAGGGATCGGTCGGGAAATCCGCAAACACCGGAGCTTTGGCGTCAATCATCGCGCCCATCGTGCACGGTTGGTTCGGGAACATCACCGGGTTCCAAAACACCGGAACGAACTGCGCGGCCAGCGGCGATTTCACGTCCGCGCGCGGCGGAAGCAGCAGGACTCGTTTCCCATCGTGCAACGCCTGGTAAAACGCCTCGTCCGGTGTTTGGAAGACGGCGATGGCATTCGTGTTGACGGCGCTTTCTTTCACCGGATAATCCCAGATCGCCCAATCATTGGCGATGGAGGTGCCGGCCAACGCGACCGTTATCTTGAGTTTTGCCGCGTTCGTCACGGAGGACAGCGATTGCCTCACACGGCCCAATGCAATGTCGCCGCCCAATGGAATGAGCGCCCGTTTGAACGAGCCGGCGCCGATCTCTTTTCGCCCGTCCAGAATCTTCCAGACGATCGTCGCGTTGCCGATCGGTGCTGGTCCGAAGTTGGCGATTTCGACGCCGGCGTCGAACACCTCGTCATTTTGATAAACCCGTTTGGGCATGAGAACCAGCGGCACGACCGGGCCGCAGAATTCCCGGAATTCTTTCGGTGCGATCAGGTTCTTGCTGTCCCAGAAAGCATCGAGCAGTCCGACGGTTGAGGTGCCTTGGCCGGGGAAATCATTCAAGGCGAGCAACTCAC
The DNA here is from genome assembly GCA_028873125.1 of Verrucomicrobiota bacterium. Classification (GTDB taxonomy): domain Bacteria; phylum Verrucomicrobiota; class Verrucomicrobiia; order Limisphaerales; family UBA11358; genus UBA11358. The sequence goes on along the minus strand of JAGWMQ010000005.1, from coordinate 55,929 downwards.
AGCCCGCCTGGTTGGTGGTGCGCAGGGCGCGTTCGATTTCCTCCTTGTAAAGCAGCGCCGCCAGCTTGCCGGAGTCCCGCGTGTAAATCGGCGCCTCGGCCAGACGTCCCTTTCTTTTCAAATCGGCGCGGATCGCCTCGAGGGCCAGGTCGCGCAGCACGCCATCGTATTTCGGCAGTTCGGCCAGGTCCGGATAGACGCAGTATTGCCCGACTTCGTGGCTGATCAGCGGAACCGGAATGCAGGCCACGGCGCGGGCGTAGTTGGTGTCCGTGCCGGGCGGGGTGTTGTTAAAAATGCCCTGGCCGCGCACCCGCCCGCACCCGGTGTCCTGCGAGATGTAATAATCATCCGCGGGCTCCGGCACCTTGCCGCGCGGCGAAGACGGATAAGTCGTGCTGGCGTAAAGCAACTGCGGATCGAGCCGGCGGAAATGCGCTTCCAGTTCGTCCAGCACGGAATAGTTGCCCTTCAATTCGTTGCCCATGGTCAACATCACCCAGGACGGATGATTCCCGTATTCGCGGATCATGCGTTCGCCTTCCTGGCGGAAGAATTCGGTCACGTTGGTGTCCTGGCCGACATGGAAGCACCAATCCGGCAGTTCGACTTCCAGATAAATGCCGGAGCGGTCAGCCGTCTCGAAGGCGATTTCCGGCGGACACCATGTGTGAAAGCGCACGTGGTTGAGTCCATAAGCCTTCAAGGCGGAAAACATCTTCTTCCACTGCCCGCCGTTCATGTCCGGATAGCCGGTCTTCGGAAAGACGCAGCTTTCGACCGTGCCGCGCAGGAACGTCGGCCGGCCATTGATGAAAAAATGATGGCCCACGGCCTTGAACTCGCGCATTCCGCACGTGCCGGCGACCTCGGAGTGGAAGTCTGCGCCGGTCAGGGAGGCGCGCATCCGATACAATTTCGGGCTGAATTCCGACCAGAGCGCGAAGTTCGTCCCCATCGGATAGAACATCGTCTGCGCCCCATCGCCGGGGGCCAGCGAAACCGGCGACTCCAAAGCCGGCAGCAACCGGCCTTTGAAATTATCCGGCGCGGCCTGCAATACCAGGTTTGCCTTCGCTTTACGTCCGCTGCCGTTGAGCGTAAACACCGTCACCGTGACGCCTTGGCGTGCCAGATCGGGACGCAACTGCAGCCGGTCAATACGGATTTTGTCTCGTGCCGCCAATGCGATGCGCCCGATGATGCCGTTCCAGAGGGTTTGGGTTTCCTCGGTGTAGGCGTGGGGATTGCCGATGGCCAGTTGCCGGCGGTTGTCCACCCGGATGACGATCTCGTTGCGTCCCGGTTGGAGCGCCGCGCCGATTTCGTAGCGGTGCGGCGTGGTGAGGCTGTTCCGCGCGCCCATGAACCGGCCGTTGACCCAGACCCGCGATTCCCAAATCACGCGCTCCAGCACCAGCTCCACATCCTTGCCTGCCCAGCTTTCCGGGATTTCGACGGTGCGCCGGTACCACGCCGCGCCAATGTAGGAAAATCGCCGATACAGATGCGCCAGCGGGGAATCTTCCAGCGCGGATGGCTTGCGGCCAAAAGTCAAACCGCGCCGGGGATTCAAACCCTCGGCTGGAGGGGTGGGGAGCACGGGCGGCAACGCCAGAGGATCGCCTTTGCGCGCTTGCGAAACGGTGCCCGGCAGCCGGATCGTGTCGTGGAACGGTTTGTCCCAGAAATGTTCCATGACGCCGCAGTCGTGCGGGTCGAGTTGGAACTCCCAGTTGCCCGCCAGATCCATCATTGCCGCCGACAGCGAGGCGCAGAGTGAAAACAAGAAAAGCGCAGTGGTGGTTTTCATTTTGAACCGCGGCGACGCGCCGTTGCTTTTGAAGGCGCAAACTGGGCGCGCCCGAATTTTCAGGCGTCCACGCCGGACCCGACCCTGCGCGTCGTCTTGGATGATCTGCCTGAATTGATTTTATCCATGGCGGCGACGGCTTCGTCCACGGCCTCGCTCAACACCGTCAGCCCTTCCTCCAACGCCTCGCCGGGGATCGTCAAGGGCGGACCGATTTTGACCGTCTGCCCCCACGCGCCGACTGGAGCGAACATCAGCAGCCCCTTGTGGAAGCAGCGTTCCACGATGTCGTGGGCCAAATCCGCGTCGGCTTCCTTGCGTCCGGACTTTACGGTTTGCAGGCCGCCCACCAGTCCGCGCGCCGTCGCGTGCCCAATCACGTCCGGATGCCGGCGCTGAATTTTTTCCAGCCCCTCCCGCAACACCGGCTCCAGCCGCGCGGCGTTGGCGGTCAGGTTTTCATTCACGATTTTTCTGATGCTGGCCAGGGCGGCGGCGCAGCAGACCGGGTTGCCGGACTGGGTGCTGGTCATCGAGCCGGGCAGAAACTGGTCCATGATCTCCGCGCCGCCAATCACCGCCGAGAGCGGCAGCGAGCCGCTAATGCCCTTGCCGCAGCAGATCAGGTCGGGCGTCACGCCGTAATGCTCGAAGGCCCAGAACCGGCCCGTCCGTCCAAAGCCCGCCTGCACCTCGTCGAACACCAGCGCCACGCGGTGTTCCCGGCACCACCCGGCGAGGCGGCGGACATACTCCGCCGGCGCAAAATCCGGTCCGACGCCCTGGTAGGTTTCCATCACCACGCCCGCGATGTCGGCGGGCGTCAACCCGCGCCGTTCCAGGGCCTTGAGAAAGGTCTCGAAGCCCGTGTCCGTCTGCCAGTAGCCGTCGGGAAACGGCGCGTTGAGGATGGCCGGGTCTTCGTTGATGATCCACGCCTTCTGGCCGGGGATGCCGCCGGCCTGCTGCGCGCCCAGCGTGCGTCCGTGGAATCCCCGTTGGAACCCGACAATGCCGATTTTCCTTTTGCCGCCCGCCTTGAGGCCGTGCGCCCGGCTCAGCTTGATGGCGCATTCCACGGCCTCGGCGCCGGTGGTGAGCAGGAAGACCTTTTTCAATCCCTCCGGCGCGAAGCCGGCGAGGCATTCCACCAGCGCCGCCCGCTCCTCGCTGGGAAAGACGTAATTGTAAATCAACCCGCTGTGGACCTGGTCGAGGATCGCCTGTTTGACCTCCGTTGCGCCGTGGCCGGCGTTGGCCACCAGCACGCCGCCGGACCAGTCGAGCCAGCGGTTGCCGTATTTGTCGAAGACAAAAATGTTCTCGGCGCGGTCCCACACCAGCGGCGGCTGGCCGCGCATCGAAAGCGGTTCAAATCGCCGCAGCCGTTCCAGCGTGGCCACGGACTCGGGATGCGGCAACGGCGTGACAATGCGGCGATACCGGGTTTCCACGCGCGGCACCGGCCGTGGGGTGATGCTGAATTCCTTGCCCATAAATGATCCGGCAACAAGTATAAGACCGTTCGAACCGCCCCGGATAGTCATACAACTGTATGACGCGCACAAGCTCCGGCTGGAGCCCGGGGCAGATACGGGGCGCCGCCAAGGTTTGAAGGCGATGGGGAGGTCGGGTGGATTGAATCGGAACCACCGCTGGGAACCAACTGAACCAATACAGCGGTTCATGGACCCCGGCTCGACTGCTAAGACACCAAATATTTCACCACCGCTTCGGTGCGGCAATTGACATGAAGCTTTCCATAAAGCCGCCGGACATAGGTGCGGATCGTGCCCATGCTCAACTCCAGTTCGGAGGCGATCTGTTTGTAGGGCAGGCCGATGGACAACAAGTGCAGCACCTCCCGTTCGCGCGGCGCAAGCTGCCGCGTCACGGGCGTCTCCCGCGCCGCGCCGGACACGCTCTCCATCATGCCCACGTCAATAGCCATGGCCAAGCTGCGGGATGATGTCACAGCTTTGTCAGGCCACTGCTCCGCGTTTTCTCACGGACTGTGACACTTTTGTGCTCAGGGGAAATGGTGCGGCGGGACGGACCTCGCGCCGGCTCTCGCTTTGAGGGTCCGTGGCGCGCGTCGGCGGAAATGGCCGGTCTCCCGAGCATTCCACTTTGACAAGAATGGACGGGGGGCTTTACGTTGCCGCGCGTTATGAGCGAAATCATTTATCCGCGCAGCCCGCGCGAGACCATGGACGGCTGGGCGCATCTGCCGCGTTACATTGACAAAATCCGCCTGCATCTGGCCGGCAAGCTGCACGCCGATTACCAGGAGAATCTTGGTAAGGGCTTTGATGCCCTCTGGCTCAAATACGCCGGCGTCACCCACGACCAAATGCTCGACGTGGTGAAACGCTCCATCAGCGACGGCGAGGTTTGCGACTGGGTGCGCCGCCACGTGAAAAAGTCGCCCGCCGAAAAGGCCGCGCACCGCGAGGACCTGCTGAATCGTCCGCGGCCCGGCGACGAGGCGGCCCTGGCGCGCCTCAAAATGCGCAAGGAACAAGCTGGCTTGCCGCACCGCGACGACATCGCCAATTTTGTGGATTTCATTGACGCCGACGAGAAGCGGATTTAGCCCTAATGCCTTTCGGGAATTCAAGGCTGGTGGGACAGTGTTTGTCCAACGCGCTGTGGTAGAAAGGTGTATGAAAAAAACATTTGTTTGGCCGGAACGACGCTGCCTTCGCCGCCCGATCGGGTTTCGCCGCCGCTTTTGGGGAGTGCTTTGGCGCGACCCTGCCGGTCCTGCCCAAACGCCGCGGACGCCGTCCGCGGCGTGGCGCTGGCCAAAGTGCTCCCGGCCCTCCTCTTCCATTTCATGAACGCCGCCGGCACCTTGGCCCAACATTTTGGCCAACTCTTTGACGACGATGGTCTCTGCGACAGTGCGTTGAGCGAGCGCCGTCGCCGCCTGCCCTGGGAGGTCTTCACCGAATTGATGCGGCTGGGCTTGCGTCCGCTGGCCCGGCCTGCGGCTCATCCCGACGCCTTTTGGCGCGGCTGGCGGCTGGTGGCGCTGGACGGCACGCAGTTCAGTCTGACCAACACACCCCAAATCGAAGCCACGACGCGCAAGGCCAAGAGCCGTCGCGGGCGCGCCGCCTGTGCCAAGCTGACCACCGGCGTCTTGCTGGAACTGGGACTGCACAATCCCCTGGCTGCCGCCCTCGGCAGGGGCGGCCAGTCCGAATGGGCGCTGGCGCTGGAGTTGTTGGCGCAACTGCCCGCCCAAGCCTTGCAGCTGGCCGACCGGTTGCACGGTTGCGCCGCGTTCGTCGCGGCGGCCCAGGCGGCTTGCCAGAAAGTCGGCAGCCATTTCTTGATCCGCGCGCGCAGCCAGGCGCGCGTGCAAACGGTCAAACGCTTCAAAGACGGCAGCCGGTTGGTGCGTCTGCCCGTGCGCAAAAAGGGCCAGCCGCGCGTCATCGAACAATGGCTCGAACTGCGCGAAATCCGTGTGCGCGTCCAACGGCCCGGCCATCGTCCCGCGGAGTTGCGTTTGTGGACCAGTTTGCTGAACCCCAAGGAAGCGCCGGCGCCCGAATTGATCGAACTTTACGCGCGGCGCTGGGAACACGAGTTGTATTACTGGAAACTCAAACGGCAGTTGCGCAAAAGCGAGGTGTTGCAAAGCCACACGCTGGAGACCGGCGCGCAGGAAATTGCGGCGATCGTGCTGGCCAGCGCGTTGCTGGCGCGCCAGCGGGCGCGGGCGGCGGCGGGCCAGGTGCCGGTGTTGCGCCTCAGTTTTATCAAGACGCTCGAATTGCTCCGGCCCTTGTGGCTGACGCTGGAGTTGGGCCGGGACCTCTTGAGCGCCCGCCAGAAGCAACAACTGACGGACCAATTTCTGGAGTTTGCCCGGCGCTGGTATGTGACGCCGCGCCGCAAGCGACCCCGCAGTTGTCCGCGGGCGGTGCGCCAGCCGGTGAGCGGCTGGCCGCGTCTGCGCCGCAATCAATCGTGGGAAGGCCCGGTCCATTCCAAATTCCTCTGACCTTGAATTCCAGAAAGGCATTACGCCTAGACCGAACAATGCGGGCGAAGCAAAACGGCCTGTCAGTTGAGTCCGCCGTAAACGCCTTGCGATGGCTCAACATCAACCACTTCGGTAGATGGCCAAGGTTTTCTGTTTCAAAGTCTGGAGCAGAGAGGTCGGCCACTTACGAAATTGTGTCGGCGTTCAACTTGATGTCAAAAGGGCGATTCTGTGGCGGGTGTGAGACAAAATTCTTCAAATTGGAAAACACGGCTTGTTTTTTTGCGGCCTATGTGACTATAATGCTAGGCACATTATGAATCCAACTGACAAATCGCGTCTGCTCCAACAAATTGCCGCCATTGCCGCCATGGAACGGGGAAAACTCTCGGCCTACAGTTTCAAAGAACGTCCGGGCGTCTCCGGCCCCTACCACAAGCTCCAGTATTGGCGGGACGGCAAGAATCACACGCGCTATGTTTCGGCGGAGGAACTCCCTGCCGTGGAGGCCGCACTGGCCGGCCACGCCCACTACCGGCAATTGACCGAGCAATATGCCGATTTGATCATTGAGGAAACCCGCCAGAACATCGCGGGCGTAAAAAAAGAATGTCCGCCGAAAATCCGCCTGGCCCAGGCAGAAGAAATCCAACGTCTGATCGCGTCATTTCAAGCAGAGGAGTTATAGGGCACCGCCGTCGCGCAATTGGAGGTCTTGGTTCGCACGGCGGTGTTCAAATCCGCCAATGCGTTGGTCGGGTGGTTGCTCCAGCAAGCCGTGGATCGTGCGGATGCAGCCTACCCGCCCAAGCCGGGGGAGGTTGGCAAGGGCCGGGAAAGCCTGGAGGTGCAAGGCATCTTTGGGTGCTTCCAGTTGGCACGGGATTACTATTACCATGCGGGCAAGCACCCAGGTCATTATCCAGCGGACGCCGCGCTGGGTTTGGAGGGCGGTTACACGCCGGCCTTGGCCAAGCTGGTATGCTTGGAAGGAGCCGATGAGCCAACCTACCTGAAAGCCGAGCGGCATTTGGAGCAGACCGGCGGCATTGCCGTTTCGGCGCGGCAGATTGAACGCGTCGTTCAGCGCGTGGGCGGCGACGCCCAAGCTTGGCAGGAGAGGGAGGCCCAACCCGGAGCTTGCGACGCCCCCATCCTGTACGCGAGCGGGGATGGCACGGGCGTGCCGATGGTGGCCGAAGAACTGAAGGGCCGCCGTGGGAAGCAGGCCGACGGTACGGCCAAGACCCGTCAGGTTTACCTGGGTTGCGTGTTCACCCAGCACCGCACCGATGAAAAAGGCCATCCGGTGCGAGACCATGAATCCACGACCTATGTTTCCAGTTTCAAGTCCATTGACGACTTCGGTCCGCTGTTGCGCCAGGAGGCGATTCGCCGCGGCATGGGCAGCGCCGGCAAAGTGGTGCTGCTGATTGACGGGGCCGTGGGCCTGGAAAACATGGGCCGGCTCTGCTTCAAGAACTGCGTGCAAATCGTGGACTTCTTCCACGCCATGGAGCACGCCGGCCAGGTGTTGGAAGCCTTGATTGGCAAGCAGCATCCGGATTACAAAAAGCGGCTGCGGCGTTGGGCCAAGCGGCTCCTTAAAGATAAAGTCCAGGCCTTGATCAAAGACACGCACCAAGAATGCGCCGGCCAACCCGCGGCCGCGGCCGTGGAGCAAGCCTTGGGCTACTTTATGCGCAACGTGAGCCGGATGCAGTATGGGACCTTCCGGGCTGCGGGCTACTTCATCGGTTCCGGTGTGGTGGAAGCCGGCTGCAAGACCGTCATTGGCGGTCGCTGTAAACAATCGGGTATGTTTTGGTCGGAATTCGGAGCCGAAAATATCCTCGCCCTGCGCTGCATTCACAGCAGTCGTCGCTTGGAGGAGTTTTGGAAATATCGGCTCAATCAACAGGCTGCCCGCAACGATGCCCTCCCGTTGGCAGCGTGAAGGAAGAATTTTGTCTCACGCCCTTCTGTGGCGCACTGGAAGACGGTGATTTGACATTGTTTGCCGCGCGCATAAATTCTCCTGTCGCAGTCACAAGACCTGTTTATGTGGGGGAAACCTGTTCACTCGAATGCGTCGGCTGCCAGTGGCGCAGACGCATTCACTTTGATCGAGCTTTTGGTGGTCATCGCGGTCATTGCAATACTGGCGGCGCTGCTGCTGCCGGCGTTGTCGCAGGCGGAGAACAGCGGCAAAGCGATTTCCTGTGAAAATAATCTGCACGAGTTGGGTTTGGGGTTCATGCTGTATTTTCAGGATAACAACGACGATTTTTCCACCGCCGCGCTCAAAAGTTCGCTAGGCGCGCAGCCGGAGGATTGGATTTGGTGGCAGGTATCGAGCAATGCTTCGGGAGTGACCATGCGGAATCCGGCCGACGGAAGCGTCATGCGCTATCTCGGCTACAAAAGCGAATACGTTCGCTGTCCCGCCGACCAGGACGCGCTTCACCGCCAGGTGCTCTGGCAGCAGAATCCGGGTTTCGAGCAATACTTTTACAGCTATTCGTTGAACGCCTGCAGCGAACACGGCATGGCCAGCTACATTTCCAAGGACCGTTCGGTGATTATCTTGAACCGCGTCAGCGCTGTCGCCCATCCGTCGGAAAAAATCATGCTGGCTGAGGAAAAGGGCAGTCCGGCGGATGGCCCGGGGGATGCGGTGATTGACGATGGCGCGTGGGAGCCGCCGGGTTATCCGCTCACCAGCCGCCACGAAGGCAAAGCCAACGTGTCGTTTGCTGACGGCCACGTTGAGCGCGTGAAACGCGATTTTGCCGACAGTTATCACCCGGAACATTACGTGCCGGGGCTTTAGCCCAAAATGAATCCAGTTTGATCCTGCGGAGCGGCCAAAGCAAAGACCCTCGGTCAGATTGAACCTCGGGCCTTTGCGCGCGACAGACCTCGGTCACACGAGCCAATGTGAATCAATCCCGGTCGTCACGGTCACCAAACCAGCGGAAATGATCCCGTTGCGGTTGCGCTTCTTTGATGACGCCGGCGCTGGAGCAGGTCCAAAACACGTCGCCATCGAGTGCCACGGTCACGGCGTGCGGTTCGGGGTCGCCGCTGCTGATCAAATCCGTTTTCATCGTGGCCAGATGGACTCGCCAGACGGCATTGCTGCCGCCCAGGCTGCCAGGCATGCCGGGTGTCGGCACTTCCGTGAAATACAGGTTCCGGCCCCAGGCATCTACTGCAATCCCGGTCGGACTGTGGAGACCGGTCAGGAGTTTGGTGACATTTCCGGCGGCGTCGCGTTTGAGGATGACGCCGGCGGAGTGGCAGGTCCAATAGAGGTTGCCAAACCAATCCACTGCGATGTCGGTCGGTTCAGGGTCGCCCAGTTCGAGCACGGTGGACGTGGAACCGTTGAAGACGTCAACGGTGTTGCTGCCGCCCATCGTTCCGGGCACGCCGGGCGTGGGCAGCGTGGTGTAATACACGTTATTATTCCGCGGACCCACCGCGATGCCGTTCGGATGATCCAAGCCGGTCAACAGCTTGGTGACGCCGTCCCGATAATCCGTCATCAGAATGACGCCGGCGGACTTGCATGTCCAATATAGGCGTCCGCGCCTGTCCAACGCCAGATTTTCCGGCTGCGGGTTGCCGCTTTCGATGTTGAACATCTCGCCGGTGGGCACGAACAGAGCGTCCACGGAATTGCTGCCGCCCATCGTTCCGGGCACGCCGGGCGTGGGCACCTGGGAGAAAAACAAGATGTCATCGCCTAGGGCCACGATGCCCGTCGGGCGTTGCAGGCCGGAGGCGACCACCCGAACGTCGTAGTTGGTGGCGAATGTCAGCGACGCGCTGGTCAAGAGCGCCGCCAGAGTCAGTGTGAGTTTCGTTTTCATAGTTCACTCAGTTATTGGTTTTGCATTGTTACAATTGAATGTTTGATTACCGGCATCGCTCCCCGCGCTGCCGGGCTTTAGTTGTTCGGAAGTGAGAGGCAAAATAACGCGGATTATTCCCGGAAATTTTGGCACGCCTGCTTGGGAGGATTTTCGCCCGAAAATAGTGGGGAATGGAAAGCGCCTTCGTTACTCTTACCTGCGTGACGGAATTGGGCGAGGACGACTCGGCAACGCGGCATTATGCTCCGTTGTATCGTTTTGCCTTGAGCCTGACACAAACTGAAGCGGATGCCCTGGACCTGGTGCAGCAGACATTTTATTTGTGGGCCATCAAGGGCCACCAATTGCGCGATGCGACCAAGCTCAAGACCTGGCTGTTCACCACGCTTTACCGCGAACACCTGGCCGTCTGTCGCCGGCAAAAACAGTTTCCGGCTGTGGCGTTGGACGTGTTGGAGCATGAGCCAGTTTTCGCCTCCGCCGAAACCGTCGAGCGCTTGGACGGCGACACCGTCCTGCGCGCGTTGTCGCGGCTGGACGAAATGTTCCGAGCGCCGCTGGCGTTGTTTTATCTGGAAAATTTTTCGTACAAACAGATTGCCGAAATGCTGGGCGTTCCCGCCGGTACGGTCATGTCGCGCCTGGCGCGCGCCCGGGAACAATTGCGCCGGCGGCTGACCCGCGAATTGGAGCCCGACCTGAACCCGAAGCCACCTCAATCGCCGCCGAATCCGCCTGCAAGTCCATGAACCACGAACAAGCCAAAGAAATTCTGTCCGCCTATCGTCCGGGAACCGACGACGAGCGCGATCCGGTGTTTGCCGAGGCGCTGGAACTGGCCAGACGCGATCCCGAACTGGCGGCGTGGCTCAAAGACCAGCAGGCGTTCGACGCGGCGGTGCGCCGCCGACTGGTAGCGGTTCGGGTCGCACCTGAATTGCTCGATGAAATCCGCGCAGGTGTGTCCCGCCGTTACCGGGCCGTTTATCGCCGTCGGGAATTTCTGACGGCGCTGGCGGCGTGCCTGGTGTTGCTACTGACTGTGGCCGGGGTTTGGTGGTATCGCCAAAGTCAGCGCCCAACCACCCAGTTCGCTGCGTGCCGCCGTGACATGGTTCAATTCCTGCACCAGTTTCCTAGACTGGACTTGGAAACGGAAAACCTTGCCCAAGCCCGTCAGTGGCTCGCCGACACACACCATTTGCGGCAAGTGCAAATTCCGGCGGGTCTGCAACGATTTCCCACCATCGGCTGCCGCACCATCGAGTGGCGTGGCCGGAGCCTGGCGTTGGTGTGTTTCGTGGTGGACGGCGAAATTGTCCATTTCATCCTCATTCCGCGCAGCAGCATCCCTGACGGACCTCAAACTTCGGAACCGCAGTTCGCCCGTGTGAACGGCACGACGACCGCCGCTTGGAGTCGCGGTGATCTGACCTATCTGGTATTGACCAAGGCAAGCGAGAAATTCTTGCGCGAACGAATGTAATCCTGGTGCAATTATGGCCGCCCACAAATTTCAACAGCCGATGGAAGTAACGTCTCAACGCCAAACAACGTCTGTTTTTCCAGGCGCTTGCATGATACAGCATTTCATTTTGATTGTTGCGCTTCTGGAATTGTTCGCCGTCTGCGAGCGAGCGGGCGCACAATTTCTGACAAAGGCGGACTTTGAGACGTTTCAACCCGGCGGCATCGCGTCCAACTGGACGGATCAGACTTTCGGCGGGGCGGCCCTTTCCTTCGCCCCGGAAACCAACAATCTTCATTCCGGCGCCAGTTGCCAGCGGGTGACGGTCAGCGGCATCAACGACACCAATGGAGCGATGTTTTACCAGCCGTTCCAGTTTCAATCCGGCCACGTTTACAGTGCTGGAATTTGGCTGCGGGCGGCCAGCAATTCGCTGGTGCAACTGGAATTGCGGGATACAGATCATTACAACTACGACGGCGCGAGCCATATCGTGACGGTTGGCGCCGCCTGGCAGCAGGTGGTCATTAACGGCGGCTGGCAGGCCGACACCAACGCGCAGCTCACGGTCAATTTTTTGAGCGATGGCACCAACTGGGTTGACGACGCCAGCCTGGCCGAGGTCACCTCGAATTATCTTTACGCCCCGTTGGTCAACACGACTTCCACCATTCCAGCGACGCTCTTTGGCATCCACGTCAACAAATTGACCGCGGCCAACAACTGGCCGCCCATTGAGCAGGGCATCCTCCGTTTGTGGGATGTTTCCAACATTCAGTGGCTGGGGATTCAAACCAACGCCGGCACCTGGACTTGGACGCATCTGGACGCCGATACCAACGTCGTCGAAACCAACAGTCCGAATTTGCCGATGATTTACACACTGGGCCAGACGCCCGCCTGGGCGGCGCTGACCACTAACACGCTCGTCCCCGGCACCGAAGGCCCCGGCGCCAATTCCGAGCCGCGCGACATGAACGACTGGAGCAATTATGTCCTGGTCGTGGGCACGCGCTACAAAGGCGTCATCCAATACTACGAAATCTGGAATAAGACTGATTACAAAGGCTACTATGCCGGGGCCACTCAAACATGGTGACAATGGCGCGGATTGCGCGGACGGTGCTGACCAATGTTGATCCGGCGATTAAAATCATCGGCCCCAACATCACGTTGGGCGGCCTGCCTTGGTTGGAAAAATTCATTCAGGCGGGCGGGCCGCCGCCCGACATCGTTTCCTTCCACGATTATCCCACCGCGCGGCCCGAAAACAGCCTGCCGGCGATTGTAGGTTTGCGAGACATGCTCTCGCACTATCCGCAATGGTGTTCGCTGCCGATTTGGTGCACCGAAGGCGCGGCAGGAGCGGGCACAAATGATTTGCAGAACATGGGCATCGCCGCCCGCGCCTTTCTGTTTTGGTGGACGCAGAACGTGTTGAATTGGGACTGGCACACGTGGGACATTTCCGAGGGACGGGTGGGCGGGATCACCAACGCCCAAGCGCCATTGAGCGTCAATCCGCCGAGCGAAACGCCCGCGCCCGGCGGCATTGCTTACAGCAACGCCGCAGACTGGCTGGTCGGCGCACAGATGACCGACAAGACGATTGACCCGAACGGAACATGGGTCGTCACGCTGCAACGGCTTGGTTTCCCCGCAGCGCGCGTCCTTTGGAATCCCGACAGGACAACAAATTTTTCGATTCCCGCCGAGTGGAACGTTTATGAACAGCGCGACCTCTCGAACAATGTCACCAGTTTGATCGGCGTCAGCAATGTAAATGTCGGCGTCGCGCCGGTCATTCTGGACAGCGTGCCTTTTCTGGCGATCAGTCTGGACACAAACGATTCCAATGTAACGGTTGCCTGGCCTGCACCTGCCTACGGCTTTAGTTTTTACAGCACAACCAACCTTGCGCCCGCAGTTTGGCGGCCGGTGGCCAATGTTGTCACCAATCAAAATGGCACCCTTCAAGTGTCATTGCCGCTCGATAACGGCGTTGGATTCTTCCGTTTGAGTTCACCATGAACCGATGACACCCATGCGCCCTTCAATCATCACTGTGTTGGCGGCGCTCGCGCTGGCGTGGGCGGTTCACGCTCAATGCACGGCGGGAACCGTGGCCAGCTACGCGGGCCAAACGTTCAGCGCCGGCGGCGTCACCTACACGTTTCCAACGAATGATTACGTTTTTTCGGGAACCAATGTGCCGCCGATTCCCGCCAGCGCCATGACGATGCGGCCCGACTCAAGCGGCGCGAACACAATACTGTTCGGCTGCACCAACTGGAGCCTCGATCTGCCCAATGAGAGCCTCAGAATGCAAAGCGGTGTATTGGTCGCGGCTCGGTCTGAGGGCATGATTTTGCGAGGGATGTCCGGCGAGCCGGGACGAATACACTGCCATTGAACTGAACCGCTGAACTGAAGGCTTACGAACGTTCCCGCAGGAGAAAGCAACTGGAACCCGCCGATGGATTTTCCCCGGATTGCCGCTGTCGCAAGGGACGGGCTGCACTGATCTGGGTGCGATGAGGGATTGACCCGGCGCGAACGCCGCCGATTGCCAGGGGGACCGATCCGGGAACCTCATCGGACCTCAGGACGCGACCGCATGGGACTGCAAGTTGCCGGGCAGGTTGTTTTTCTAACGCAACGACCTTCATGCTCAGGCCAGGTTGGTGGGCGATCGTTGAAGCGTTCATGAGGTGTCGGAGATCGGCGGCGTGGGCGTTGGAGGCGGCAACAAGACGCGCACCAGGATCAGGGCCGGGGCGCCGCAATGCGGACAGACCAAGGGCGGCACCGCGATGGAGGCCAACGAGGTGATCGTGGCTTGAGGCGGCGGGGTCTGGGGAGGGAGCACGGCCAACAACTGACGCACCTGGGCCAGCCGGGCGGGGCGATCCCGATTCGACAACAGGCCGTAGTGCCGGAGTTTGACAAACCTCGGCGGCAGGATGTGCAGACAAAATCGGCGCAGGAATTCCTCCAAGGAGAGCGTCAGAGAGTGGTGACGAGCGCCGTGGGCATAGTCCTTGTAATCGAAGCTCACCGTGTTCTCCGCCGAACTCAAAGCCTGCAGACGCCGGTTGGTCAGGCCCACCCGATGCGTGTAGCGGCACAGGTAGGCCAGCACCGTTTTGGGGCCGGCAAACGGGCGCTTGGCATAGACGACCCATGGGCGACGAAGGCCAGGCCGAAGCCAATGGCGAAACGCGGCTGGCCTCTGGCAGCGGAGCAGGTCTGGGGGCCATTGGATTTGTTGACTTTCGAATAGCCGAGGACTGATTGCGCGGTGGAATTCCCCACCTTCAGTTCATTGAACAGTTTCGGGACCAGTTCTGCGTTCTTGGTGATTGCTGATTCAGTGGGGATGCCTGCCTCGATGCCTGCGCCGAACGTCGAGTCCACGAAGCCATTTGGCGAGACGAATTGATAGAGCGGATAGCGGGCGCCAAGATCAATGTTGTCAAAACCCTTTGTGCCTATGCACATGACTCAACCTGGCTCAATCGGACCCAACCCATTGTGGTTTGGCTTGACGTAACTTGCCAAGGTGTTGTGGTTGGTTGAGTCATGTGCATAGCCCTAAAACCCTTTGTGGTTTAGCCCGCCGCAGTGTCATATTCGTAAGGAACCTCCAGTTCCATTGTCATCAGACCAAAGGCATGTTCTACCTCAGCCTTGACAACTTCGCTTTTGGAACCGTTGACCTGCGTGTGCAGCCAATCCAGCCGCGCCTCATCGGGTTCCAAATCGGAATCGTCCACCAGAAACGGTTCGGGAAAGACCCCCTGACCGTATGCACTGCGATTTGCATCTGCAAGGGTTGACTCCGGCGCGCTCGCCTCGTCCGACTATATGTCACGCCCGCGCCCGTCAAGGTCGTCCGAAAAACTGGAAGGCGCTTCGCGCCGGGTTTTTTTAGCGGCTCCACCGTTGACCGGCACAGGCGCGACATGGACGCGGCTGATTAGGAAGGCGCGCCGGAATTTTCAGCCGGAGTTTTCGGCAATCAGATTTAACCCAAGCCGCGCGGCAAGACGGCATCAAGTCAGCGGCAGGAAAAATTTCAAGATTTTCGGTTGACAATTGTATTCATTTTGATACTTTAACTGATATGCCGTTCATACAGTTTCCATTCATCGAAGTGCCGAAGGAACTGCTGCCGATTGTCGGCGAGCCGACGCGCGGCACGCGCGCCTAACTGCTGCGCCACTTGCAAGAGCGCACGGAGTTCTTCGGCTTGGAAACCTCGGGCCACCTCCACCATCAGCCCGCCGGGAAACTGGAACCGGTATGCCCGAAGGCGGTCGGCAGTCGCCAGCAAATTGGGAACCGGAATAAAACCTGACGGGCCGCCCTCAGGCGAGGCTGGTCGCGCGGCGACCGCCTTGCCCAGCCAGGCTGTCAGCGTCGAATAGCCGATGCCCGCCTGCGCGGCAAAGGCCTTTTGGGTCAAACCGCTGCGTTGATAGGCGGCCAATAATTTATCCCGCTGGGCCGGTGGGCAGCGCCGCCGGCGAACGCGTGTCATTCGTTGCATGCGCCCACTTTGCCATCACGAACCATGCTTCGCCTAGACGGTGTTAGTAATACGGATACCGTCGAGGGAAGCGACGACGCGCCGCCACACTCCTTGTTCAGAAATAAACGATCCCCGACAGCAAGGCGAGTAAGAGGAGAACGACGAGCAGCAGGGCCAATGTCCACCAGAACCGGGAGATGCCATGCGGTTTTTTCCGTCCGGCGCCGAATTCCTCGTTCACAAATTCGCCGTAGTCAAATTGCTCATCCGGCAATCCCAAATTGTCGGCATAAGCCTTTTCTGACCAGCCGGTTTCCTCATCGGCGCCGCATTCAGGGCAAGCTCTGGCGCCGGGCGGGACTTCCGCGCCGCAGTTGGGACAGACCTCCGGAGGCATTTACGATTTGGGATTTGTGATTTACGATTGGCGCGGTTTGCCGGTTTGAGAATCTGTTTGGAGTCGCGGGCAGTTCGTAAATCGTAAATCGCAAATTGAAAATCATCCCGCCGCTCCGGCGTATTCCTCGTCGGTCTTCAATTCCAGGCCCATCAAAATGTAGTCATGGGAAACGGCTTGCATGTCCTTGACATAATCTTCCAGCCGCAACAACTGACTGAAGCCCAGCAGGGCGAACATTTTGATGGCTGCTTCCTGCTCGCCGATGAATTCGGCCTCGACCTTTTCAAGGCCGGCATGTCGCGCGATTTCGACGATCTCCGAGACCAGCGTGCGGGCCAGGCCGCGTCCGCGGTAATTCGGATGCACCAGCACGCTCACGCGGCCGATATGCCGTTTCCATCCGCCCAACTGCTGGTGCAGCGTGGCATCGCCGACAATCTTTCTGCCCATCAGCGCGACCAACGGCAGGTTGCGTCCGTAATCAATGTCCCGACACCAGTCGCGGACCACCTCGATGTCGGTGACGCGGTGCTTGATGAACATCCGTTCCGGTTCGGGAATGTCCAGAAACAATTGATGAAACTCCTTTTCATCCTGCGCACGCAGAGGGCGCAGCGTGGCCGTTGTGCCGTCCCGCAGTGTGATCACCTTCGGAAACCGCTGAAGTTCGAGTTCGATGTTGAATGACATGGTGTTCCTTCGTTTGGACGGCCCCACTCTGCGGCAAACGCCGCCGCGGCACAAGTGCAATCCCTCCCTCCTCGCGCACGGCATCAAACCACACCCGAATCGTCTGAACCGCGGATGGGGAAGGACGCCGCCGTCCGGCAGGGATCGATGCTCCAGCGCGCGGCCAGGAGCGGGATCCTTTCCACATTCTGCGCCGCCGCCCCTGACGCCTCCCATGCGCCCACGGATTCCCCGTATTGAAAGCACCTCAGTTCCAACTGAATTTCCGCGATCGTCTTGAGCCCCTGGTTCCAGATCGTCTCGCCCGCCCAGGCGTAGGCTCGCGTCACGCAGCCGTCGTCCAGGCGTGCCCAGGCATGGTGGTGCAGCACGTTTTCGCTGTAGAAAAACTGCACATGACCCAACCGGCGGCTCAAGGCCAGCAGAAAGCGGAAGCAATCATCCACGTCGGCGCTCGGATTCGGCAAGTCGGGGCCGGTGACCATGGTCCAGCCATTGACCGGCGGAGCAACGCGCCATCGGCTGGGATTGGCTCTCAGAGCCGGCGCCAATTCGCCGGCAGCCAGCGCCGACTGCACGCTCCGGCGGTCGCTCGAACGCACCGCCAGCCAGAGGCCCGGCCGTCTCGGCGGCGAAAGCGGGTGTGGGACGGGCCCCCGGACCGCTTGTCGCGCGCGGTGCGCCCGGCGATGCAGCAGGAACATCCCGATGAACATCGCCGTCAGAACCCCCAGCGCCAACAGGTGGAGCATGAGCAGCATCAACGGAAAGAGGTCCGCCCGATTCACAAAGCCAATTTACGCGGGCGCGGCGCCGGTTCAACGGAATTTTTCCGCGCAAATCGCCGCCAGCCAGTCCAGATATTTTCCGCCGCCGGCGCCCGGGGACAGGACCAGAAATTCGGGCGTGTCATACGGGTGCCGGGCGAGAATGAATTTTTCCAGAACGGCCAGCCTGGATTTGGTCGTTTTCAAAACCATCTGGACCTCCGCTCCGGACTCGATCTTCTCCTGCCACCAATAAAGCGACTCGATTTTCGGGATGAGATTCGCGCAGGCGACGAGCCTGGCCTGCAAGGCGCCACGCGCCAGCCTGCGGGCCGTCGCCAAGTCGGGCGCCGTGACCAGAACGACGGCAAATTTGGCGGCGGATTTCATCGCGGCATTTTAAAGCTTGACCAGTTTCCCAGTCCGCGCGGACCGGTGCGCCGCGCCCAGGATTTCCACCACCGTCATGTTCACGTCCAGCGACGCCAGACCGGCGGGCTTGATTTTTCCCTGCACGACGGCGACGAGATAAGAAAGCGGATCGGCGTTTGCACCGGTCAAGGGCGGCGGGTTGATTTCCACTTCACCGGGCGTCTTTGCGGTTCGCACGCGCAGCAAATCCGGCCGGGGCACCAGCACGTAGCCGGTTTGTCCGTAAATCTCCATGTCTTTGCGGTCGAACGGCCAGTTCCACGACGGCTCCAGAACGACCGTGGCTTTGGCATAATTCAACACGATGGTCGCATCGTCCTCGACCTTTGGGTAAATGTCCGGTTTGAAATGCCGGGCGACGGCAAAAACGGACAGCGGTTTTTGTCCGTCCATCAGCCAGGTGGCCAGGTCTGCGCCATAGCAGCCGAAGTCGTTGATGGCGCCGCCGCCGTCCAGGACCGGATCGGTCAGCCAGGCGAGGAAATTGGTGGAGCAGCCGATTTCCTTCGGCCCGCGGTGGCCGTGGTGAAAGACCATCCGACGGATATCACCGATTTGATGTTCATCGTGAACCATGGTGTAGGCCGCCCGGTTTCCCGGATACCAGCTCGTTTCGTAATTGACGATGATTTGGATGCCGCCTTTCTTCGCCGCCGCCGCGATTGCGCGGGCCTGCTTCATGTTCGTGGCCAGTGGCTTTTCCATCATCACGTCCACGCCGTGCGCCGCGCACGCTTGCACGACTCGCGCGTGCTCGAACGTGCTGGTGAAGGTCGCCACGGCCTGCACCTTTGTCCCGGCGAAGATCGCATCCAGACTGGGATAAAACAGGCGGGGATTGAGATGAAAGTGTTCGGAATAGCGGCTGATCAAATCCTGGTTGGTTTCCACGATGCCGGCCAATTGCACATCCGTTCGTCCGGCGAAGCGCGGAATAAATCCCCAGGCGTGATCGTGGGAGAGTCCCGCGATGGCGATGCGCACCGGCGGCTGCGCAAGCAAGTTGCCAGCAACAAAAGCAGACCCCAACAATATCGGAAGAAGTTTTTTCATCAATACTTGAAAGGAAGGTTAACCAAAGCGCCTGGCGGAAGCGACGAAGATTTTCGCGCCGGTTTCATTTTGATGGATTGGCAATGATCCCCAATGCCTTTGCAATGACTTTGTCCATTTCAGGTGATGCGGCATCGGGGTCGCCGCTCCAAATAATCTTTCCGCTTTGGTCAATGACAAATGCCTGTGGGATTCCAGTGACGCCGTAATCGTCAAGCGAATTGCTTTCCAGACCGATGGGATAATCCACGTGATGTTTGGCGAGAAACGGGTCCATCGTTTGAGGGCCTTCTTCGACCAGGCTCAACAATTGGAAATTCTTGCGGGAATACTTCCGCTGAAGTTCGTTGAAATGCGGAATGCACTCGACACACGGCCCGCACCAGGTCGCCCAAAAATCCACGAGGACGACCTTCCCGCGCAGGTCGGCCAGAGTCAGCGGCTTTCCGGAATAGATCCATTCCTTGGCGGAAATTTCAGGGGCAGCCTCGCCGACTCTTGGCATCGCCACATTGTTTGAAGTGTCCTTCCGTCCGTCCGGCACCTCATTCAGATCAATTGCCCCGCCTTTGGTTAAAACATATTCGTTATATTGAGAGAGAGGGATGTTCCAACGGTTGTAGTTCCTTCCGACGCGGGTGTAGCCGGTGGAATTGACCGTCAGCGGCGGCTTTGGGGAAAATCCCCAGTAAGCCAACCGCAGTTCATCCCCCACGTGGCGGGAGAGTTCCGCCAAAGGAATCAAATAAGTGTCCACCCGAACCGTTCTTCCATCGGCGGTTTTTAGGTAGCGGATGGCTCCTCGACCTTTCGAATCGCTGTAAAGGCCGGTTTGGTCGCGTAACCCAAGCTCAATAACATAATACAGACCGTGTGTCCCTGGATTGAGCACATATTCCCGGTCCACATGGGGGGTGACTTCTCCATTCGGATTCACGTTCAACATCAAGAAGGACCAGTCATAAGTTAACCGGTTGTATCGGTCTTTGCCAAGCGAGGCGTCGTCGTCCGTCCACAAAATGGCCTGGGCGAACAGATATTGATCGTTGTTCCAGACGGAAAAGCGCAGCGTTGGCCGATCGCAAAACACCTTTGCCTCCTTTTGTGGAAAAGTAAACGCGCCATTTTTCCGCAGTGCAGCCACGGCTTTTGGCAATTCCTCCGCGCCGAGCCCGTGAGCCATGGCCAGCGCGAAAAGAATGGAGCAGCATCTTCTCATATCCCTTCGACCGCGGAATCCGGTTTATTTTCGCCGAATTTTCTGTTTAAGTCAAAGCATGGAACCGCCGCCACTCACGCCCGGCACGCTTTACCTCGTGGCCACGCCCATCGGGAATCTGGAGGACATCACGCTGCGCGCACTGCGGGTGTTGCGCGGGTGTGACGCGGTGGCCGCCGAGGACACGCGCCGTTCCGGGCAACTGCTGAAGCACTTCGGAATCTCAAGGCCGCTTCTGAGTTGCTTCCAGTTCAACGAGGCCCGGCGCAGCGGGGAAATCATCGAACGGCTCCAGCGCGGCGAAAAAATCGCGCTGGTCACGGACGCCGGCAGTCCCGGCATCAGCGACCCGGGCGAACGCGTGGTGAAGGCGGCGATCGCGGCGGGGTTGCGCGTTGAACCGGTGCCCGGCGCATGTGCCTTGGTCGCGGCGCTCACGGCGGGCGGTTTGCCAGCGGACGAATTCCACTTTATCGGTTTTCTGCCCCACAAATCCGGCCAGCGACGAAGCAAACTGGAATCCCTCAAAACCGTCAGCGGCACCCTGGTTTTTTACGAATCGCCATACCGCGTGGAGAAACTGCTGGGAGAACTCGTCGCGGTGTTCCCCGAACACGACGTGGTCATGGCCCGCGAGTTGACCAAGAAATTCGAGGAGTTTGCGCGCGGCAAGCCATCAGAGCTTTTGACCCGCGCGCGCCACCGGAATTGGAAGGGCGAGTTTGTGGTGTTGGTTTCGGGAGCCAAATAACAAACTCCACGACCGCGAAGAGGAAGGATGCTGCCTTGCTTCGCGGTCGCGGCGCGAAATGTCGCCGGCGGCCTGGCCGCAACCGGCCCGACTACTTGCCCGCTTTGGCGGCCCGTACTCTGGCCCAGCGGGCCTTGGCGGCTTGGGAAATTTTCCGGCGTGCTGCCGCGCTCATGTGACGTCTTTTGCGCTTGGTTGCGGCGCGCCTGCCCGGGGGCGAGGAGTTGTCGGCCAGCGTTTCCAATTTGGATTGGAGACGTTCAATTTGCGATTTCATAGCCGCCATGCGTTTAAGCTTGGCGACAGACAGATTAAGTATTTGATTCATAGTCGGGGGATAAATTCCAAGGAATTCCAAACAAAGGCAACACTTTTTTTTATTTAAAAAAGCAGGCCGGGTGGGGTCCGATTATCCTTCCGGCGCCGGACTTTTTTTGAAATCCGTTCACGCAGATGGAGAAGCCGGCTTCCCGCGAATGGCTGAGGTTGTCGTCAAACGTTTCGTAGCCACACCAAACGGCCGTCGTTCGGATCTCGACCTTCAGTTTGGCCAGGTTTGCAGCCTCACCTCCGTGGTACACACTGAAAATCTTGGGAACGGTATTCATCAAAATCGTTGACAACCAAAAGCGAGAAGCATTAAGTGATGGGGAACACCTTAAGACTCTATGAAAGACTGTGGGCCTGACTCTGAAACAAAACCAATCCAGATGAATCCTCAATCCGCGACGGTCACCGGCGGCGTTGCAAAATCGAAGCAAGACCCTGGCCCGGGCCGCGAAGCGGGCAGAACGCTTCGGTTCCTGAAGCGCCTGGCCGCCTGCTCCAGCCTCCTTGGCCTCACGCTGGCGGTCCATCCGGCGCGTGCCGATGCCCCGTTGACGCTGGGCACCACCTACGCCGGCAGCCTGACTGTGCCGGGCCAGTCGCACACGTACACCTTCACCGGCGCACCGGGACAACAAATCTATCTGGATTCCCAGGACGCCGACAACGCCAGCATCACTCTGACTCTGCTTTCGCCGTCCGGCACCACTTTGTACTCCCGCAACGACGACTACGATTCCGGTCCGCTGGTTCTGACGGAATCGGGCACCTACAAGCTGGTCGTTAATGGCACCGGGGCCACCACCGGGAGCTATCAGTTTCGCCTGCTGGACTTGTCCGCCGGAGCGCCGCTGGCGCTGGGGACGATTCTTGCCGGCCAGCTTAGTCCGCCGCTGGCGTGCAACGTTTATCGGTTCAATGGCACGCGCGGACAGCGGATCAATTTGCAGAGCCTTGCCTACGCCTCCAGCCAGGCCCAATGGGAACTGGTCAGCCCGGTCAATACGGTCCTGGCTTCGGGCCAGATCTACCAGAACCTCGGCGCGGTCACTTTGCCTCTCGACGGTCCCTATTATTTACTGGTGAGCGGCGTGGTCCAGGGGGCCACACCGTTTTCGTTTCAGGTGCTTTTGACCGACGTGAGTGATGCGCCGGCAACGGCTTCCGGCTTTGGCGTGGCGCACTCCGGGACCATCGGCACGGGCCAGACCAACAGTTTCAGCCTCACCGCGCCCGCCGGCCTGCCAGTCTATCTTGACAGTCTCGACATCAGCGGCCTGTCGCTGGTGGTGGACTTGATTGATCCTTTTGGAAAGACAGTTTTTTCGGTCAGCGAGACCGCCGACGCCGGCCCCTACATTCTGCCGCGGGCGGGGACCTACACCTTGCAAGTGCGCGCGAACAACGGCACCACCAGCGGCAATTACGACTTCCGGCTGCTGGATTTGACCACCAGTCTGACCCTTCCGCTGAACACGACGGTGAGCAACGTGCTGAGCGCGCCGTATCAAACCGACGTTTACCAGTTTGCCGCCACCAACGGGGAACGGCTGTTCTACGACGCCATTGACAGCGACTTCGACAACGTCCAGGTCGAGTTGGTGCAACCGGACGGCGCCACGCCCATCCACGGCAATTCCGACAGCGACGCCGGTCCGCTGACCATTCCATTTGCCGGAACGAATTATCTGTTCCTGCAAAGTGGCTTGTCGTCCAGCCCGAACTACGTGTTTCAAATGCTTCCTGTGGACGTGCAAGCGGCGTTGCCGTTGAACGCGGATTTGAGCGGAACCTTGGCCACAAACGCTGTCGTGATTTATCAACTGGCCGGGACGGCGGGAGAGCAACTGTATTTCAACGCCAAGGGGGTCAACGTTGGCGGCGCGTATTGGACGTTGTATCGGCCGGACGATGCGCAGGTTGCCGGCGCGGCGCTGGGCGGGGACTTTGAAGTGACGCTGGGTCAGGCGGGTCAATACGTGCTGGTGTTGAGCGGCGGTGGCAACGCGGTGACCTACACCAACCAGGTCAACACGTTCAGCTACACGACCAACGCGCTGACACTGGGGGCGCCGACCAACGCCGTCATCGTCCATCCGGGCGACCAGGTCTATTACACGTTCGCCGGCAGCGCCGGGCAGCGGTTGTATTTTGATTCGCGCCAGACCAACTACAACAGCATTCAGGCGACGCTGTTCTCGCCGACGGGCCAACAGGTCTTCACCGTCAACAGTGCCAGCGATGCGGGGCCGATGACCTTGACACAAAACGGCGCCTACACTCTGGTCTTCGACGGCAGCGGCGACACCACCGGCACGATGGCTTTCAATCTCCTGGATTTGGCCACTGCGCCCGTGATCACCACTGGAACCCTCGGCGACACGTTGAGCGATCAGACCCAGGCAAGGCTTTATCATTTCAACGGCACAGCCGGTCAACGATTGGCTTTGCAGCATGTGAGTTCTTCCGCGTCCCAGGCGAATTGGGAGTTGGTCGGTTTGGATGATCAAATCCTCGGTTCAGCCAACATCAACAACAATATCGGCACGGTGACTCTGCCCGCCACTGGCGCCTACGGATTGGTGGTGGCGGGGAATGCCTTCGGCGGTTCACCGGTGAGTTTCCAAGTCAGCATCACGGATGTCAGCGACGCGCCGCCGGGGGCCACCAATGGCTTCGGCGTCGAGCACTCCGGCAACATCGCCTCGGGCCAGACCAACAGTTTCACCCTCACCGCGCCCGCGGGATTGCCGGTGTATTTTGACAGCCTCGACATCAGCGGCCAATCTTTGGACGTGGACTTGATTGATCCATACGGGAACACGGTTTTCACCGTGAATGAAACCGCCGATGCCGGCCCCTACATCCTGCCGCGTTCGGGAACCTACACGCTGGATGTGCGCGGGTATAACGGCACGGCCAGCGGCAACTACGATTTCCGGCTGCTGGACCTGACCACAAGCCCGGTCTTGCCGTTGAACGCGGCGGTGAGCAATACCCTGGCGGCTCCTTACCAGACCCAGGTTTACCAGTTCAGCGGCGCGGTCGGGCAACGGCTCTTTTATGACGCGCTGACCAACGACTCCGACTATCCCTCGGTGGCGGTGCAGCTCGAAAATGCCCTGGGCGTGACGGTCTGGCAATCCGGGGATTTTCAAAACGATTCGGGACCGCTCACCCTCGCGCATTCGGAGACTTATTATCTCCTGTTGAAGGGGAAAAAGAGCCCGGCCAGCAGCTACAACTTCCAGCTTTTGGACCTGTCCAGTCAGCCGCCGTTGCCGGTCAATGCGGCGGCGACCAACGCGCTGGCGGCCTATCAGTCGGTGGTTTACCAGTATCCGGGTGTGGCCGGGCAGCAATTGTATTTCCACGCATTGCCGGGGAATCCCAGCGGGAGTTGGATGTTGTCTGATCCGAACAACAACATCGTGTCGGGAGGCTCGGCGAGTTTGACGGGGGACTTGGAAGTGACGTTGCCGGTGGACGGGGTGTATGCGCTGGTCCTGGGCACCTACAACGGCGTCGCCGGCACCAACGTGTTCAAGGTCAATGATTATGCCTATATCACCAACAGCTATGCGCTGGGCACGGCGGTGACCAACACCATCAGCGAGCCGGGCGAGCAGAAGGTTTACACGTTCAACGGCGTGGCCGGGCAACGACTTTACTACGACGCGCTGGCTGCCGATCCGCCGTATCCCAACATCATCTCGGTGGAATTGCTGAATCCCCAAGGGGCGGTGGACTCGGCGATATCGGGCCGGTTTTCGTATGACCGGGGGCCGTTCACCCTGTCGGAATCGGGGACCTACACCCTGATATTCAACGGCAATGGCGCCAGCACGGGGACCTTTGCGTTTGACTTGCTGGTGGTGACGAACCAGCCGGTGCTGCCGGTGAATGCGGCGGCGACCAACGCGCTGGCGGCCTATCAGTCGGTGGTTTACCAGTATTCGGGTGTGGCCGGGCAGCAGTTGTATTTCCACGCGCTGCCGGGGAATCCCAGCGGGAGTTGGACGTTGTCCGATCCGAACAACAACACGGTGTCGGGAGGCTCGGGCAGCTTGACCGGTGATCTGGAGGTGACGCTGCCGTTGAACGGCGTGTATGCGCTGGTCCTGGGCACCTACAACGGCGCGGTCGGCACCAACGTTTTTCAAGTAAATCCGTTCAACTCGGGCGAAACCATGGTGATCAACAGCGCCCCGGTGCTCAATCCCATCGCGAAGCAAATCGTCGGCGAGGGAAACACGCTGACGTTCACCGCCGCGGCCTCCGATTCCGACGGCGACGCCCTGACGTTCAGCTTGGATCCCGGCGGGCCGGCCGGCGCCGCGATCGGCGCCTCCAGCGGCGTGTTTAGTTGGACGCCGCCGGTGACCGGATTCTCCCTTGCGACCAACGTCATCGTGCGTGTGACGGACAACGGCGCGCCAAGCCTGAGCGCCGCGCAAACCGTCTCGATCGAGGTCATCTCCGGTCCGGTGATGATGACGGTGCAGAAATCGGCCGGCAGCGCCGCCGTCTTCTGGCGTTCCGCGCCTGGAAAAAACTACCAGTTGCAATTCAAAAACAAGTTGACGGATTCGACCTGGACGAACATCGGCGGCAACCTCTCCGCGACCAATTTCATCACCTCTGAAATGGACGCCACCGTCGGCACGAACACGATGCGTTTCTATCGCGTGGGCCTGCTGAATCCGTAGCAGGGCCCCTTGAGTTTCAGCAGGGGCAGGGTGAACAAGGCGTCCGCTTGGTGTCACGCCCCAATGCCGCGCGGATTACCGGGGCGCGAGGAAAGCGGAGTTCGTTGATGCGTCCCAGGCTTCGCTTCTACACAAACTTGCCTGGATTCAAGATGCCGTTCGGATCGAGCGCCGCTTTGACGGCGCGATGCAGGTCGCGCGCTTCCTTGGAAAGCGCCAGAGGCCACCATCGCTTCTTGGCCAGGCCGATGCCGTGTTCGCCGCTGATCGCGCCGCCCCAGGCGATGACCTGCGCGAATAGTCCGTCCAACGCGGCCTCGGCGCGGCGTTTTGCGCCGGTCTTTTCGGAATCCACCATCACGTTGACGTGGATGTTGCCGTCGCCGGCGTGGCCGAAACAGGCGACGGGCAGATGAAATGTTTTTTGCAAACGCGCCGTGAAACGGAACAAGTCTTCCAATCGGCCGCGCGGGACGACAATGTCCTCGTTCAGCTTCGTCAGGCCGGTGTCGCGCAATGCATAGGAAAATTGGCGGCGGATTTGCCAGACGGCTTCGCATTGTTTGTCGCCCCGGCCGCGTTCGACGAAAGCGGGCTTTTGACCGCGGACAATTTTTTCGAGATCGCGGATTTCATTTGCCACGGATTTCTTCTGCCCGTCCAGTTCGACGATCAGGTGCGCCTTGCAACCGCGCAGGCGCTCGCTCCGGGTCCGCTTGTAGGCGGCGGCCAGCGTGAATTCGTCCGCCAGTTCCAGTGCGCAGGGCAGAAAGCCGGCGGACAAAACGCCTTGCAGCGCCCGGACGGCGCGGCTCATCGAGCCAAACCCGACGGCCAGATTGGCGCGAAACGGCGGCAGGGGAATCAATTTCAGCGTGGCCTCGGTGACGACGCCCAGCAACCCTTCCGACCCGACAAAAAGGCGGTGCAGATCAAACCCGGTCTTGTTCTTGTGCGTGCGCCCGCCCAGCCGGACGACCGTGCCGTCCGCCAAAACGACTTCCAGGCCCATAACATAGTCCCGTGTGACGCCGTATTTCAGGCAGCGCGGGCCGCCGGCATTGGTGGCGATGTTGCCGCCGATGAAATTGTCCGCCCGGCTCGCGGGGTCCGGCGGATAAAACAGGCCGCGCCGCTCGACCGCTTCCTGCAATCGTTGCGTGTTGACGCCTGGCCCGACGACGGCGACGAAATCGGCCGCGTTGATTTCCTTGATGCGGTCCATGCGTTCCAGCGAAAGGACGATGCCGCCGCGCACCGGCACGCAGCCGCCGACGTAACCGTGTCCGGCGCCGCGCGCCGTTACTGGAATTTGGCGCCGGTTCGCAAAGCGCAGAATGGCCGAAACGGACCGAGTGGAGCGGGGCAGGGCGACGGCGTCGGGCCGATGCGCGGCGAACCATTTGTCGCCGGCATATTTGGACAAGATCGCCGGCTCAAAAACGATTTCGCCGCGTGGCAGCAGGGTTTGAAGCCGCCGCAGAACTTTCGGTGTTGCCGAGCTCATTGAGAGAATTTCATTCAGACGGCCGCGCAAGGTGAGCCGCACCTCGGAATCCGTCGCAGTTTGCAAGGCCTGGCCTTTTCAGGTGCTTGCGGAACAGGCCGAGGTTTCCGCACGTTCTTCCTGGCGGTTCGCAACCGGCTCCGGTTCCACCCATTTGCCGTGTTCGCGGATCAAGTCCACAAGGCGGTCCACCGCCTCGGCTTCGGGGATGTTGAATTTGATCGGGGTCTTGCCGACGTAAAGGTTGATCTTGCCGGGCGCGCCGCCGACGTAACCAAAGTCGGCGTCGGCCATTTCACCGGGGCCGTTGACGATGCAGCCCATGACGGCGATTTTCACGCCCTTGAGATGCTGGGTGCGCGCCTTGACGCGCGCGGTCACGGTCTGCAAGTTGAACAGAGTCCGCCCGCAACTCGGGCAGGCGACATAATCGGTCTTGAAACTCCGGCAACCGGCGGCTTGCAAAATGTTGTAGGCCAAGCGCAACGACTGCCCCGCGCCCGGCTCGCCGCGGATCAAAATGGCGTCGCCGATGCCGTCGGCCAGGAGCGAGCCGATGACGGCGGAGGCGCGGAGCAGGGCGATTTTCGGTTCGAGCGGCCAAGAATTCCCCTCACCCGGTTTCGCCACCCTCTCCCCATCCGATGGGGAGAGGGGCTGGGTGAGGGGCGCGTCACTAAAATTGATGCAATCTTTGAGTAGAATTGGATTGTTGCGCCCAAGTCTCTTCAATTTCGACGCAAGGAGTCGGAACGCGGCGATCGCCGGGAGTTTCACGCCGTCCTTCACCGTCACCAGTTGCGTCTCGCAATTGACTTGAAAATCCTGCGTCGGATCAATTTCGGCGACGCTGAAGTCCTCGTAAACCGCTTCCGGTTTCACGTCGTCCTTGGGCCGGATTTTCGGCGCGACCTTGTCCCAGGTCGCGCGGGTGACGACGACGCGCACGGTTTGTTCGCCGCCGCATTTTGCGCCTCCGGCCAGTTCGATTTCGGGTGTGGGACGGCGTTCGTAATGGAACGGGTCGAAAGGAAACGGCCCGTCGAAGCGCTGAAGCGTTGAAGCATCTTCCCGCTCCAAAGCTTCAACGGTCAAAGACGGAATCTGCGCCAGCAAATCGCGGCAGACTTCAATTTCGCGCGGCGAATCCTCCGTGAGCGATACCCGGATTGTGTTGCCCAGGCCGTCGCAGAGCAAAGAGCCGATGCCGATGGCGCTCTTGATCCGTCCGTCTTCGCCCTCGCCGGCCTCCGTCACGCCCAGGTGAATCGGGTAATTCCAATCCGGTCCCTCCTGTTCGAGGCGCGCGACCAGCAGGCGATAGCACTCGATCATCACCTTGGGATTGGACGACTTCATGGAAAACTTGAAGTTGTGGAACTCGTGCCGGCGGCAGATGCGGGCGAATTCCAGCGCGCTCTCGACCATGCCCAGCGGTGTGTCGCCGTAGCGGTTCATGATGCGGTCGGAGAGGGAACCATGGTTGGTGCCGATGCGGAGGGCGCGTTTCCGCCGGAGGCATTCCAGGACCAGCGGCGCGAAGGCCTCTTCGATGCGCTTCAACTCCGCGGCGTATTCCGCGTCCGTGTAATCCTTGACGGCGAATTTCTTCTTGTCGGCGTAATTGCCGGGGTTCACGCGCACGACCTCCACCCACTTGACGGCCTCCATCGCGGCCTCGGGTTTGAAATGGATGTCGGCGACGAGCGGCACGCGACAGCGGCGCGCGCGCAGTTCGGCGACGATGTTCTTCAGGTTTGCGGCGTCATTGACCGTGGGTGCGGTGATGCGGACGAGTTGACAGCCCACGGCGACCAGTTCGAGCGTCTGGCGGACGCATTCGGCGGTGTCCATGGTGTCGCACGTGAGCATGGACTGCATCACGACCGGGTGATCGCCGCCGATGATCAGGCCACCGTGGTCCGGGTCGCCGATGACAACCTCGCGGGTCGGGCGGCGCCGGTAAAGAAATGAAGATTCGCAGTAGCGCACGCTCACAGCTTCCCGTTTTTGGGCGGGAATTTCAAGTCCGGTTTATTTTTCCTCCGGCGCAAAGACCACCTTCTCCAGGTGGCCGCCCTGGGCATTGTGAATCAGGCTGCCGACATCGAAGAAGGCGATGTACAGCATGAAGCCGATGACCAGAGCGGCGCAGACATTTTGAATGGCGTTGAGGACGCGCACGCTGGCCGGCTTGCGCCGGATGGCCTCGATGATGGCCAGGAGGATGTGGCCGCCGTCGAGCACGGGGATGGGCAGCAGGTTCAGCAGCGCGAGGTTCACGTTGAGCACCACGCTGAACCAGAGGGCCAGTTGCCAGCCGTGCGGCGCGCTGAAGAGGCGGTAATACAAACTCAAAATCATCACCGCCCCGCCCAGTTGCTGCGCCTGGATGTGGGATTTGGGAGACAACACCGCGCCCACGGTTTCCGCCACCGCTTGCACGCTCGAGTCCACCTGCTCGAACGCGCCCGGATGAGACATGGTAATCTTGCCCGTCGCGTCCCAGACGATCCCCAGCAAGGGCGGGGCGTTGGTCGGACTCAACGGCTTTTGCGGACGGAGCGAAAAGGCGAGCGGCCGGCCATCGCGGACGACCTGCAATGCGACGTTCTGGTTGGTGTGACTTTCCACAAAGTCGCCCACGGCGGCGTAGTGGAAAACCGTCCGTCCGTCCACCGCCGTCACTTCGTCGCCGGGCCGCAACCCCGCGCGGGCAGCGGGGCTGCCGGCATAAACCTTGCCGATGATGGCGCTTTGCGCGGGAAGGATTTCGATTTCCCGCAGGCTCTTGCGCTGCCAGAATTTCGTCGGTTCGTTGGTGGGGGTGACAAAAAAATCCAGGGTCTTCCCCGCGCGATCCACCTGGACGTCAATCTCCGGATGCTCGCTGCTGACGATCCGCCAGACGACGCTGTCGCCCATGCCGCCGAATTTCGTCACCGGCTTGCCGTCAATCGAAAGAATTTTGTCACCGGCCTTCAAACCGGCCTGGTCCGCGGGGCCGCCCTTGATGACGTAGCCAATCGTGGTCGTCGTGTCCGCTTCGCTCACCGGGCGGCCGACGATCATTACGACCCCGGCGAAGGCGAGCGCGAGCAGAAAACTGAACAGCGGCCCGGCAAAGGCGACAATGATCTTGTCCAGCGCCGAAACGTTGGGCAGCGGTTCGGCGGCGGTTTCGCTTTTGCCTTCGATGGCTTCCATGGTCGCCATCTGCGGCAGCGCCACGTAGCCGCCGAAGGGCAGCGACCCGAGGGCGTACTCCACGCCGCCGATCTTCTTTTTCCAGACCGGCTTGCCGAACCAGATGGCGAAACGCTCGATTTTCAGCCCGCGCCATTTGGCCGCCAGGAAATGGCCCAGCTCATGGGCGCCGATGATCAGGTTGAAGATCAGCACCACTTCGAGCGTGATGAGAATGTAATGCAAGATAACCATGCAATCAGCCTTTGTGGGCGGGTTGAATATACCAGGAAGGCGGAATCCTCAAAGTGTTAAAGCATCGGAGCGATGAAACGGCCCGGTGGGTTGCGCGTCAACGCCGCCATGGATTCGACGCCTCCCGCCGCGCCC
This sequence comes from Verrucomicrobiota bacterium, assembly GCA_028873125.1. Lineage (GTDB taxonomy): Bacteria > Verrucomicrobiota > Verrucomicrobiia > Limisphaerales > UBA11358 > UBA11358. Next base: position 24,802 of record JAGWMQ010000005.1, on the reverse strand, counting down.
AGGCGTCCGCCTCCAGGATCTGCTCCAGGGTGGGATGCGAAATGCTTTGGTGCGCCTCCATCGTGCGTTGGACGGTTTCCGCGATTTGCGGGAAGTTGATTTGCCGATTCACGAAGGCTTCGACCGCCACCTCGTTTGCCGCGTTCAAGACCGCCGGCAGGGTGCCGCCGATCTCGCCGGCGCGGCGCGCCAATCCGATGGCCGGAAAGCGTTCCCAATCCGGCTCCTCAAAGGTCAACCGGCCGAGTTCGGCAAAATCCGTCCGCACCCGACCGCTGGGCGCGCGTTCGGGGTAGGTCAGCGCGTATTGGATGGGCAGGCACATGTCCGGCGTGGAAAGCTGCGCCAGCCACGAGCCGTCCACGAATTCCACCAGGGAATGCACCACGCTCTGCGGGTGGACCAGCACGCCGACGCGCGCCATCTCGATGTCGAAGAGCCAGCGCGCCTCGATCATCTCCAGCCCCTTGTTGAACAGCGTCGCGGAGTCAATGGTGATTTTCCGTCCCATCGTCCAGGAGGGATGCTGGAGCGCGCGCTCGACGGTGATTTCCGAAAATTTTTCCCGGGGCCAGAGAGCCTTGTCGCGGAAGGGACCGCCGGAGGCCGTCAGCCAGAGTTTGCGCACCGAGCCGGACGGCCGGCCGTCCAGACATTGGAATATGGCCGAGTGCTCGCTGTCCACCGCCAGGACGCGCACGCCGTATTTGTGCGCCTCGCGCATGACGATTTCCCCGGCCATGACGAGGATTTCCTTGGAGGCCACGGCGACGTCCTTTCCGGCGCGGATCGCGGCCAGGGCGGGCTGCAATCCGGCGGTGCCGACGATGGCGATGAGCACGATGTCCGCCGCCGGCAACGTGGCGAGGCGGAGCAAACCTTCGGCGCCTGAATAAACCCGCGGGGCGGTGCCGAAGGCGTTTTGCAGTTCTGCGGCCCTGGCCGGCTCGGCGATGGAGATGGCCTCCGGCCGGTGGCGCCGGCTTTGTTCCAGCAGCAGCCCGGCGTTGTTGCCCGCCGCCAGACCGATCAGACGGATGCGGTCGGGCAAATCGTCAGCCACCTTGACGGTGCTGACGCCGATGGAGCCGGTCGAGCCGAGCAAAACGACGTTCTTCATGGGGTGGTCAAAATGTGCCGCAGATACAAGTACATGATCGGCGCGTTGAACAGCAGGCTGTCGAGCAAATCCAGAATGCCGCCGATGCCCGGAAAATACCCGCCGGAATCCTTCACCCCCGCCTCGCGCTTGAAGAGCGACTCGATCAAATCGCCGATGACGGCGGTTGAGCCCAGCAGGACGCCGAGCACCGTCGCGTGCAGCGGGTTCATGCCGGCCATGCGGCCGCCCACAAAATGCGCGAAGCCGAGGCTCGCGGCCGTGGAAAAGGCCAGGGCGCCGGCAAAGCCTTCCCAGGTCTTGTTGGGGCTGATGCGCGGGGCCATCTTGTGCCGGCCAAGAAGCGAGCCGACGGCGTAAGCGCCGGTGTCGCTGAATTTGGTGACCACCACGAAGTAAAGCAGGAACAATTTGCCTTCAACGCCCTGGAAAAAATTGATCTTTTGGATGAAGTTCAGCAGCCAGGGCACATACATCAGGCCCAGAAGTGTCACGGCCAGCATGGTGATGCCCGCGAAATTGGTCTTGGACACGAACAGCCGGACACACAGGCCCAGCACGAACAGGATGAGAAAGCTCGTTTCGAAATCGTTCACGCGCGCCGGCGAATTGTGCAGACCGAGGTGCCCGGTGAGATTCAAAAACGTTCCGGCGATGAGGAGCGCGCCGCCCAGCAGGCCGCAGTATTTGAAGCAGGCCAGGCCGCTTTTTTGGGCCAGACCGTAAAATTCCCCCAGCCCGGCCAGGGCCAGCAACAGGATGATGAGCAGGAACACACCGTTGGAAAGGAGCGCGTTGCCGGAAAACAGGGCGGCCAGAACCACCGTCCAGAGGATCACCGAGGTGATCAGCCGGCGGAGAAAAGCCTTGGCCTTCGATGGCGTCGGGGCTGCGGCAGCCGCGTTGGACATTCGCCCGAACATAACAGGCCCCTTGGCGCGCGACAAGACCGGGCTTTGCTTGCCGCCCAAAGTGGCTACACTCCCGCCATGCGCCGGTTGCTTTTCATCGTGACGGTGGCAGTCGTCTTCGCCGCCGGCCTGTGGGCCGGATTCCGGCTGACGCGCTGGGGCGGGTCCAAATCGGAGTTGCGCGAGGCCAACACCGCCACGGTCATCGAACAGATTCAGACCCTCTCGCAGTTGGTGACCGTGAAATATGTCGTGGAAAAGGTCGTGGTGCTCGAGGACGTCAAGTGGTATGGCGAAAACCGCGTGCTGCTGCTGGCGCACGGCGTCGTCAAGGCCGGAGTGGACCTCGAGCGGCTGAAACCCGGCGACGTGACGGTTTCCGGCAAAAGCATCTTCATCCGCCTGCCGCGGGCTGAAATCACCGACGCCTATCTTGATGAGAATGAGACGCGGGTGATTGACAATTCCACCGGCCTGCTGCGTCTGCCCGACAAGAATCTCGAACAAACCGCGCGCGCCCAGGCCGTGGACGACATCCGTCGCGCGGCGCGGGGAGACGGCATTTTGAGCGACGCCGCCGGGCGGGCGCAATTGGAACTGGCGTTGTTCCTTCAACAGGCGGGATTTCAGAGGATCAAGTTCGTCGGTCCGAACGCCATTCAAAGGCCCGCCACCGGCGACCTGCCTCAATTCTAGCCAACGTGGGTAATTTTGACCGGGCAGGGAATATCGGCGCCCCCTTCTTCTTCGACCACCACCAACCGCAACGGCTGCCGGGGCGCGGTAATCTTCAACGCCCGGGACCGCGATTGGAGCAGCCAGCGAGACGACGTTTCCGCGGAGGGACGGTGTGGCAGCGGGGCGTCCCCGCAGCCGTCCTGAGGCAAACTTGGCAGATGGATTTTCCCAACCACTCCATCCGCTGCCGCAATTGGCGTGCCAGAAAAAGACCCAGCGTCCGCGCAAAACCTCAAGGCTGGATGAGTTTTTCCGTGACCGTGCCGTCCTGTAGGGCGGTTCCGTGGTCAGCGGTGGTCTGATTTGTGCCAGTGTGCCACGGTTCGCAGGATTGCGTTGCGCGCCTCCCGCCAGATTCGCGGTCGCGCAGCCTGGCCGGAATCAGAGGACAAGACTTTTGGGGAGTTTCCACGATTCTCGAATCGCGCATCGGGACCATAAACTCCACGTCGTCGGTAGCGCAGGCGTCATCGCCTGCGGGTTCACTCGGCGTCTCGCAGGGTGTTGGGACTGGCGGCGAGACGCCGCGGCAACCCGCAGTCGGGACGACTGCGCTACGGGGTTCGCGGGTGGGGTCATTCCAGTCCGCTCGCCTGGCGCGCCCGTTTCAAGACCTTTTGGGCCAGCGCCCGCGCCTTGGCCGCACCGGCAGCGAGGACCTGATTCACGTAATCCAGGTTTGCCGCCAGCTCCGCCCGCTTCTGCCGTGCCGCGGCAAAGTAATTCCAGTAGTATTCGAAGAGCGCCTTCTTCAAATCGCCGTAGCCGAGCCCTCCGGCGCAAAGCCGGTTTTCAAAATCCTTCGCGGTTTCCTCCGGCGCGACCAGCTTGAGCAATTGTACGGCCAAATTGTTCTCGGCGTCCGGCTTCGGTTCCTGCGGCGTGCGGCTGTCCATCACGATGCCCATGATCTTTTTGCGAATGGCCTTTTCCTCCGCGAAAATTTCAATCGTGTTGCCGTAGCTCTTGCTCATCTTCTGGCCGTCCGTGCCGGGCACCACGGCGACTTCCTCACGAATTTGCGGTTCGGGAATCACGAACGTCTCGCCGTAAGTGTTGTTAAACTTGATGGCGATGTCGCGCGTGACTTCGACGTGTTGCTTCTGGTCTTTGCCGACGGGAACAATATTCGAGTCGTAAATCAAAATGTCCGCCGCCATCAACACCGGGTAGGCAAAGATTCCGTGATTTGGCGCAAGCCCGCGTGCCAATTTATCTTTGTAGCTGTGGCAGTTTTCCAGCATCGCCATCGGCGTCAATGTCGTCAGTAGCCACGCCAATTCGGTCACTTCCGGCACATCGGATTGGCGGAAGAACACCGTCCGCTTCGGGTCCAAACCGCACGCGAGAAAATCCAGCGCGACATCCAGCGTGTTTTTGCGCCGCTCCTTCGCGTCGAACAGCGACGTCATCGAATGGTAATTGGCGATAAAGTACAACGCCTCGCCCGTTTCCTGAAGCTCCAGCGCCGGCCGCATCATCCCGAAATAATTTCCGAGATGCAGCGCGCCGCTGGGCTGAATGCCTGACAAAATTCGCATGAGACAATTAACCGCAAAGCGCGCCGGGAACACAAAGGAAAAATATCAGATTGAAATCGCTGAGACGAACCGCTTCTCTTGTCCTCGTGGAAAATAAACAATCACCGCTGAGAATCAAGCCGAAACGCACCGCCGGCCAGTCCGTTCAGGAAGAGTTGGACAGATTGTGGGACAAATGCACGGATCAAATTGGTTTGGCTGTGTTAGCGGTCGTCTTCTTGCTTCAGGAATTATGGCGGTGGCTTTGGAAAATACCGCCAAATCCTCTAGCCGCAGCTATCGTTTGCCTTCCGCTTTTGGGTTATGCGGTTTACCGATTGGTCGCTTTGCGGTCTCAAATTAAAGAACATCAACAAGCACTCAATGGCGAAAAAATCGTAGGCGAAAAGCTGGAAAATTTGCGCGCGCATGGCTACCGGGTTTTTCACGATTTGATCGGCAATGAATTCAACGTGGACCATGTGCTGGTCGGTCCCGCCGGAGTTTTTACGATAGAAACGAAAACCTGGAGCAAAGGCAAAGGCGACAAGATTCAAACCGACGGTCGGTCGCTTTGGAAGAATGGAATCGAAATCAAACCAAGCCCGATTGATCAAGCAAAAGCGCAAGCCCGTTGGCTGCATGGATTGATAAAAGAATTAACCAATGAAAGCGCATTTGTGCAGCCGGTGATTGTATTTCCAGGTTGGTGGGTCGAGTCCAAAACAGCCGAACCGCAGACGCTCGTTTTGAATCCCGACCAACTTGAAGGTTGGCTGAAGAAATTGCCAACGCGGCTGGAGCAAGGAAACATCGGGTTGATTGCCAACCGACTTGAATTGCTCGCTCGCCGGAAATAAAGGCCGGACTGGCCAGTAGATTTTCCACGCGTTGAGCGGCTTGGCACTCGGAAATCAAGCCATGCCTGGAGCGGTGGCAATTGGAAGCGCTATGTTTCATTTCGCACCATGGGATTGCCAATGCCCGAACCGATTTTCGGGAATTTTGGCCGATTCGGGATAAACGAGATAAACCGTGTTGTGGGAAGCCGCCCAAGCACGAATGACATTTGCTCGTTTGTAAATATGCCGCACGCTTTCCTTCTTGAGATTGGTTGCCGGATCATTGATGACCACGTCGCCGCTTTTGGTGAAGCCGATGCAGACGGTAAGATGGCCGGAGCCGGTGTCGTGCCGGCCGGGTTTGAGCAAATGCCACGGCGCCGAGATGATCACCGGGATGCCGGCGGCGATCCAGTCCTCCAACTCGGACATGCCGCCGAGGCGCGTCACGTAGGCGCGCAGGTTGGTGAAGCTGCCGGCGAAGGCGGTGTTGAAGGGCCAGTTGCCAGTGCCGGGCCACTTCCGGTCATAAACTCCCGCGGCGACCTCGGGCACGCCAAGGTTCAACTCCGGGCGATGCAACACGTCCGCCCAGCGCTTCAGCACCATGGTCAGCGCGGTCGGACTGCACCAGCCTTCTCCCTGGCGATAGGAATTCTGCGATAGCTCAGGCGTGGGGATGATTTTCCCCCAGGCGGCGTGGTTGGGTGGCTGGGGCGCGGGCGTGACGCGGGTGTTGCAGAACGAAAGGCCGAGGAATTTCAACGCGGGCAGTTCGGCGTTCGTGCCGCCGAGCGTCACGCGGATTCGGACCGCGCCGGCGGGCTGGGACAAAACCAGGGTGTCCGTGAGCATCCGGCCGTCGCGATCCTTCTGCCGGCCGGCGCTCTGCCGCGGAAAACGTCCGTTGTCCGGCGACCAGAGGCCCCAGGAGTAAAACCGGGTCGCGCGATCGCTGGAAATGGCGCTCGCCTCGACTTTCAAAAAAGTTCCGGACGGCGCGGCGGCGTTCCACGAAACGACGAGTTCGTCCCAGTCAATGCCCGCTGGAATGACTGGTGAAAGCAAAACCGTTTCGCCATTTTCGCTTTTCGACCGGGCGAATTTCGCAAAGTTGTCCAGTGCGATGAACCGGCTGAAACCGCCCGGCGCGAGGGCGGAGGCCCGGGCGTTCAATGAAAAGGTGGCGGCGAGAAGACAAGCTAAGTGCCACGCCGCGGGTTTGGGGAAAAGTTCACGGACCATCAAAGCCACAGTGAGCACAGGCATGAACCGAGTTAACTCCGGAGCCGTTCCCCGGCGCAAGCTTCATCTGAAGTGCGGCGGTCGTGGAAAAAGTCGAGGACCGCGTCATAGACCGCCCGAGGCTTGAAAATGGATGCCGGATGCGCCCAGCGGACCAGATCCACTCGGGGCCTGAAACCAATGAAACGCACAATACTGTTGCCCGACCCCTTGCCGACCCTTATGCGGCGTTGGTCCCCCAAGGCCGAGCTATACTTTAATGGGCCGGTGTCACCGTGAGCAAACGGGAGGCGTGCGGTTCGAGGAGCGCCTCAAATCCCTGCTCGAATACGCCCAAATTGCGGTGCAGCCAGAGGTCGCGCACTTGGGCCGGCCCGTGGAATCCCACGCTGCCCCAGCGGGCGCTTACTTTGGCGGGAACATCCGCCAGATTGAACAACGCCACCGTGAACGATCCATCGGCGTTCTTTACGCGCCAAACCTGCTGCGGCGTGGCTTGGGAGATGGGCGTGGCCACACGACCCGCTTGGTCCACGGCGATGGCCTCGCGGTTGACGAGAATCTCCAAATCCATTGGGTCCAGATGTGTCAGATCCGCCCCCGTGTACAGCGGGGCACAACTGACACACCAAAGCGTCATGGCGGTTTGCCGTTCGGCGGGGGTTAATCCGTCCAGTGTGCCGTTGCCTATTTCCAGTGAGTCCAAGTCGTTCCAATAGCCGGGGCCGGCATATTTCGCCCATTTCGGAGCGTCGCGGAATCGGTGAAGGACATGCCGCCAATCCGTCAGGTATGGCGCGCGTGCTTCAACGTCTCCATCAATGCGGCAGCCGTTGGCATACCGTGTCCAGAAGTCCGCATAGTGGACATCCTGCCCGCCGGAAAGCTCCAACCAGATGGGCCGGCCGGTTTTGTTGAGCGCCATCGCCCAATGCTCAATATCGGCGCGATTGTCCACCCGGTGCGCCTCGCCTCGCACGCCGCACCAGTCCATCTTGAGAAAATCCACGCCCCACGAGGCATACAAATCGGCTATGCTCTGAATGTACTCCTGCGCTCCGGGCATGTTGTAGTCAATGGCGTAGCTGCCGCGATAGGCCTGCGGACCGTCGTGAGGAAATTTGCTGCCCCAGCGGGATGGGTCGGCAATCTGCCGGACGGTGTACGGGGTTCCCAAAATGTGGCAGTTGGCTTTCCAGACCGGAATTTTCAACCCTGGGCTCATGTAAATGCCCAGCTTCAATCCCCGGGAATGCACATAAGCGGCCACGGCGGCGATGCCGTCGGGAAATTCGTAGGGGTTGGGCAATGGCCGGCCGTAGGCGTCGAAGCGGTTGGGATGCGCCTGGCCGTCGGGGTCATAGCCGTTGCACCACCCTGAATCAATATTGACGTAGAGATAGCCATACTTTTTAAGCCGAGCCGCCACAACGTCCGCCTGGGCCTCGATCTTCGCCGCCGTGACATGGCGGCGCATGGAACTCCAACTGCTCCAGCCCAGGTAGGGACGCGGCGCCGATTGCCGCTTTTGAAACGGGGACACGGGAATTCCGCCGAGGCTCGCGGCGTTGCCGGCGCTGTTCGGCTGCGCCTGGGCCCTGACGCCCGTGGGAAGCGCCAGCGATAATCCCAACGTCAGGATCAGGCTGCCGCCGGGCCATTGAAGAATTTCTTGTTTCATCTTTTTACTGTTCGCGCCCTCTGAAAAAAGTTCTTTAACGTGCAAGACCCGGCAGACCTCAATGGTTTCCGAACCAATGGCCCGCTGAGTGGAAGAATTCCGGACCAAAGGTGAGTTGATAGGCGATATAAACCTGGAAGTCCGTCGGGCCGTCAATCGAACGCCCGGCGGAAAAGAGCAGGTGCTGGTGTTCGGTAAAATCAACGACCGTTCCGAGATTGAAAGCCGTGTCGCCGCGCCCGCCGGTTTCCATCGTGGTGCGGTGATAGATTTCCCCGCCAAGAGCGACATTTTTCGTGACCTGCCGTTGCACGACCGCGCCCACCAGACCCCAGTTTTCGTTGCCGGCGCCGGGATTGATGCCATAACCGCCGCCGCCGTAAACGGTCCAGTCGCCAAAGCTCTTCTGCAGCCACAACGGCATAAAGGCCTGCCAATGACCGTTGCCAAGCCCCTCTGATTCCCTGCCGGTGGGCACTTCCAGCAACGGAAAAATGCCGGCCTGCGGCATACGATCGGTCTCCTGAATGAACCGGAGTTTCACGCCCAGTTCCGTGTCGCCGTAACCGTAGTGGGCGTTGCCGTCCGACGGCGCATCATAAGCCAGCGGCGCGATGAGATGAAGCTGGACGTTGGTCACGGGGCCGTAATTGATCTCGATGTGCGGCGCCGTCCCCGACCAGCCGTCGGCAGTTTGGGTGTGCATCGAGGCGATGTAAAACTCCCAATGCTGGTAGTCAACCGGCTCGGGGTCATCCGTCACAAACGGCGGCCCGGCCGAGACCTTGAAGGCACCTCCGGTCATCATCACCGCCAGCGCAACGGTTGCCGTCCTTGTCATGGGTTTCCCGTTAAACTTGAAAAGGTTCTCAAGCGCCGATTAAATAGAATCCTAAGATGAGAAGCGCGCCGGTTGCGACGCCCGCCACCAGCGCGCCAATCAGCCGGTTGGCGGTCAGCTTGATGCCTTGACCGCCATTGGCCTGCGCGAACAGCCAGCCGAGAAGGGCAAAAACGCCCAGGACGATGACGCCTTGTGTTACCCAATGATTGCCGGTCAATTTTTGCATCGCGGCCTGGACCGCGGAAATTTTCTCCTTCGCAATCACCAGCAGGCCGTTGATGACGCTGGCGATGGCCAAAGCGAGTCCGAAGGAAACGGTGCATTTTGAGAGGCCGGTGGCTTCCATGTTCACACTCCGGTTTGAATTTTACCGCGCCAGCAATCCGACTTTTACCCCCGTGGCGATGACGCCGCCGTCGCCCTCCGCCATCAATCCCAGCAGGACGATCAGGCCGGCCACCCAAAGGACCACGCGGCGCGCATCCTTGTTTGCAGCCAGGTTGCCGGCGGCGGCGATGGGCAGAAAGGTGGCCAGCAGCAGCAGGAGGATGACCAGGTGCTCCTTCGTCTCCATGAAAAAGCGGTGCGCAAACGGCCACGGCCCTTTCAAAATAATGGCCCGGTCCGCCGGATAGGAAAACACATACCAGTAGCCGGCGATCACAAAGGCGAGCCACATGAAAATTGCCGCGGCGCAGCTCATCCTCCGAATCCGGGCCTGGTTGGAGGCGGAGGCATTCAGCGCGTCCACGAAGACCCAGAGGGCCGTGAGGACGCAAGCCACCCCAAAAACAACGTGCGCCATCAGGATGAGTTCATTCATAAGCGAATTGCGCACCGCCGAGCCCAACGGGAAAAAATTCGCGGATGGTTGAGGCTCCCATCACAACCGGCCTTCCTGTGGATTTCATTTCGCCTGAATTTGGCGGAACCGGGACTCCGCGCAAGAAGTATTGCTTCCGAATTTCATTAATCGCCGGCCTATTTGATGAGCATTGGCCTTCACCCTCCCGGACGTAGGCCTTTGATGTCCCGGACGGGGCGGCCGAAAATCCATTCCAATCCGCGCTGCAGGCGCGCCGGAACGTGCTGTCCGTGCCGTCCGGGCGGCTCGTAAAAGGCGCAGCGCCGCAGCCGGCTGCGGATGGCCTCGTAAATTTTCCGGGCGCCGATGTTCGCCGAAAACTGGTCCTGCGCCGCGCCATCCAGATAGACCGCCTGGTCCGCGGCAAAGGCGTGCGGCTTCCGCCGGGCGATGGTCAAGGGATCATTGTCGAGCCAGCGTCGCCACACCGCCGGGCGGAGATGCCCGTGGGCGTTGTAAAGCCACTCGAACTGGCCGGGATGCAAAGGTCCGAGCGGCGCATAAGCGGCGGACAATCCCAGCGCGTACAACAGGTCGCCGTTTCCGGGCGCCGGCACTTTTTCAGCTTCAATGAGCCGAACTTGGGCCAGCGTCGCATTGGTCACGCCCGGCAGCTTGACCAGGGGCAGATGTGACACCGGGAAATCCGAGTCCGGACTCAGGGCGATGACGCCGTCAAACAGTTGGTGATGCGCCATGCCCAGGCGCAGCGCGCCGAAGCCGCCGCTGGAATGGCCGGCGATGATCCGGCGGATGCCGTTCGTGGCGGTGGAATAGCGGGACTGGACCAGCGACACGATGTCTTCGCAGACGTAATCCGCGTAATTTCCCTGGGCCGGGGAGTTGAGATACTGGCTGCCGCCCCAGCGTGTCCGGCAGTCCGGCACCACGAGCAGCATGGGCGTGACGTCCTCGGCGATTTTCCGGGTGAGGTCCAGCCACGGTTTTGGCCGCCGGATGAAACCTTCCGAGGAGCCGCCGTAGCCGGGTAGAAAATACACCACCGGCAGCCGGATGCCATTGGTGTATTGGGCTGGAACAAAGACGGCCAGGCGGCGGGTCACCGGATCATGCAGTGGATTCCCCTCCAAGGCGCGCCCGGCAAACCGGAGGTCGTCCAAGTGCGGCTGGTCCGGTGCGGCGACGGCCAAGGACGAGGTGGCGGCCCAAAACAGAATGGCTTGCAACAGACGACGGACAAGGCGGGACATTGCGTCAGTTGTTGTTCAGGAGAACGCGGTAGAACCGCTGGCCGGAGGCCGGCGAAAAATCATCGAAGTAAGCCTGGCTGCCGATGAAGGTGACGGTGTTGTTCAGATTATGCCAGACCGGATCGCTCAGGTCGTCCTTGTATTCCACGCCGTAAGTTCTCCCGGGAAGGAACGGCCAGGTGAGCACCGGGCTCGGGGCGGCGCCGGCAGTTCCGGCAAAAAACATTTGGGCCTCGAACGGGGGCGGGGGATTGGTCAGATTGATCGCGGTTTCAAGTTCAAACATGTCTTGCGCGAACAGGTCGCCGCCCGCGTTGAAGTCCTGGGCGGTCAAATCAGAAGCCCAACTTTGGAATGCCAGCGTTTGTCCGTCGCCGCTGAAGACCGGCGTCAGCGAGCGGTTGTCGGCGCCAGCACCGGACAGGCTCGCGCTCAGCAGGCTGTTGGAGCCTGTCAAACGATCATACAAGAACAAATCAGGGACGCCGTTGGTGTCGCCGGGAACCAGGTAGTTAGCGAAGCTGCGGAAGGCGACATAGCGGCCGTCGGGGCTCACCGCCGGGGAATCCGACAAGCCATCCGCCGGCTTGATGGAATTAAAGGCGTGACTGACCAGGATATTGGTTCCCGATTGGAAGTCGTGGAGATAAATGCCGTTGGTCAAGGTCCTCGTGTAAGTGGAAGTAGCCGAAGAACCGACAAAAGTCAAAAATCGTCCGTCGGCGCTGAAACTTAATCCGACGTGCGGGTTCAACTGGCCAGCGCCAAGCAGCGTATTGGTTTCAGCCACTATATCCTGCGCATATAAAGATGCAGAATCATAATAAAAATCGTATCCGGTTACATAGGCCACATAATGGCCGTCGGGGCCGATGGAGACATTCAGAAAAAATTGCGAGGACGGCGGTGGGTTGGAGAAAATCGTTGTGTCGGCCTGTGAATCCCAGATCGAAAGGCTGTAGGCGCCGCCATTTGTTCCCGCAAACGCCATGTAGCGCCCGTCCGGCGTCATGGACCAGGCAGTCACTCCGCCTGTGGTCAAAGCGTATGTCTGGTTCGATTGCGCGTCGCGCAGGAAAAGATTTTCGTTCGCGTAGGAGCCGGCGGCCAGGTTCTGCGCGGTGCTGGCGAAAAGAATAAACCGCCCGTCGCGGCTGATCGTTGGCGAATCGGAGTCGCCGTTTCCAAACCCGCCATTGGTACTCGCGCTTACCAACGCCGTCGTTCCGGCTTGCAAATCTCGCAGGAAAATTTGCGCAAATTGGTTGGTGTCGCCGGCCACCAGGTTCGTGGCCACGCTGCGGAACGCCACGTAACACCCGTCGCCGCTCAAGGAAGGTTCGCTCGAACAGCCGCTTCCCGCCAAGCCGTTGGTGGCCACGCTGGCCAGGAGGTTGACGCCGGTCACGCGGTCGCGCGCGAAAACATTCACGCAACCATTGGAATCATTGGCCGCCAGGTTGTTGGCCAGGCTCGTGAACGCCACATAACGGCCATTGGTGCTGACCGAACCGGGCCACAGCGTGCACGGGCCGTTGGGGGTGAGCGACGCCAGATTCGGAGCGTGAACGGAAACCAGTTCCGACGCGGCCTTGGTCAAATCTCGCGCAAACACGTCGCAATAAAAATTCCGGCCATCCACATTGGCCCACGGACTCTCGAAGGCGACCGCATTGCCGTCGGCACTCAACGCCGGGGCCGAGGCCGGATTGACCGGCAGATTGAAACCATTGGTGTCCACGCTCACGAGCGTCGTCTTGTCCGTTTGCAGGTCATGGACCAGCACACCGGCGCGCGCGTTCAAAGTCAGGTTGGTGTCCGTGCTGACGAAGACGACGTAGCGCTCGCCCGCGTCCATGTCCGGCCAATACGCCTGCGCGCCGGGCGTGACGCCGTTGGTGGCATTGCCGCTGACCAGCGTGTTGGTCCCGGTTTGTGCGTCCCAAAGATACACACCGGTGGTGTTGTTGGTGACGTTGCCTGTGAAAGCGATGAACTGGCCGTCGGGCGTCATGGTCAAAGTATTCGCGTCATCGTAAGCGCTGTTTGGTTTGACGGCGTTGGGCACGACGGCGTTGCTGGCGACGAGATCGGTTTGGCCGGTCTGCAGGTTGTAGCGGAGAATGAATCCGTTCGTTCCCATATAGATTGACGGTACATTCGAAAAGATTTCGTAGGCGACGAACTGGCCGCCGTCGCTGATGGCTTGATTGTAGCAAATGGCATTAGCGCCAAAACCAGTGATGATCCGAGCGTTAGTGCTGGCCCAGGTTGTCGTGCCCAATTGTAAATCCCGGACATAAATTTCGCCGGTGTTTGTGGTTGGAGAGGTTGAAGAAACCAGACCGGTTGCCGAACTGAAAAAGACCACATCGCGGCCGTCGGGGGTGATTCCAGGTGCTTCCGACGACATGGTGAAATTGCGACTGTAGGGGTTGATTCTTGCCCCCACGCTGGCCAGCACCGTGGTGTTGGACTGCATGTCGCGGACGAACACGTCGGGGATTCCATTTGCGTCATTGTCCACCAAGTTGGAAGCCGCGCTGGCAAACGCCACGTAAGCTCCGTTGGGCGTCATCGTGGCGTCCCACGAGGCGCCGTTGCCGCCCAGGCCGTTGGTCGCCACGCTGGCCAGCCAGGTGACGCCGTGAACGACATCCCGAAGAAAGACGTTTTCAAGGTAGTTGGTCATGGGGCCACCATACTGGTTCACCACATAGGTGGTGCTATTCGTCACCAAGTCGCTGGCGGTGCTTTCAAAAAGCGCGAACTGGCCGTTGGTGGAAAGACCGGCGGGGAAGGAATCGCCGTTGCCGCCGCCGGTGCCGGCCAAGTTGGCGCTGACCAGCGTCGTCGTCCCGGTCAGCCGGTCGCGGAGATAGACATTGACGCTGGGCGGGATCAGCGTTGGGATGCCGTTGCTGCCGGTGGTTGAAACCATGTTGTTCGCCGTGCTGGCAAAGAGGACGTAACGTCCGTCCGGACTGATGATCGGCGCCCAGGAATCGCCATCGCCGTCGGTGGGCGCGGTGGCGGCCGGATTCAGCGCCGAAACCAGTTGCAGGACCGCGACGGCAGTGAACGGGAAGGTAACCGTCAGCAGAAAGGCGGCGGCACAACGCCAATACGCTTTTTTCATCGGAAAACCCGTGCTGAAAATTAGTGAAAGACTACCCCAAATAAGATTCAGAGTCAATAAAATTCTTTACAGCGGCGTCAGGTTCGGTTAACTTTTCCGCATCCAAGCCAGCTGGCCATGAAACCCGCGAATTACCTCACTGGCGGTTTGCTCCGGGATCATCACACCCCGGGCATCAGTGATAACTTGGCCGCCTTCAACCGGGTGGAATTGCTCGTAATCCTGGCAATGCTCGCCTTGCTCGCGGTCACGCTGCTGCCGGCCTTAGCGAGAACCGGCGCTCAGCCGCAGGGAACCCAATGCGTCAACAATCTCCGCCAGATCACGAAGGCTTGGCTGATGTATGCGGACGACAATGGCGGACACTTTCCGCCAAACCCGGATTACAACGTTGCTCCCAGGTGGGTTGCCGGGGACATGCGGGGTGGAATCATTGGGCCGCCCTATTCCGGAATTGATGCCACCAACACGGCGCTGCTGACCAATGCGGCGTTTTCCGTGCTGGGGCCTTACATGAAAAATCCGGCGCTGTTCAAATGTCCGGCCGACTTGAGCACGTGGTACGGAATGCCGCGCGTGCGGAGTTATTCGATGAATGCGGCGGTGGGCTGCGAGATCAACGGACAGGCAAGTTATAACGGCCACTACATCGGTCATTGGCTGGTGGGAACTTCGGGTTCGCCTACGCCTCCTTGGAGAATTTATTTGACTGAGAGCGGTATCACTGCTCCCAGGCCTTCGGATCTGTTTGTGCTCCTGGACGAGCATCCAGACACTATCAATGACGCCGGGCTTGCGGTTGAAATGCCCCTCAATCCTTCAAATACCTATTTCATTGATTGGCCGGCCAAACATCACAACAATGCATGTAATTTCTCCTTCGCCGATGGCCACGCGGAAACTCATCAGTGGCAGATGCCACAAGGAATTATAACCGAAGTTTGGGCTGCTGACACCGGCTTTAATATCGGCAACGGAAATCCCAGCGTTCCGAACGATCCCGATATTCGTTGGCTGTCTCATCACACGACCGCGCCGGTTCCAGGCGCCACCAACGTCTATTATCCATGACCGATGGTGGCACGGCTGCTTCTGTTCGCGCGAGCCGGTGACCATTGGGATAAAATGCTTACAAACGCATGAAACCCTCCCCTGGCGATTCGGTTCGCGACAGACGAGCACCCGTCGTGCACGAAGAGGATCGCGCTTTCAGCCGGATTGAATTGCTGGTAATCCTCGCCACGCTGGCGCTGCTGGCGGTCACGCTGCTGCCGGCCCTGGCGAGAACCGGCGCTCAACCGCAGGGAACGCAATGCGTCAATAATCTCCGCCAAATCACCCGGGCCTGGCTCATGTATGCCGATGACAATGGCGGTCATTTCCCGCCGAATCCGGATTACAATGCCTTTCCCCGATGGGCAGCCGGCGACATGCGCTCAGGTGGCGGGACAAGCTACGCTGGGGGCGACACCACGAACACGGCGCTCTTGACTTATGGCAGGTTCTCCGTGCTGGGGCCTTACGTGAGGAATCCGGCATTGTTCAAATGCCCCGCAGACTTGAGTACATGGAGTGTCACCAGTACGCCTGGGACAAATGAACTGCCGCGCGTGCGGAGTTATTCGATGAACCAGGCGGTCGGCTGCGAAATCAACGGGCAGGCAAGCTATCAAGGCCACTACATTGGCCATTGGCTGGTGGGAGGTTCGGGTTCGCCCACCCCGCCATGGAGGGTTTATTTGACCAAGAACAGCGTAACCGCGCCAAACCCTTCTGACCTGTGGGTGTTGCTCGAAGAACATCCGGACAGCATCAACGATGCCGCCTTTGCGTTCAAGATGCCGTTCAATCCGATTGATGCCACGCACTGGATAGATACACCCGCCAAATACCACAACAACGCTTGCAATTTTTCGTTTGCCGATGGGCATATCCAAACCCGCCAATGGCAGGCGCCGCAATCCATTCCGCTCGCAATTTGGGCTGCTGACACCGCGCCTTTTCTCGGTAATGAAAATGGTCCCAGCGTTCCTGATGATCCCGATATTCTCTGGCTGGCTCATCACACCACCGCGCCCGCCCCCGGCACAAACCCGTATTATCCATAGCCAGCCCGGCGCCGCGCCTGTCTCCTTTGAGCGGTTCTCTCCCCGCAGACTTCGTTGTTTCCCGCCAGAGACGGAAGTCCCGCGCTCCATCCGATGTTGGAGATCGGCGCGGCCGAAGGACTCCCGTGAGCTCCGATTTCAACTAAGGAGACCCGTATTGGAACACGCGGTAAAATCTCCCGGTGTCGCTCAACGGCGCGGAGAACGTGCCGGGCGGCCCGCTGTCGGTCCAGCTTGCGGTGGTGTTCGTGGCCGTGATTTCCCCGGTCGGCGCCATGAACCAGGAAAGCAGGTTGGTCGAGTATTCCACCTGATAAGTCCGGCCGGAAACGGCGGGCCAGGCCAGGGTAACGGTGCCCTGCAACGGCTGAATCTGCGCCGTGAGATTCGTGACAAACGGCAGCGGGACAAATCCCGCCCGTTGCAGGCCGGTCCGGACTTCCGGATTTTGCACGAACAACCGCCACACATTTTGGTTCCGGTAGTTTTCCGCCATGATGACGATCGGCCCCTGGTCAATGCCCAGCTCGGTGTTATCGTACCACCCTTTGGCGAGGTTAAACGCGTCAATGAAACCGTATTGGGTCCAGAATCTCTGCCGACCGTGGGTGTAAAAATACTCCATCGTCGGCAAGGCGATTTCGGGGGCGAAGGCCAGGGCGCCGCCCGGGGCGGTGAAGGCGATGGTGCCGTCGTCATTCAGGGCTGGTGGCGCCCCGTGCGCCGCGTAACCCGACGGACCATCGGAGGCGGTCAATCCCCAGACGGTGCTGCTATAGCCCGGCCAGCCCAGCGGATCCGCGGCGCAATACGCCTGCTGGGCCAGCGCCGCCCGGTGCGAGTTTTCGAAGTAGGTGCTGTCTTTGGCGTTCATGTAGGCGTCCCCGACATGGCGGAAGTCCACCCAGCAGTGCGAGTATTCATGTCCGAACAAGGGCGGAAACGGGACGAACGACTCGCCGTAATAGCTGGCCCAGGTGTAGCCGCTGGTCCAATAGCTCCAGCAAGCGGGCGGGAGCGAGTTGGTTGTGGCACCCATGCCGAGCAAATAGAGCAGCATGGCCTCGTCATAGCCGATCCAATCGCCGAAGCCGCTGAAACCCGACCCGGGCAGCCAGCCCATCCGCACCCCGTTGGTGCTGGGGATGTCCGGCGCCATCCACAGCCAGTTCACCCGGTTGAAGATCGCGCCGGCCAACGTCCGGATGCTGGTCTCGGCGGCGTTGGTGGCGTTGAAGTATTGTTTGGCATAGAGGACGCCCGCCAGCAACAGGGCGGTGTCAATGGAAGACAATTCCGAGCTGCCCGACCGCGTGGCGGTGTTCATGTCCAGGAAATGGTAGAACCAGCCATTGTACCCGATGTCGCCGGAGGCATTGGCGCCCTGCGGCCCGTTCCAGAAGGTGTTCAACGTGGTCAGCACGCGCGCCGCGCCCTGGTCCCGGGTAATCCAGCCGTGGTCAATGGCAATTCCGATGGCGGTCAGACCGAAGCCGACCGACGCGATGCTGCACGCCGAGCCGGCCGTCGAGCGGTCCGGGACGAGCCCGTTGACCGGATTCGCCGTGTACCAGAAGTAATCAAAATTGGCCTCCTCCAGGTAATCCAGAAAGGCGTCGTCGTTGGGAAAGGGGTTGGGCGTGGTGGACAGGGTGGCCGACGGCGGGCTGGTCTGGGAGGAGGCGTTCACCGCCGTGACCTGGTAATAATACGTCTGGCCGTCGCTGACGGTGAGATCGCAGTAGCCCAAAGCCGTCACCAGGCCGCCGTTCAACTGGGTGAAAGGACCGCCGCCGTTGAGAGAACGGTACACGTTGTAGCCCGACACGCCGGACGACGAATCCGGGTCCCAATGCAGGATGACGCTCAAGTCGCCTGAGAAGACCACGACGTTGGTGGGGGCTGCCGGTTGGGCGGCGGCATCGAGGATGATCGCCAGGAGCGCCATGAGGACAGACAGAGTTTGCTTCATAAGTTCACAATCAGTGCGGAGACTCGGTTGAATGTAGGATTGATCAAACCGGGGTCAAGATGATTTGAGGTTGGGGCGTGCGGACTTCGAAGGCGACAGCCGCATCCTCGCTCGCAAGCCCAATGCCCAAGAACGCCCCGCGCTCTGCTCCAAATCCGCAGCGCCGAATGGTTTGCCCTGGCTTGTGCGCTTTTGATCGCCTTTGATCCTCGCGGCAAATGCCCAGAAAAAAGTTGACAATTGGGGACCGGCTGTCATGGTAATATCAAACGCCTACTTCCCGAATGCGGGCCAGGGGGATACTTGGGAAGAGAGTGACGACGCAAGCCTATGAAAAATGCAATCAAGTATTCAGAAACCGGCTTGGGAGTGATTCGGAACCCAAAAGAAGGACCTCAATCTTCAATGCTCGGACCTTTGCCTCGGCGGCTGGCGGCTGCGGCTGCGGCCTTGGTGCTGGTGGTCAGTCCGGCGCGAGCCGTCAACCTCCTGGAGAATCCGAGTTTCGAGTTGCCGCCGACCGGACACAACAGCGTGACCAACCCCGCGACCGGCTGGTCGTATTTTTCACCGCCAACGTCTCCGGGTTATTTTGGCGACTTTTGGGTGGAACACAGCGGCTCGCTGAATGGAACCACTGTCACCGCCCATTCGGGAAATTTCTTTTGGAAGGAGTGGGGCGCGCTTTATTCGGGCACAAACAACGTGGCGGGCATCTACCAGACCTTCAGCAGCGCTCCCGGCTCGGCCTATCAGGCCGGCGGCTGGTTGTACATCAACAGTGGCGATCAGTTGGGGGCGGATTGCTATGTCTGGTTGCAAGTCGAATTCCTGGATTCGAGCAGCAATCTGCTGGCCCTTGACAAATCGGCCAATTTCAACGTCAACGCCGGCCTGGACCAGTGGATTCAATACCAGGTGACCAACGCCTGCGACGTCACCCAACCGGTGTCCACCGGCGATCCGACCTTCAACACCTATGCGATCACCGGCGCGGTCAGCCAACTGGTGGCCCCGGCGGGCACGGCCCTGGTCCGTTACCGGTATTGCTACCTCCAGTTTGGCAGCGAGGGCGGCTCGTCGTATTTGGACGACGCGGACCTGGAACAGTTGACCGGCCCGATCCCGCCGGCGATCGGCAATCTTTACCCGCAGAACATGATTTTTGTGCCGCCCAGCAACGGCGTCAGTTTTGACGTCAGCTCGCCCAGCGGCCACCCCATCAACACCAACGCCATTCATCTGGTCCTGAATGGGACCGATGTCTCCACCAACCTGGCCTTCAGCGGCTCCTCCTCGAACTGGGCCGTGTTCTACAGCGGGCTGCAATCCAACACCGCCTACAACGCGTCCATCACCGTGACGGACAGCTTTGGCTTTGCGGCAAATGCCAACACCACCTTCCAGACCACCTGGCTCGGGGTGCCGGCGCCGACCTACCTTTGGGAGGCCGAGGATTGGGATTTTACCAACGGCATGTACATTGATGATCCAGACCTATGCAATGCGCCCGGCGGCCCGAACTGCTACTTCGGAACCGTTGGCACGCAGAATGTGGACGAGAACAGTTCGGGCACGCCTCCCAACCAATTTTATCGTGGCGCCACCGATGGCATAGGCACCGTTCCGTCAGGCGACTATACGCGGCCCGACCTTTACGTGGCGAACCGGATTGATTACCGCATTGACCCGTTCAACGGCAACCCGGCGTTCAACAGCGCCGCTGAATGGGTGAACTACACCCGGGACTGGCCGGCCAGCACCAACTGGATCATCGGGCGGTTCGCCAACGGCGCCACTTCGGCCGGGAGCCTTCAGATGAGCCTGGTGGACCCCGGTGTGTCCACCAATGTGGTGGGGGTCTTCACGATGAACCCCGGCCCGAGTTGGAGCACCTTCCAGTTCGTCTATTTGCAGGACACCAACCTCGATGGCCAGAATGCAACCGTCGTCCTTAACGGCAGGGAAACCTTGCGCGTCACCAGCGGCGGCAACATGCTGCCGACGTTCTTCATGATCGTCCCCGCCGAGGTGGATTTGCCGTACCTGACCAGGCTCTATCCGACGGGCAAACACCCCTTCGAGTATACCAACGCTCTTGGTTTTGTGGTAACCACCCTGGGGGCCGCCTTCCCGGCCGGCGGCATCCAGGTGATCCTGGACGGCAACGACGTCTCTTCGAACCTGGTGATCACCGGCACGGCCTCCAGCAATAACGTCGTCTATCCCGACCTGGCGCCCAACGAAATGCACACCGCCGTCATCAACGTGACCAATTCCCTCGGCCACGGCATCAGCATCACCAACCAGTTCGACACCTTCAGCCAGAGCAATTACATGGTTGAGGCGGAGGATTACGACTACAACGCCGACCAGTATGTCCCCTCGGCCAGTTATGCCCCGGATGGCTACGCCTCGTTTGTGTCGGTCACCAACGTTGATTTTCACCACACCCTGGTGGGCAGCGAGCCGACCGACGGCTCCGATTACCAATATCGGGTGAATGGGATCCCCCAGCAGCCCGCCGGCGATTACTTGCGGCAGGTGTTCATCAATGATTTCGCGATTGACTATCAGTTGTATTATTACGGAGGCGGCGACTGGGCCAATTACACGCGGGATTATCCGCCGGGAAGTTACTACGTGTACGCGCGCACGTCGGGGCTGGGGCCTTACACCATGACCCTGGGCCAGGTCGTCAGCGGGTTGGGAACCACCAACCAGGAGGTCAAGCCCCTCGGCCAATGGAGCGCCATGGGGGCCAATATCAGCACCTTTGCCTGGGTGCCTTTGACGGATGCGGGCGGGGTCGCGCCGGCGGTGGTCAATCTCCCAGGCGTCGCCACCCTCCAGGTCGCCACGCCCACCGGCAACTGCTATCCGAGCTATTTCATGCTGGTGTCCGCCTCCCCCATCAGCCTCTCGGCCACCCGCTCCGGCAATGACATCCACCTGTCCTTCCCGACCCAGCCGGGGTCAAATTACCGCGTCTTTTATCGGACCAATTTGGCCACGGGCAGTTGGTCGCTGTTGAACTCCGTGCTCGGGGACGGCACGGTCAAATCGGTGGCGGATTCCGGTCCCGGAGACAGCCAGCGGTTTTACAAGGTGACGTCGCCCTGAATCGTATGGACCTCCCACCCTGCAAACTGGAACAAGTTTCCCTGCCGCGGCGGCCGCGTGGTTTTACCTTGATCGAGTTGCTGGTGGTGATTGCCATCATCGCCATCCTGGCGGCGCTGTTGCTGCCGGCCCTCTCCGCGGCCAAGTCCCGCGCCCAAGCCGTCTATTGCATGAACAACACCAAGCAACTGGCCTTGGGCGTCATTATGTATGCCGGCGACCATAACGACCAGCCGCCGCCCAACGTGGATGGGATCACGCCGCCTCTGGCCGGTGAAACGGTGACCACTCCCTGCTGGGTGGCTGGCGTGCTCAGCCTCGGCTTCAGCCTGGACAATACCAACACCGCCATGCTGGTGGATCATTCCGCCTATCCCTACGGCGCTTACCTGGGGGTTTATGTGGGCCGGAATGCCACCTTGTTCAAGTGTCCGGCGGACCGGTCGGTGGCC
Organism: Verrucomicrobiota bacterium; assembly: GCA_028873125.1. Taxonomy (GTDB): domain Bacteria; phylum Verrucomicrobiota; class Verrucomicrobiia; order Limisphaerales; family UBA11358; genus UBA11358. The sequence goes on along the minus strand of JAGWMQ010000005.1, from coordinate 3,031 downwards.
AAAATTTACGGCTCTGCCTATCCGCGCGCGCGCAGCTACTCAATGAACAATTACGTCGGCGCACCGTCGCGCTCCAAGACCACCGACCCCAACCCGGTCACCAGCCCCGGCAGGAACACCAGTGTCTATCACACCTTCAGCAAGCTGTCCAGCATGCGGGCGCCCAGCCTGACGTTTGTGATTCTGGACGAGCGCCCAGACAGCATCAACGATGGCACATTTTTCACCAAGGCGGATCAGCCCGGTTATCTGCAGGATGTCCCCGCCAGTTACCATGGGCGTGCGGCCGGCTTCTCCTTTGCCGACGGCCATTCGGTGATTCACAAGTGGACATGCGCCTACATCAACCAGCCCATCCAATCCACCCCGATCAACGAGCACAATCTCGTCGGCGACCCCGGGGTGGGGGACGTGTACTGGCTGGACCAGCATGCGGTCGGTGTGAGCACCTTTCCGTGAGCGGCGACGATGGGGGGACGGCCCGACGACGAGGAGATGTTTCAAGTTCAACCGTCTTGAATTTGCGGCGACGCAGTTGCGGCCATCCGGACCTCGTCGTTGTTCAGGAGGAATTATTGTGACACAGGCTGGGAACCTGTGCTAAAAGCCCGCCGGTGCCTCCACGCCGATCACAACCAAAATGAAAAGAACCAGGCTGTTTGCGCCCCTGATCGGGACGTTGCTGGCCGGCTGCCTTCAGGCCAAGCCGCTGGCCGGCGATGTCAAAATGAACGCCTTCATTGACGGTTTGATGAACCGGATGACGTTGGAGGAAAAAATCGGGCAGTTAAATCTCTTGTCGGTGGGATTCACGGCCACCGGGCCACAGCTCAACCAGGACGTGGAGTCCCAGATCAAGCACGGCCTGGCGGGCGGAGTTTTCAACGTCTATAGGCCGGCGGCGGTGCGGAAACTGCAATCCCTGGCCGTCCACCAGACCCGTTTGGGCATCCCGCTGCTGTTTGGATTCGACGTCATCCACGGATACAAGACGATTTTCCCCGTGCCGCTGGCCTTGTCCTGCACCTGGAGCCCGGCGGCCATCGAGCGCAGCGCGCGCGTCGCCGCCGATGAGGCGACCGCCGACGGCGTGAACTGGACCTTCTCGTCGATGGTGGACCTTTGCCGGGACCCGCGGTGGGGTCGAATTGTGGAAGGCGCCGGGGAGGATCCTTATCTGGGCGCGCGGATCGCCTCGGCGATGGTGCGCGGCTACCAGGGGGAGGACCTCAGCCGCAGCAACGCCCTCCTGGCGTGCGTGAAACACTTTGCCTTGTACGGCGCCGTGGAGGCGGGCCGTGACTACAACACGGTGGATATGAGCCGGCACCGGATGTATCAGTATTACCTTCCGCCATACCGGGCGGCGGTGGAGGCCGGCGCGGGCAGCGTCATGACTTCCTTCAATGACATCAACGGCCTGCCGGCCACCGGTGACCACTGGCTCGTCACCGATGTGCTCAGAAAACAGTGGGGGTTCCAAGGCTTCGTCGTCAGCGACTATGAAGCCATCAGCGAAATGACCGCCTGGGGCATGGGCGATTTGTCCAAGGACGCTGAACTGGCCCTCCGCGCGGGCGTGGACATGGATATGGTAAGCGAAGCCTACCTCAAGTGTTTGCCGGAATTGGTCTCGCGCGGAGAAATCCCGGTGTCCCTGGTCAATCAAGCCTGCCGGCGAATCCTGGAGGCCAAATACAAGCTCGGCTTGTTCAGCGACCCCTATCGTGGTTGCACGGAGGAGCGGGCGCGCGCGGAAATCCTCACGCCTCAAAACCGGCGGGTGGCCCGGGAACTGGCGGAGCAATCATGCGTGCTCCTGAAAAACGACGGGCCCCTCCTGCCCCTGAAGAAGTCCGGAATCATTGCGCTGGTGGGTCCGCTGGCGGAGGACCAGAGCAACCTGCTGGGGAGTTGGCGCGCCGGCGGCGATTGGCGCCTGGCTGTCAGCGTCGCGGCGGGCATCAGCAACGTGGCCGGGGCCACCGTGTCCGTTTTGCACGCCCAAGGCGCCAACCTGATTGACGATCCGGCGCTGCGGGCCACGCTGCGGGCGTTCGGCGAGTATCTTCCGGTGGACCGTCGTTCGCCGCAGGAAACGTTGAAGCAGGCGGTGGCGGTGGCGAAGCGTGCCGACGTGGTGGTGGCGGTGTTGGGCGAATCCGCCGGCATGAGCGGCGAGGCCGCCAGCCGCAGCCGTCTCGGGCTGCCGCAAGGCCAGGAGAATCTTCTGCGCGCGCTGGTCAAAACCGGTAAACCCGTCGTGCTGGTGCTGATGAACGGCCGGCCCTTGACCTTGACTTGGGAGGCGGCGCATTGTGGCGCCATTCTGGAAACCTGGTTTGGCGGCACCGAGGCGGGCAACGCCATCGCCGACGTGCTCTTTGGCGATTACAATCCGTCGGGCAAACTGACGGCGACCTTCCCGCGCGATGTCGGCCAGATTCCCATTTATTACAACCATCAAAACACCGGGCGGCCCTATCGGAATGATCCGGGATTCAAGTATGTCTCCCGCTACCTGGATGTGTCCAATGATCCATTATATCCCTTCGGCTACGGCTTGAGCTACACCACGTTTGCCTTCGGCGGCGTCCAACTGAGCCGGACCAACCTCACCGCCGACGAGACCTTGTTGGCATCGGTGGGGGTGACCAACACGGGCCAACGCGCCGGCAGCGAGACGGTGCAGTTGTATCTGAGCCAGCCGGAGGCCGGCATGGCGCGCGGCGTGGAGGATTTGCGGGGATTCCAGAAAGTGTATTTGCAGCCGGGCGAAACCAAAACGGTGACGTTTCGCATCACGCCGGACGATTTGAAATTTTACAATGAAAATCTGCAATACGACTGGGAGCCGGGGGAATTCATCATCCGAATCGGGGACAACTCCAGCCAGGTGAAGTCGGCGTCGGTGCGCTGGCAAAAGCGGATTTAGCAGCCGCCAATCACCCGGGAAACCGCCGCAGAGGTTCGAGGCCTCTGACCGCCTCAATCAGCCCGCCAAAGCGGGGCCTCAATGAAAGTAGCTGTC
>JAGWMQ010000107.1 GCA_028873125.1 Verrucomicrobiota bacterium | reverse complement strand
CCAACAACACCGTCAATCTCGATCCGCCGCCGGACGTGGTGGCGCCGACCGGCTTGAGCAGGAATCCGCTGCCGACTGAAACCAACACCACATATATTATCAGCGGCTTCGGACCGGGGACCACTAATTACATCCGAATCCCGACTGGCTTCAATCTTTCAGGCGGCCAGCAATTTATTATCACCAACGGTCCGGTCACCTTGCTCGGCACCAATTTCACGTGCAGCTCGTCCTCGATTGTGGTTTCAAGCGACTCCACGTTGGATTTTTACTTCAGCGGCAAGGCCACGGTGTCGGGGGGCGGCTTGATCAATTACGGCCGATATGCCAAAAATGTCCATTTTTGGGGACTGCCCGGTTGCACCAGTCTCAGCTACAGCGGCACTTCCCCGTTTTGGGGGGTGATTTACATGCCAGAGGCGGCCGTGGGTTGGAGCGGTGGCTCCGATGCCTACGGAAATTTCACGATCAAATCGCTTTCCTGCAGCAGCGGCAAGACCGCGTTTCATTACGACCTGTCCCTGGCCAGCCAGCAATCACCCGGCGGTTACTTTGTCGCCTCGTGGCAGGAATTGTTGCCGTGAATTGTACAGTGAATGAAACGGCCTGCCAAGGCGGCGCACAATTCATCCCACTGCCTCTTCGGCGCTCCTCGACCCCGGTCGCTGCCGAAGCGGCCTCCGGCTAAAACCAGGAAAACTTTTCCGGCACATACACGATGTCGGACGGCTTCAGATAGAACGACTGCTGCTGGCTCCCCTGCAAAACCTTCTTCAGGTTCAAGGTGAACCGGACGGTGTGGTCCTTCTCCTGGCGGATGACGACGACGTGTTTGAGATTGGCCTTGGTGTAATCAAACCCGCCGGCTTCCATGATGGCGTCCAGCGCCGAGATGGGGTGGTCCGAAAGCACCTTGCCCGGGCGCAGCACCGCGCCGGTGACAAAGACCGGGAACGTCGAGGATTGCACCGTCACGATGACCTGTTTGGTGGCCACCTGCGGGGCGTATAACTTGATCAACTCCTGCTGGAGGGCCTCCGGGGTCTTGCCCGCCGCCGTCACCTCGCCGACCAGCGGCAGCACCACCTTGCCGTCCCGGCGGATCTGCTGCGTCGTGTCCAGGCTGGAGGAGCCGGGAAAGGTGACGTTCACCACGTCGCCTTCCCGCAGGAGGATGGCCTCGGCGTGGCTTGGCTCTGAAGTCTGGGCGGCTGGTCCAGGGGCCGACGGCCGCGAAAAGACCGTGGGCTGGTTGGTCTCGCAGCCGGTTAAAGCCAGCAGCATCGCCAGCAAAAGCGCCGGGCAATTGGCCGCCCCCAAGCGCGCCGCCAGTTCATTTCCAACGAAAAGATTTTTCATAGGGACCTCTTTCTCAACGTCATGTCTTTGCCGAACACGTCATCCGAATTCTGCGCTTGCCCGAGGCAAGTGTGCCCTCTATAGCGCGCCCGGCCCAATTAGTCAAAGAACTTTTTTGAAGCGGATCCGACCGGCTGGTTGATCCGCGGCTGACTTTTTTTCCGGCCGCTTTCAGAACGAACTCAAGGACCGGTCTTGGCGTATCGTTTGAGCCGGTCAGAAACAGAGGTTCAGCGGATGCCCGAGGTCGTTTAGAATAACTCCGATTGTTTCTTTGGCCTCGGTTTCTCAGGCGACGCGGCGGCATTGAGCATGTCCAGAAATTCTTTTTCGGAAATGACTTTCACGCCCAGTTGCCGCGCCCTTGTCAATTTGGAGCCGGCCTCCGCGCCGGCCAGGACAAAGTCCGTCTTCCGGCTCACGCTGCCGCTCACTTTGCCGCTGGCGGCTTCAATCTTCGCCGTGGCTTCCTCGCGGGTCATCGCCGGCAGCGTGCCGGTGAGGACAAACGTCTTGCCGGCGAAAACGCCCGCCATCCGGGCCGCGACGCTGACCTTCTCGCTTCGCGGCTTGATGCCCAGTTGGCGGAGGCGGGCGGGAACTTTTTTCCCGGCGGGCGACGCGAAATAATCCAGCACGCTCGCCGCCGCCACCGGGCCGACTTCCGCCATCTTCGCCTTCAAACCGCCGGCCTCCAGTCGCGCCTCAATTCCGGCAATCGCGGCTTTGAGTTCGGCGTCGCGTTGTTCACGGCGCGCCTTTTCGGTTTCATTCTTCGGCGGATTTCTGCGCGAGCGCGGGCTGATGTCGGCGCGCTCGCCTTCGTTCGCGCCGAGGTCGCGGATGTCGCGCAGGACTTCGGACTTCGCCAGCGCCTCCAGCGATTCGTGCGTGGCGGCAAGTTGTTTGGCCGTGGCTTCGCCGACATCGGAAATCGCCAGCGCCTGAATCCAGCGGGAGAGCGGCGCGGTCTTGGCCCGCTGAAGCGCTTCCAGAACTTTCGTCGCGTTTTTCTCTCCGAACATGCGCGGCTCGTCCTCGGTGCCGAGATTCAGTTTGGCGAGTTGTTCCAGTTTCAAATCGAACACATCAAGCGGTTCCTTGACAAGGCCGCGTTCCACGAGTTTTTCGGCCACGATGCCGCCGAGCGATTCGAGGTCCAGCGCCTTGCGTTGGGCGAAGTACTCGACGCGCCGCATGAGCTGCGCCGGACAACTGGCGACGTTCTGGCAGCGCCACGCGACTTCTTCATCGCCCTCACCACGTCCCTCTCCCATCGGATGGGAGAGGGTGTCCGCAGGACGGGTGAGGGTTTTGATTTTATCCTTCGCAATCGGCCCGCCGCAGGCGGGGCATTTGCCGCCGACGTGTTTGAACAAGTCGAATTCCTTCGCGCCGGCCGGGCGTTTGGTTTTTACCACCTCGGCCACTTCGGGAATCACCATGCCGGCCTTGCGGATGACCACGGTGTCGCCGATGCGGATGTCTTTGCGGCGGATTTCGTCCTCGTTGTGGAGCGTGGCGCGCGAGATGGTCGAGCCTTGCACGAAAACCGGGTCGAGTTCGGCCACGGGCGTGAGCACGCCGGTGCGGCCAACTTGAACCGTGATGGCTTTCAAAATGGTTTCCGCCGGTGTAATCCACGGCACGGGTTTGTGGACGATGGCCCAGCCGGGCGCGCGGGCGCGGCCGGGAATGCGCGCCCAATCGGCCAGCGTGTTGACCTTGAGCACGATGCCGTCAATCTCGTAAGGCAACTGCCGGCGTAGGTCTTTGTCCTCGTCGTAGTGCGCCACCACTTTCTCCCGGTAAATTTTCAAAACCTGGTCCATGCCGCCGCAAACCCACCAGAGCTTTTGCGTGGGCAGACCGAACTGCGCCAGCGCTTCGAGCATCTCGGAATGCTTGTGGAACGCGATGCCCTCCACCGCGCCGGTGGCGTAAAACACGGCGCGGATGGGGCGCTGGGCGACGAGCTTGGGATCGAGTTGCTTGAGCGTGCCGGCGGTGGCGTTGCGGGCGTTGGGGAACGGTTTTTCGCCGGCGGCTTCGAGCTTTTTATTGACGGCCTCGAAATCTTTGATGGCCATGTAGGCCTCGCCGCGAACTTCGAGCAGTGCCGGCGGATTCGTGAGATTCAACGCCAGCGGGATGGCGCGGACGGTTTTAAGGTTGGCGGTGATGTCGTCGCCTTCGATGCCGTCGCCGCGCGTGACGCCCAGCGCGAGCCTGCCGTGCCGGTAATGCACGCTGATGGACACGCCGTCCACTTTCGGCTCCATGACGTATTCGATGCGGTCGCGACCGAGTTGCTTGCGCAGCGTGGCATCAAAGGTGGTGGCTTTTGGGTCGGACGAGCAGAGCTTGGCCAGAGTGTTTTCGTCCTGTGCACAACTGCGTTTGAACCAGTCTGGCTCCTTTTTTTCATCCGGCTGTTCTGCTGCTTCAATCTTGTCCAGCGAGAGCATCGGCACGAGATGCTTGACGCGGGCAAATCTTTCGCTGGGCGCGCCCCCGACGCGTTGCGTGGGCGATTCCGGCGTGACAAGATCGGGAAATTGGTCCTCCACATCCTGGAGCTGCTTGAACAGTTGGTCATATTCGCGGTCGGTGACGAGTTGCCGGCCTTCGACGTAATAGGCGTGGTCGTGGCGGCGGATTTCCGCGGCGAGTTGCGCGTGTCGTTGCTCGGCTTCGGCGTGCGTCACGCGGCAAGAGTAACGGACGGCGCCCCGATGAAAAACCTTTTTGACCGGCGGACGGCGGGCTTCTAGGCTGGCGACGTGCGAGAAAAGCCGGCCAGTGTGTTGCCCCCTTTCCAAAGGCAATGGCTTTGGCGCGCCCCGCTGCCGCGGCGGCACACGGATTACCTGGGCCGGAAATTGTTTCTCTTCCTGCTGACGGTCCAGGGCGTCGGCGCGTTTGCGCTGATCACCCTGGGCGTCATGTTGAGAAAATCCCGCGGGGCGCGGGGGGTCATCGGACCGCTGGTCCGACGGGAGATTGCGCGCGCGGGAATGCGGCTGGTGCCGTTGTTCCTGTTTGTGGCGGTGGCGCTGGGGTTTCTGGTCATTGGCCAGACGGTGGCGGTGGCCGCGCGGCTGGGGGCGTTGGATTACGTCGTGGGAACCGTGATGGCCACGGTGGTGGTGCGCGAGTTGGGGCCGCTGCTGGCAGCGCTTCTGGTCCTGGCGCGCGTCGGCACGGCCAACGTGGTGGAATTGGGCACGGCGCGCGCGCTGGGCGAGGTCGAGGCGCTGGAGGCGCTGGGCATTGACCCGGTGCATTATCTGGTCGTGCCGCGCGTCGTGGGGATGACCGCGGGCGTCTTTTCGCTGACGGTCTATTTGATCCTCGCCGCGCTGGGCAGCGGCTATCTGTTCGCCTTTCTGGAAAATGTGCCGCTGACGCCCGGCGATTATTTCCGGCAACTGGCCGACGCGCTGACCTGGCTGGACTTCGCCCTGCTGGCGCTGAAGAGCTGCGTGTTTGGATTTTTCATCGCCATGGTGACCTGTTACCACGGCCTGGCGCAGCCGTTGAGCCTCGAAGAGGTGCCGCGCGCCACGGTCCGCGCCGTCTCGCAAGGCATCGTCGTCTGCCTGCTGATTGACGCGCTGTTCATCGTGCTTTATCTCGTCGCATGAGTGAAAATCCCCCGGCCATCGAAATGCGCGGCGTGGACGTCGGCGCAATGCGCGACCAGACGCTCACGATCGTGGAAAACGTCACCTGGTCGGTGGCGCCCGGCGAGTTCTGGGTTCTCGCCGGCCCGCAACGTTCCGGCAAGAGCGATTTGCTGATGCTGGCTGCGGGATTGATGGGGCCGGTGAAAGGCCGTTACGAATTTTTTGGAAACCGCATGCCCCTTTTCGACGAGGCGCAACTGGGCGAGCGGCTGCGGCTGGGCTTTGTTTTTGAAAATGGCGGGCTGTTCCGGCACCTCACCATCGCGGAAAACCTCGCGCTGCCGCTGCGCTATCATGGCCGGATGACGGACGGGGCGACGGAGGAGGCGGTCGGGAAATTGCTCGAGCTGACCGGGCTGACTCCGTTGGCCGGCCAGGCGCCCGCCCACGTCGGCCGGAGCTGGCTCAAACGCGCCGGCCTGGCCCGCGCGCTGGCGCTCCAGCCCGGGGTGTTGTTGCTGGACAATCCGCTGGGCGGGCTGGACGCGCGCCACGCCCGCTGGTGGCTGGGCTTTTTGGACGAGTTGCGCCGCGGGCACGAATGGGCCGGCGGAAAACCGATGACGCTGGTCGTCACCGCCGATGACTTGCGTCCCTGGCGCGGCGGCGCCCGGCGATTCGCCTTGTTGAAGGAGAAAAAATTCATTCCACTGGGCGCGTGGAGTGAAGTCGAAAACGCGCGCGATCCGGCCGTGGAGGAATTGCTGGCCGCGCCGCTGGAATTGGCCTCTTAATCCTGACCGCCATCGTCGCCCTGATCTGCCGGCGATGGCGATCCCGATGAGGTCTGTGATTTGGAAAAAAATTATGGCACTTCAGGATCTGACCCCGCAGTTGCGCACGCGCCTCAACCGCATGGAACGCGCGGTGGGCTGGTTTGTTTTCCTGGCGACGCTGCTGCTGTTGTTGGGATTCGGCGATTACGTATACCACGTGGCGAAGCAAAAGGGCTGGTTCGTCATCAAGGCGAAATTTCACACCTACCTCAAGAGTTCGGAAGGGTTGGACCCGGGCGATCCGATCTATATGATGGGGTTCCAGGTCGGGCAAATCACTTCGGTCCACCCCTTGCAGCCGCGCGACCCGCACAACGTCGAGGTGGTGCTGGAAATCCGCGATCCCTTTTTCCGGTACATCTGGACGGAAGGCTCGGTCGCCAAGGTCAACTCCACCGGCTTTCTCAATGAACGGCGGTTGGAGGTCACCCGCGCCACGAACGGCTACGCCCTCTGCGTCACCCAGCCGGTGACCGACTTCACCAACCTGGCGGAACTGGAACAACTGGCCGTCGCCGCCCCGGGCCACTGGCAACTGGCCCAGGACGTTTTTGACGGGCATTCCAACCTCCTGTTCCGCGCCTACACCATGCTGGACAAGACCAACCTCCAGCGCATTGCGGAACTGAAGCCCGCTTTCATCTGCGCCTACGACAACACCGTCAACCGCGACCGCGTGGTGGCGGCGTGGCATCGGCGCGACCACCGGTATGAGGCGTTCACGCCCGAGAAGGACAGCGTGTGGCTGAAAGCCGTCGAGGCGCCCAACATCACCGCACAGTTGCAGACGATGGTGGCGCAGGCTCAGCGTGCGCTGCCGAACGTCCTGGCGCTGACGAATCAAATCGCCGCGGCGTTCCGGAACACGGCCAACGCCGCCTCGAACCTCAATCAGACCGCCCTGGCGGCGCGGCCCGCGCTGACCAATCTCGCGGTCGTGAGCGCGCAACTGCGCGAGCCGGGCGGCCTCGGGGTCTGGGCGCTGGGCGCCGGCGGCCAGCAGCAGTTGCAGCAGGCCCTGACCAACGCCGGTACGCTGCTGGCGCACACCGACACGAACCTGACCGCGACACTCTTGAATCTCGCCGACCTCACCAGCAATCTGAGCGCGCAGGTGCAGGCCAACTCCAATCTGCTCGGCGGCGTCTCCAAAACGGTCCTGGACGCGGACGATTTCATCCAGGGCCTGAAGCATCACTGGCTCCTGCGATCGGCCTTCAGGAAGGAAAACGAAAAAACCAACGCGCCGCCGCGACCGGTTCTGCTGCCGCCCCGGATGCGCGGCGCCAGGATCGTTCCGTAGGACCGCCTCCAGGTTGGCCGGCGCCTCAGGATGTTTTGCCGAGCCAATCCACAAACAGTTTGAGGCCCCGCTCGATTTGGACTTGCGGCCGGTAGCCCAGTTTCGCCCGGGCCTTGGAAACGTCGGCAAACGTGACCGGCACGTCGCCCGGCTGCGTCGGCTGCCGGTCAATCACCGCCTTGGTACCCAGCGTTGTTTCAAGCAGTTCGATAAGACGGTCCAGCGTGACCGTCTGTGATTCGCCCAAGTTGAAAATCTCATAGCCGAACTCCCGCCGGGTGCAGGCGATCACGCCGTCCAGGATGTCGGTGATGTACGTGTAGTCGCGCGCCGTCCGGCCGTCGCCGAAGACGGGAATGGGTTTGCCCGCCGTCATCAGCCGGGCAAATTTGCAGATCGCCAGGTCGGGCCGTTGGCGCGGGCCATAGACCGTGAAGAACCGCAGCATCACGACGTCCATGCCGTAAACATGGTGATAAACATGCCCGAGCGCCTCGCACGCCAGCTTGCTGGCCGCGTAAGGCGAGATCGCGGAAACAATCGGGTCGCCCTCGCTGAACGGCGCCTTGGAGTTCACCCCGTAAACCGAGGAGGACGACGCGAGAATGACTTTTTTGACGCCGGATTTGCGCGCCGCCTCGAGGACGTTGACGGTGCCTTCGACGTTGACGCGCTGGCAAAGCGCCGGCTCGGCCAGACTCGGGCGCACTCCCGCGCGCGCCGCGAGGTGGATGACCTGATCAAATCTGACGGAGGAAAAAATGTCCCCGAGCGCGGCGGCATCGGTGATGTCGCCTTGGACGAATTGGAACGGCTTGGCGGCCGAGCGGACTTCGTGAAGATTGCGCCGCTTGAGCCGCGGGTCGTAGAACGGATTGAGATCGTCGAACGCCCAGACGCGCTGGCCGTCGCGCAGCAGCCGTTCGCAAACGTGCGAGCCGATGAACCCCGCCCCGCCCGTGACCAGAAAATTCATGGCCGGACGCTAACAATCCGGGTGGAGACTGTCGAGCGCGCGGCTTTGGACTGTCGCGGCTTTGGACTTTTCCCGAAGGCGGCTTTGGCCCGTCTTTCCCGTTTTGAAGAGACACCCATCCCGTGCGCCGGATCGAGGGCAATCATCCACGGCGGGAATCGCCGCTTTGATTTGACGCGGCCGCCGGCGGCTGTTAAACCGTGCCCATGCCACGCGCGCCCGGGACTGTTGTGACCACCGCAAAAAAGCCGAAATTTTCCCGCCTCCTGCTCAAGTTGAGCGGTGAGGCGCTCGGTGACGCCAATGGCATGGGCATTTCCGCCGACGCGGTGCGGCACATGGCCGGGCAGATCAGCGAGGTGCGCGACCTGGGCGTGCAGGTGGTGGTCGTCGTCGGCGGCGGCAACATTTTCCGCGGCCTCTCCGGCAGCGAGCGCGGCATCGAGCGCGCCACCGGCGATTACATGGGGATGCTCGCCACCATCATCAACGCCCTGGCGCTGCAGGACGCGCTGGAAAAAGTCGGATGCCCGACGCGCGTGCAGAGCGCCATCGCCATGTCCCAGGTCGCCGAGCCGTTCATCCGCCGTCGCGCGGTGCGCCACCTGGAAAAAGGCCGCGTGGTCATCTTCGGCGGCGGCACGGGCAATCCCTTTTTTTCCACGGACACCACCGCCGCCCTGCGCGCCAACGAAATCGGCGCCGAAGTGATCTTGAAGGCGACCAAGGTGGACGGCGTGTATGACAGCGACCCCAAGAAAAATTCGGGCGCGAAGCGGTTCGCCAAAATCAGCTACCTGGAGGCCTTGCAACGCCGGCTGCAGGTGATGGATTCCACGGCCTTTTCCCTCTGCATGGACAACAAGATGCCCATCATCGTGTTTGATTTTTCCAAGCCGCACAATTTGCGCCGCGTCGTTCTGGGCGAAAACGTGGGGACGCTGGTGGCCGGACAGGGGCCGGGTTGAACCCGTGATGCCCAAGGAAGACCGCGGCACTCGATGCTTCGAGAGACCCATTGCAATTTCCTGAAAAGAGGCCGATCCATTGGATATGAGGTACGCATCGCGTCAGGAGGCCGGCTGCCGGCTGGCGCAGTTCCTGCGTGACCGCGGGATTGAGGCCGACGTGGTGTTGGGGCTGCCGCGCGGCGGCGTGGTGGTGGCGGCGGAAGTCGCCCGCGCTTTGCACCGGCCCCTGGAGGCCCTGGTGGTCCGCAAGATCGGCCATCCCTGGCACCGCGAATTCGCCGTCGGGGCCCTGGCCGAACCGGACGTGGTCCTGCTGGCCGAGGCGACGTTTGCGGGAATTCCCCTGCCGCGCGAGGAGTTGGACCGGGTGATCGCCGAGGAAAAAAAGCGGCTGCGCGAATATCGCGCCCGGTTCCATCGCGCCAAGGAGCCGGCGCTCGCCGGCAAAACCGTGCTGCTGGTGGATGACGGCCTGGCGACGGGCGCGACGGCCGAGGCGGCCGTCTTGTCCGCCAAAAAGCAAGGCGCCCGGCGCGTCATCGTCGCAGCGCCGACGGCCTCGACCAATGCCGTGGAGCGATTGCAGCGGGTGGCCGACGCGGTGATCGCGCCAATTATTGACCCGGAGTTTGAAGCGGTCGGGCAGTATTACGAGTCGTTTTCACAAACGAGCGACGCCGAGGTGGTCGAACTGCTGCGCGCCGGCGAAAAAGAACCGTCCAGCCATGATTGAGACCTTCGAGCGGCAGCTCGACAGCTTCGACGCCGGACAACGCCGCCAGGCGCTCTCGGCCCTTTGGCGGCTCGTTGATCAAGGCCAAATCACGCTGCCGGTCCCCGGCGCGGATGTCAACCTTCACGCACACACGTTCTTTTCCTACAACGCCTATGGCTATTCGCCGTCAAAATTTGCCTGGTTCGCCCGCAAACGCGGCCTGGCCGCCGCGGGCATCGTGGACTTTGACGTCCTGGACGGACTGGAGGAATTCTGGGAGGCGGGAAAACTCATCGGCCTGAAGCGTTGCGTTAGCTTGGAGACGCGCGTGTTCGTCCCGGAATTTTCCACGCGCGTCATCAATTCGCCGGGCGAACCGGGCGTCGCCTACCACATGGGCGCCGGTTTTCCGCGCGAAGCCCGGCACCCGCTGCTGGCGCAGATGCGTCGCACCGCAGAGTCCCGCAACCGCGAGCTGGTCCGCCGCGTCAATGAATTTCTCAAGCCGGTCGGACTGGATTACGACCGGGACGTGCTGCCGCTCACGCCCAACGGCAACGCCACCGAGCGCCACATTTGCGAGGCCTATTCAAGAATGGCCGACGCGGCTTTTTGGAAAGAGAAGCTTGGCGATTGCCCCGGCGATCCGGCCAGGCTCCAGGCGCTCATCCGGTCCAAGATGATGAAAAAAGGCGGCCCCGGCTACGTGCCGCCGGGCCGGGATTCGTTCCCGGTCATGGCCGACATGAATCAATTTGTTCTGGAGTCCGGCGCGATCCCGACGCTGACGTGGCTCGACGGCACGAGCGAAGGCGAGAAATGCATCGAGGAACTGTTCGCCGTCGCCAGGTCCACCGGCGCCGCCGCGCTGAACCTCATTCCAGACCGCAATTACACGCCCGGGGTGAAGGATGAAAAATTGAAGAATCTTTACGACGTGGCGGCGCTGGCCGAAAGGCACGGTTTCCCGGTGGTCGCGGGCACGGAAATGAACGCGCCGGGAAACAAATTCGTGGACGACTTCAGCACGGCGGAATTGAAGCCACTCGTGCCGGTTTTCCTGAAGGGGGCGCACATCGTCTATGCCCATTCGGTTTTGCAGCGTGCCGGCGGCCTGGGTTATTTGAGCGCCTGGGCGAAGGAGAATTTCGCGTCGGTGAAGGCAAAAAACGATTTCTTTGAAAAGTTGGGACGTGAATTGGAACCTGCCGCGGAGGACCGCCTGCGCAGCCTGCCGTCTAAGGTGACACCGGCGGAGATTTTCTCCAACATCAAATGAAATCCGGAGCAGATAGTCGCCAAATTCTTGCTGTTATTCGGGGACAGCGGGGATAGTCTGTCTGCGCAAACGATGAGCCGGAAATCAAACCAACTGGATTCTCCCAAACAAAAGACACCCAAGCCATTCGCCGATTTCAAACCGGACGCCGCCAATTGGATCACGCTGGCCACGGGCGAATACTACCCGGATATTCTCAAGGACGCTTGCGAGCTTTACAAACCGGTCTTGGTTTTATTTGGTCAATTGCTCAAAACTTCCGAATCATCCATCCGCTTGTTCATGCAAATCGCCGAGCAGACCGACGGATGGATGCGCGTTCAACTCGCCCGCGTCTTCCGCAAATATGTCAGCCCGGAAACTCCCGTGGAAATGCTCAAGAAGAAAACCCAGGCGGAGCAGATTTGCCGGGAATTTGGAAAAGGCTTCCGACCGGTTCAAAAAGTCCAGGCCGCGTTTGCCTCGCGGCCCATCCCGGACGAGGCGCTTTGCGCCGTGCTTTGGGAATACAAAGATCGCGGCAAAAAGGGCTACGACCTGACCGAGCGATTCTTTGCCCTTTTCCATTCCTCTTTTCCTGGCTCGTAATCAAAGGCCCGGAACGCGCGGGCAAAGACATCCGGATGGGCGAGTTGTTTGAAAAATATCCCAATCCGAACCGTCCGATTGATTTCGCAATTTTTGACAAGGCCGGAAAGGAATCGCTGGCCATCGGCTTGGCGCGTTACGACTCGGACCGCGGCGGCGCGCGGGAGGACGACCGAACCGGCGGCTATCACAATTGCGCGACCGAAATCCTCGACTTCGCCAAAAAGCGGCAGTCACGAAGGAAGGTCATTTTCATCAACGACGGGCCGGGATTGTTGCTAGGTTCGATGTGGGACGACTATGCCCGACTCGAAAAGAGCCGGCCGGGCAAAATCCTCGTTGCCACTCTGCGCATGGTGCCCGAGCGCATCACGCGCGAGTGACTGTTGTCGTAAGGAGGCGCGCATGGCCACTGGAATTCCCCGCACAAAATGGCAGAGCGCGCCACATCACATTCAGCCCAACGGCTTGAATTCCGGCAATACCGATGTCCATTTGAGCTACGAGGGCAAAAAGCCGGAGTTGGAAATCCTGAACACCCCTCCCGCCAATCTCCGCCAACTGTGGCCCTCCAACGCCGGCCACGTGACGCCCAATCGCCTTTACTATGGCGACAACCTGCCCATTCTCGCTGCATTGGCTCAAGACGGTTCCGTTCGCGGTCATGTCCGGGTAGTTTATATTGATCCACCCTACGCGACTAGGAGCGTTTTCCAATCACGCAATCAAACAGACGCATACATGGATTTGCTGGAAGGCGCGCACTATCTCGAATTTCTCCGCGAGCGCCTCATTCTTCTGCGGGCACTTTTAGCCGACGACGGCTCAATTTACGTGCATTTGGATGACAACATGGTTTTCCTGGTCAAAGCCGTGATGGATGAGGTGTTTGGCCGCGCGAATTTCCGTAATTGGATCACGCGCAAAAAGTGCAATCCCAAAAATTATACGCGCAAAACCTTCGGCAACGTCGCCGACTACATCCTCTTTTACACCAAGACGGAGAATTACGTCTGGCATCGGCCGGTCGAGCCTCGGACGGAAGCACGGGCAGCGAAGGAATATCAATATGTCGAGCCAGGCACCGGGCGGCGCTACAAAAAAGTTCCCGTCCACGCGCCGGGCGTCCGCAACGGCGAGACCGGAAAACCCTGGCGCGGCAAAAATCCGCCGCCCGGCAAGCACTGGCAATACCCGCCGCGCGTGCTCGACGAAATGGATGCGCGCGGCGAAATCTACTGGTCGCCCACCGGGAATCCCCGCCGGAAAATTTATTTCGACCAAAGCCAGGGCGTGCCGGTGCAGGACATCTGGCTGGAATACCGCGACGCCCACAACCAGAACATCGAAGTTTCCGGCTACCCGACCGAGAAAAATCCAGCGATGCTCCAGCGCATCATTGAAGCCTCGTCCAATCCCGGCGACCTCGTGCTGGATTGCTTCTCCGGCTCTGGCACGACCTTGAATATGGCATCGCACACGGGCCGGCGTTGGATTGGCATGGACAACAGCCGCGAGGCCATCAGCGCTACGCTCCGCCGTTTCGCCAAGGGACTCGAACCGATGGGTAACTTTGCAAGCAAGCTGGAGTCCGCGGAGCGTGAAGAGGAATCAGAAGACACGCTTTCGCTGTTTGGCCCGGAAGAAACTGCCAAGCCGTCGCCGGCGAAAACAGACCGCCATCACGCCATCACCGATTTTGCGCTGATTGCCCAGGAACCGGGCGCCGATGATTTGGCCGATGCGGTGGGACAATGGCTGGAATGGAAGGGTGAAAGCCGAATCATGCAGTTTCGCGAGGAAACCGTCCCTTACAAAACCGGCAAGCCGCAAAAGCTACACCGTGCCAAGCGCCGAAAGCAGCGCCGTTAAATTGCCTGCTGGCTGCCTTCATATTGGAAGGGTTTCGGCGGCGTGATTCTGCCGATTCTGGCGCGGGCGAGTTCTTTGGTCTTCATCAGGCGCCGCGGGCGATTTCT
>JAGWMQ010000106.1 GCA_028873125.1 Verrucomicrobiota bacterium | reverse complement strand
AACAACCATCCTTTGTTTGCAAGCAATTACTTGCATATAGGTGCAACTGGGTGTCGAAAAACTTGTGCGGAATTGTGCTTGTCAAACCGGCTTGTGCGGAACTTGTGCGGGACAAAAAGACGGCGAAAAGTTGTGCGGAAACTGTGCGAGGAAAAGAATCCCTTTTGCGCCCGCGCAGGCCAGCCAGACGCCCCGGCAGTCCCTTTTGGCGGGTGGCCAAGACGCTGTTACTCCCCTCGAAACATTTTGGAAATTTTTGATAGTTGCTTGGCTTGACGTGAACGGCAGCTTTGGCAGGGTGCTTCGCCCTGTCTTTTCAAACGATGTCAAACGAGCGTTTGACTGCCCACAATCAAATCGTTCAGCGTTGTCGGCTGCAATTCCGTGTAATCCTTTTGCCGCACCAACAGATAGGCCCAAGATTTCCCGGTCAACTTGCTGGTGTTTTCACACCACAATTCCGCCGCGCGCTTCTTGTGCGCCACGTTCACGTCTTCCAAGCCTTTTGTTTCAACGATGTAATGCGTCCCATCGTTGGCCAGCACAACGAAATCCGGTTCGTAATAACGCAGGTTCCCCACGTTGTCGGTGTATTCAATCGCAAAACCAAACTGCTCCGGCAGCTTGGCAAAACGCTCCACGTCATCAGCCTTTTGCAAAAATCGCGCGAACTCCTTTTCAAACTCGTTGGCGCATGGCACAAGGTTAAAGACGCATTTGTCCGCGGCCAACGTCGCCCGCGACCACGGGAACGGCGGGGTTTCCATCAAACTCCGGCCTCCGTGTAAAAGTTGCGGCTTCAAATCCTCCATCACCAGTTTGCTTAACGCCTCGCGGAACGTCTTGATTGTGACGTATTGCGCGACGTTGCTGCTAATGGCTTTCAGCATCGCCGGCTCCTGCAAATTCACCTTCTGCCCGAACGCCTTGTTTTCCAGAAACTCCCGCACCTTCGGCGCGAGCGTGGAAAACTGCGACGGCAATTTCACGTCCTGTGCAATGCGCCGGGCGTAGTAGCCAATCACTTCCTCCGCTGTCTGCGGCTGCGGGATGGTGTAATCGAACACCGTCCACGAAAACAACTGCCCCTTGCTGTGGCGCGGTGTGGCAGTGAAATCGAATTGCGCCGCCAGCCCGCCGGAAACCTGCTTGTGCAAATTCCGAATCGTCTTGTTCCATTCGCTTTCCTCGTCGTGCGTGTGATGGGCCTCGTCATTGATCACGGCCACCGTCCCCTTGCGCGCAATAATCCGCTCGCTGAAATCTTCCATCGCCAGCTTTTGCGCGGGCGGCGGCGTGCCCAGAACTTCCCGCAACGCCATCGGCTCGTCACTCTCGCCATTTTCCCGGTCGTAAAACTGCTGGACGTTGGTGAGATACAACGCACCGAGCGAACTGGCGCGCTCGCCGTCGCCGCGCATGTAGCATTGGAAATCCCAAAACACCCGCAGTTCGTTTGGAATCACCGGGTCAGCCTGAAAAATCCTGCCGCCGGCAAAATCCTTCCGCAGCCGTTCAAACACGATGACGTTTGGCGCAATCAGCAAAAACGTCTTGGCAAAATCGTCACGCCCCTCCGCCGCCGCGTTGAAAAACTGCCACGCCATCGCCAGCGACATCACTTTGGTTTTGCCGCTGCCAGTGGCCATCTTGACGCAGTAGCGCGGGAATTCATCGTATTGCAGCAACCGCAAATCGCTCCGCGTGGCGAACGTCTCCACCAGATTTTTGTGCCGCCGCAATTTGGCGACTTCGTAGAGATAAATCAGCGTCTCGACCGCGTGCCGCTGGAAATGGTGATATTCAAACTTCCGGCCATTCGGCAGTCGGTGGTCTGTGTAAAACCAGTGGTTCAGCAAAATCCGCGTCGTGCCGGTGACGCCCTTGTAGCCTCCCTCGCGCCACCCCTTCACCTTGTCGCGGATGCCCGGCACGCACGGCGCGGTGGAAACTTTGGCTTCCAAAAGCCCAAGTTGTGCGGTTTCGTCTTTGCGTTTTCGGGGCATGGTTAATTGAGGTTTGACGCGCCGGGCTGAAATGGCGTAAATTCTGCGTAAAGCGGCTGGCGACTATGCGACCGATCAAATTCAAATTCAACGAGCGGAAAGCTGTTCAAGCCGCTGCCCGGCTGATTGAGCAGAATGGAGGTGAAATGAATTACCTCGCACTGATGAAGCTGCTCTACTTGGCAGATCGCGAGGCGTTGTTGCGTTTCGGACGGCCCATCACCGGCGACCGCGTGGTGGCCATGAAGCACGGCCCGGTTTTGAGCCGGATTTACGACCGTGTTTCCCAAAAAAAGCAAGAAGCCCCAGAAAGCGAGTGGCACAAGTTCATCCCGCGCCCTAACGCCTACGTCTTTACCGTAAAATTCGGCGGTGTTCGTGACATTGGCGAATTGTCCGAGGCCGAATTGGCATTGATTGACGAAATCTACGCCAGGTTTCGCGGGTGGGATGAATGGCGTTTGGTGGATTACACCCACAAACTTCCCGAATGGCGCGACCCCAAAAGCACTTCCGTCACCATTCCGTTCGAGGACATCCTGCGCGGAGCGGACGTTTCCGAAGATGAAATCGAAGCGGTGGCTGAAAACGCCGCCGCCGACTCCTACATGGATTCCGTGCTGGAAAAAGTCCGGTAAGGCTGGGCCATGTTTGAACAAGGGGACACGTTCTTTGGCGGCGCGGAACTCCACGGCAAAGACCATCCCTGGGTCATCATCAACGACCCGGCCCAACACGGCGGCCAGGCGCTCTACGTCAACATCACTTCGCTCAAAGGCGGACGGTTTGACGACCTGACCTGCGTGTTGCACGCCGGCGAGCACCCCTCGGTTTCCCATGCGAGTTACAACCGCCGTAACGCCGTGGACACGTCTTGCCAGCAATATAAAATGCGCCGGCCTATGACGATGCTGGGTATTTTTCCCGCCCGCCTCCACTGGTGGATCGTCCTGCGCGAGACGGGAATCCGCCGCAATAGTTCGGCTTGGTCAATAAAATTCGGCTCGCCGGTTCTCGCCGGTGCCTTTTGCAATTTGTCTTCGCTCATGCCGTCACCATCGCGCACGGCAAGCAACGGCGAAATCTAACAAAAGCCAGTGGATTTTAGTCCGGGTGACACTTTGAAGCCCATTTCAAACCAAGACGCTTTTGCGCCATCCTGAAAGTCTCGGCGGAGTAGTCTGGACTGTCCGGCCAAAGTTTTTTGAAGAATCTTATTTGGGCCTCACGCGACTGCGCTCGCCACAATGCCCCCACCGTCCAGGAAACCAGCAGGCAGTATTTCAATTGCCGCGTAACGCGGGTCAGCATGTGTGATTTTGGCTTCACGTAGTTCCATGCACGTTGCCTTGCTTCTTCAAAAATCTCCTTGTCATTCAATCTATCGGCAACGTGTGCAAGATACGCGAAGTGCCGGTAATGTCTTGCCTTGTAACGTTCACCCGCCTTGCAGCCATAGACAAAAATCGCGCGCCAAAGCATATATTGATGAGCACCATAGCATTGGTCAGCTTTTGGATTTGGCGAGCCGGGGAATTTCAAGATAGCCTTGTTCAATTTGTCTATCACTTCAGGCGGCGTCAAACGCCAGACCCAGCGCCACAGTGCCGCATGGTAGTTTCCCAAAGCCGAGCGCCACGGTTCGCGCGTCTGATTTTGCAGCAGGTCTTGCAATTCCTTCTCGCAATGGAGCGCGGCGGCGAATTTCTTCAGTTGTCCAACGGTTATCACTTGCCGCACGGTCATTGCATTGTGAAGCCGGAAAATTTGCGATGGAAGTTTGCCGGTCATCACGTTTTAATGCCGGTAACGCTGGCGTCCAGCGGAATGACGTTCTTGGCCGTGTCCGCCGTGATACCGCGCTTTTCCAAGACGATTTCATTGATGCGGCGCGGCGGCACGTTCAACGCCCGCGCCAGCGCGTTTTGCGACAGGCCGCGCGGCTTCATAAAGTCCTCGCGGAGAATTTCCCCCGGATGAATCGGGGCCAGTTTGTTCGTTTTCACGCCTTTACCAGGGCGTCGGCGCAGAAACTATTGAGACTTTCGCCGGCGGCAAGGGCTTTGGCGGCCAGCCGCCGGTGCAACGCCGGTTCAAGACGCAGCACAAATTTGCCGCTGAATTTTTTCACGGCCAGCGGCTTCGGCAATTCGTGGCCGTCGGCATGAATCGTCTCAATCATTTCCTCGACGGCCTGACAAAGCTCGGCATACACCTTGGCCTCGTCGTTGCCGTGAACGCCGCCGGCCATGATTTCCGGGCAGCGGCCAATGAAGCAATCATCCTCGTCGCTCCACTCCACGAATTTCGTGTAGCGAGCGGCTTGGGCTTTGATCTGTTTGCGTGTCATACTCGATTCCCAATTCGCTTTCAGGCCGCGCCCACTTGCACGCGCGGCTTGACCCGCAAATCCTCGGCGATGCTCCGCAGAATGGCGGCGAGATTGTTGGCGGTGGGATTGCCGTTGCGACCGAGCATCCGGTGAAGGGATTTTTCCCCCAAGCCGGTCTGCCGCGCCAGTTCTTTGAAGCTAATTTGGGCGTTGACCAAATCGCGGAGCATGGACAGGCCGACGGCGGTTTCACCGTCCAAAAAGGAGTTGACCGCTTCGGCATAAAGCGCCCGCGCAAATTTTGGCTCGCGCCTGATCCGCGCGATGATCGTTTCGCTATGGGGTCGAGTTGTAATCATTCTATCGTCTCGTTTGTTTGTATCGCTTCCATCGTTCCACGGCAGCGGCAATGTCGGCGTCCTGACGCCGTTTGCTGCCGCCACCCAGCAAAATGATGATGGCGCGGCCTTCGCGGCCAAAATACACGCGATAGCCCGGCCCGAAATCCAGCCGCAATTCAAAAACGCCGTCGCTCAAAAACTTGGCCACGCCGAAATTGCCTTGTTCCAGACGCAAGATGTATTTTTCCACGCGCGCGGCAGTGACTTCATCCAAGCCGTCCAGCCACTCGGCGTAAGGCGAGCGTCCGTTTTCGATGAATTCCCGAATCTCAAAAGCGCCGTTCATAGAGTAGCACAAATGTTACCGGCGTCAACCCGTCTTTGCCCTTTATTGCGCCTGATTGCGCGTGTCAGCCAATGGAATCACATTCCTGGCGGATTCCGGCGGCAAGACGTTGAACCATTTTTCGGCCTCGGCTTTTGTGGCCATTCCCTTGTAATGGGCGTGAATCATGGCCGGTGAGTTGCCCGCCTGCGCCGCCGTCAAATTTTCGTTGGCGTGCAAGGCGAAGTGATACGTGCAAAAGGCGTGGCGCAAACCGTTTTCCTTGCGCGGGATATTCGCCATTTCACAGAGATCGCGGTAATGCTCCAAAAACGTGCGTTCTTCCCCCAGCCAGAATTTGCCACGCTCCCGCACGCGATAAGATTCAAGCCATGCTTGCAACGCCGGGCAGATTTCCACCAGGCGGCGCTGGCGCGTCTTGGATTTGCCGGCAGTCACTTCAATGTGACCGGGCACGCGCCACACGTCTTGCCAGTCCAGCCGCAACATTTCTGCCGTGCGCAATCCGGCCAGACCGCCAATGGCCAGCAGCGGACGCAAGGCTTCATCGGCATTGACCAGCAGGGCGGTCAGTTCGCGCGGCGTGTAGAAGTGGATTTCGGCGGTGTTGGCGTGTTCGGGTCGCATCGAATCGGCTTCCAACAAGCGATGCGTCATGGGCAGATAATCCTTGCGCACGCACCACCGGAAAAACTGGCCCACAGCGGCGCGGTAATGGTTGCGGGTCTTGGCGGACGTGACCACAGCCCGTTTGTCCGACTTGCTTTTCACCTTGTCCAGAGCACCCATAAAAGCGTCCAGGTGCTCGTTGTTCAAATCAGAGACGGCGGTGTTTGGAAACGTGGCTGCAAAACGGCCAAGCCGAATCCCCAGCACGTAAATTTGCTTTTTGGATAGTTGCGCCCTATGGCCATCAGCGACTTTTGTGCGCGGCGTTTGCGTCTGTAAAAACTCATCCACCGCTTCTGCAATGTCCATTCGCTTCACGCTGGCGACGCTTTGCAAATAGCCTTGCACTGCCGGAAGAAGCGTCTGGCCGTTCAGCTTGGCGTCCGCCTCGCAATAGGCCGAAACGCTCGCCAGGAGTGACACACGCCGCCCGGTGGCTTGGTAGTGCGCTTGCAACCGTTCCAGCGCGGCCAGCGCGTCGCGGGATTGCGCGGCAGTCAGCGCGGCGGCTTGCGAGCCGTCCGCCAGTTCCCGGACAATGCGCTCGGCCTCGGGCTTGGCCTCGCCAAAGGCGCTGAAATGCCGCACATGGCGTTTGCCGGCGGCGTAATAGGCCAGCCGGTAGTAGGGATAATTTTTGCTCCTGCCGTAGATCGTCGCCACGGCTTTCCGGTGCCGAATGACCTTTGGGAACCTCACGGTTTTCTCCTCAAAAGCGGCCAGATTTTGTGCGGAATCTGTGCGAATTTTTTCACTTTCCTCGTTTTTCAAGGAAAATTTGGTGCGCGCGGCGGGGGTTGAACCCACAACCTTCGGCTCCGGAGGCCGACGCTCTATCCAATTGAGCTACGCGCGCAGGCCACTGAGAATACCAACGCTCTCCGCACACCTCAAATCGAATTTGCGCCCCGATCTGCGGCCTGAAATCGCGTAGGGCGCAAGGCGGGTTCACTCGCGCAACCGGGCCAGGGCGGCCCGCGCCGCGTCGCTCTCGGCGGCCTTCTTGGTTTTGCCGCTGCCGCGCGCCAGCTCGACTCCATTGTGTTGGACGGAACACTCGAACAGGGGTTCGTTGTCCGTTCCGGCGACGCGCACGGTCTGGTACTCCGGGGTGCGTCCCGAGCGCGGCTGGAGCAGTTCCTGCAATTCGCCCTTGGGATTTTCGATGTTCGGCAGCGCGCTCAATTCGCCGAAGGCCGCGGCGAATTCGTGCAAGATGAAGTCGCGGGCGACCTCCAATCCGCCGTCCAAAAACATCGCGCCCAGGAGCGCCTCGAAGGCGTCGGCCAGCGCCGAGGGGCGCTCGCGTCCGCCGTGCGTCTCCTCGCCGCGGCTCAAGATCAGGTGCGCGCCCAGGCCCACCTGGCGCGCGTGTTCGGCCAGCGTGCGCCGGTTGACGAGCTTGGCGCGCGCCTTGGTCAGCGGCCCTTCGCCGAAGCCGGGAAATTTTTCATACAACTCGCGCGTCAGGACCAATTGCAGCACCGCGTCGCCGAGGAATTCCAGCCTCTGATTGTGCGGCACGGGCACGCCGCCCTCGTGCGCCACGGACGGGTGCGTCAGCGCCAGACGCAGCAGGGTTTCGTCGCGAAACCGGCAGCCGAGACGAGATTGAAGCGAGGCAAGGTCGGGCATGGATCAGTTGGGCGACCTTCCGCATCCCGTCTCCCATGGCCGATCACCAACCCATCCGTGCCGCGCGGCGCATCGGGAGTTGGGGGGTCGAAGTTGGGGGTTGGGTGTTTTCAACTTGGGGCAATCGGCTGATTTTCCGGCACTGCCGCGGGAGCGGGCGGGTTCAATCCCTGTTCCAGCAGCGCCGCCACGTCGCGTTGGACGGCTTCAAGCTGGTCCAGACGCAGCTCCGGGTCGGTAATGGTGAAGATGTCGCCGGTCTTGGGCTGCTCATAAATGAATACCCGCCGGCCGTCGTGGACGATTTGTTCCTTCACCTTGAGCACGCGCTTGCGTTCGAGCATGACGGCCAGGATGTAACCGGCGGGGGCGTGACGGGGATCGTTTTGCTCGATGAGTTTGCGCAGCAGGGTCTCGGCCGTTTCGCGCTGGATCGGGTCGGCGGGCGGCGGCGGCGCCTCGAAGAGGCCCTGCCAGTAGGAGACAAAACCTTTGCGCTGGCGCGCGCCGTCGCTGAACTGGTCCTGCCAGCAGTTCTGGCAGACGTCCAACCGTCGCAGCGTCGGCGGCTCATCGAAGAGCAGCGTGTGCAGCGGTTGGCGGTCGGCGAACGGCCGGCCGCAGGCCGCGCACACGCTGGCGCGGGATTGAATGTTCCAATCATTCATGGACGCGGATTATGGCACGAATTTTACGAATTGGCACGAGTGAAAATCCCAAGAATTCCCGTTCATTCATGCCATTCATCTCCTATCTCAACCCGCAAAGTCGAAATCCGAGCAGCTCACGAGATAGTGGCAGCGCGGACATCGGAGCTTGCATTTTTCATTGACCAGTTCGTGGCCGCAGCGCGGACAAAACCTCCAGTGCTCGCCGGAGACAGTCTTGTCAACGGACGCGCCGCAGGCCTTTGATTCCGGCGCGGGTGGTGCAAACGGTCGCTTGGGTTTCGGCATGGACGGAACCGGTCATTGCGCGCGGCCGAATTTTTTCTCCAGTTCGCGGTAGTTCATTTCGATCAGCGTCGGGCGGCCGTGCGGACAGGTATAGGGCATGGCGCAGCGGCGCAACTCCCCGACCAGATTTTCCAGCTCCGCGCCGGCAAGCGGGTCATTGGCCTTCACGGCGTGGCGGCAGACCGTCTTGGCGATGGTGTGTTCGCCGAGCCGCGCCAGATTCACTTCGCGTCCGGCCGCCTTCAGTTCGTCCACCAGGTTCAGCACGAAGCGGCGCGCGTCCGTCGCCTTCACGAACGGCGGCAGCGCGTCCAGCAAAAAGGTGCGCTCGCCAAATTCGCTCAGGCCCACCCCCAGCCGCGTGAGCGGGGGAAGCTGGTTGCGGAGAAAAGTCGCGTCGCGCGCCGGCAATTCGACGGTTTCGGGCAGCAGCAGCTTCTGGGACGGTGCGGCGCCGGTTTGTTCCAGCCGGTTGAGCATTTGCTCGAACAGGATCCGCTCGTGCGCCGCGTGCTGGTCCAGCAAGACCAGGCCGCGGTCCGATTCCAGCACGACGTAAAGCCGGCCGACGACGCCGACGAGGCGCAACGGGACGTTGAGCAGCGGCAGGGCGCCGGACGCGGGGCGGGACCCGGGAGCCGGAGGCGCGGCGGATGGCGAAGCGGGCGACGGCATCCGCGGCGCGCGCACGGGGGACTCCACGGCGCCCGGCCGCAGTTCGAGACCCTTCTCCAACGGCGGGTGGCGAAGCGCCGGCTTGAGCGGGTCAACCGGCGGCGGTTGCTCCGGCGATTGCGGCGACGCCGGGGCGAAAATTTCCGGTGTCACCGGCGGCCTGGCCGGGAAATCCGGCGCCACTTTGGATATTGGACTTTGGACCTTGCGCTGGCTTCCGTGGAATGCCAGCAAGGCTTCACGGACGGCCTGCGCGACAAATTTTCGCACTTCAAATTCCCGGTGAAACCTCACCTCCCGCTTGGCGGGATGAATGTTCACGTCCACGGCGGCGGGGTCCATTTCCAAAAACAGGCAGCACACCGGATAGCGGCCCTTCATCAACGACGTGTGATAGCCTTCGATGAGCGCGTAGTTCAGTCCGCGATTCTCGACGGGGCGGCGGTTGACGAAGAGATGCTGGCTGTCGCGCGTCGCGCGGGAGACGCCGGGCGCGGCGATCAACCCCCAGATGCGCAGTTCGGACTTTACAGCCTCGGTTTCCGGCGCGGCGATTTCAAAGATTTCATCTTCCGTGGGGCGGGAGTTTTCCTCCAGCGCGGCGGCAAAATTCACGGGCAGCAATTGTTCGCCGCCGAGCAGGGCGCGGAACCGCTCGCGCAAGGCTTCGATGCGGCCGGAGACGGCGCGCTCGCTTTTGAGCGCCGGCAGTTGCCAGACGAGGCGTCCGTCCCTTTGGAAGGTGAACGCGGCCTCGGGAAAGGCCAGCGCCGCCAGGGTGAGATAATGTTGGATGTGTGCGGCCTCGGTCTCCTCGGTCCGCAAAAATTTGCGACGCGCCGGCAGGTTGAAAAACAGCTGGCGGACTTCCACGCTGGTACCGGGCGCGGCGCCGGCGGCCCGGACCTCCAGGAGCTTGCCGCCGGCGATGATGACCTGCGTGCCTTCGGGCGAATCGTCGCCGCGTTCCCGCGTGGTGAGGGTGAAACGGCTGACGCTGGCGATGCTGGGCAGCGCCTCGCCCCGAAAGCCCATCGTGGCAATCGCCGCCAGTTCCTCGGCGCGCCGGATTTTGCTGGTGGCGTGGCGTTCGAGGCAGAGCAGCGCGTCGTCGCGGCTCATGCCCGTGCCGTCGTCCGTCACGCGGATCAGGCTGCGCCCGCCGGCCTGGATGTCCACGGAGATTTCTTTTCCGCCGGCGTCCAGCGCATTTTCGACCAGCTCCTTGACCACGCTGGCGGGGCGTTCAATCACTTCACCGGCGGCGATTTGATTGGCGACTTGTTCGGGCAGGAGTCGGATTCGATTCATGTTCGCTGGCGCGTTTAAAAGTTGGCGTCTTGAACTCAAGAGTCCAGCAAAAAGGGGCGCTCGGGCGCGTCACTGCCCGCATGTTTCGGCCTCATTGCCCGCGGCAGCGCGAACGGAAAAACGGTGCGGCGGACGCGGCAACGCGCTGGAAACAACCTGCCGGCGATGTCCGGACAGACCAGGTTCGCGCTCTCCATCCGGCCTTCGGCGACGACCTGGGCCGCCTGTCCTTTGACGTTTTCGGGGAAGGAGTCGGCCGGCGGCGAACCGCCGATCTTGGGTCGTGCCGGGCGGAACGGGCATTCGCGCGGAATTGGGTCTGTGAACAAGGTTCGCTAATTCGGGTTCGGTCATGTCCGAAGAGCGGGGAAAGGAGGCGCCGGACCCAGGGGGCAGATATTTGGCATTGGGCTGGGGCCAACAAAGCAATCAATAAGCCGCGCAGAGAGCAGATAAGGTTCCCGAATTGTTCCGGTGATTCTGGCTTGGGCAAACCGGCTTGGGCTGGCGCCGCGAATCTCGAAATTTTTCGGAATTTTGCACTAAAATGTTGACAAACCGTCCCAAAATTGCAACATTATGCCATTCGGGTGGCAGTACGTTTCTTCAGCGGGGTTCCCCACCCCCACCTCCTTGGCGTCTGCCGCCCGAATTTCAACGCAATCATTTTTCCAGCCTGGAACAGGCGGTGCTGGAATGTTCGCGCTCCCGGACTGGTTGATGTTGAATTTTGGAAAATTGGACAGATCTCCCTCCGGGCCGTTCAAACGGCGGCCATGGTTAAAACTTGACCTCTGGAGAAACGTGCTTTAACTTCCGGCTTTCTTTGGGCGGGGGTGTAGCTCAATTGGTTAGAGCGCTGCCCTGTCACGGCAGAGGTTACGGGTTCGAGCCCCGCCACTCCCGCCACGTTCAACAGTGTGGCCATTGGTGACGAGAGATGTCACAACGCGACTTTCGTCAATGGCCATAATGCTTTTTTCATTTTTTCCCCGCCGTTCACTGTGACAGCCGATGACTCACCAAATTTTCGTCAGTGTAAATTTTATCTGTCAGCCTTCGGTCGCTGTGCCGCATCAGGGCCATTGCTACGCGGCTTGCCACGCCGCCCCGTGCCAAATTGGTGCCAAACGTATGACGCAGCGAGTGAAAAACAGCTTTCCGTCCAAGCGCGTCCTGAAGTGGAATGCCTGCTTTGATTAAATCTCTGCGAAATCTTTCAATTCGCGGAATGCGCTTAAAAACCGATTCGTCGCCTGGTTTTCCGCTGCCTTTGAGGTCACGCAAGGCCGACGCCAGTTCAGGATACAAACGCATATCAGCGGATTTGCCATTTTTAGTGGTCGAAGCGCGAATTTTGACGAATGGCGTAACTGCATCTAAATGCAAATCACCCCATCAACGACGTGCTGCTGCCGGAGGGCATCACCGGGTTCGGACTGGAATTGGACCCGCGCTTTGTGGACTCGATGCAGCTCATCACCGGCTCGCTGCCGGCAGAATACGGATTCCGCACGGCGGGCGTCGTGGACATCAGCACGCGGACCGGCGGCTTCGCGCCCGGTGGCCTGTTCGACCTGTATGGTGGCAGCTACGACACTTTCCGTCCGAGTTTTGACTACGGCGGTCGGCAGGGAAAATGGGATTATTTTGTGGACGGCAGTTTTAACCAGAACAGCCTCGGCATTCAAAATCCGACGCCGAGCAAGAATGCCATCCATGACCAGACGGAACAATACAAGGCGTTTGTCTATGCGTCGCGCATTTTGAGCGACACCAGCCGGGTGAGTTTCATGGGCGGCGCGTCTTACAGTGACTTCCAGGTGCCCAACACCCCTGGGTTGCCGCCGGGAACCTCGCCCGATGGCAGCACCCAATGGTCATCGCAAATGTCCACGACGAATTTCGATTCGTCGAACCTGAATGAAAATCAAAACGAACAGAATTACTACGGCATCGCGGCCTACCAGCAATCGGCGGGCGATTTGAACTATCAAGTCGCGGCCTACGGACGCATGAGCGGCGTCCATTTCACGCCCGATCCGGTCGGCGACCTTTACTTCAATGGCGTGGCCAGCGACGTGAAGCGCGATCTGTATTCCGGCGGCCTACAAGCCGATGCTAGCTACGCGCTTGGCGACAAGCACACGATTCGCGCCGGCATGATGTTGCTGGATGAATATCTGTCCGCCGACAGCACCACCACGGTTTTCCCTGTGGATGGCAGCGGGAACCCGGCGGGACCGGCTTACCCCATCCCGGACAATAGTGTTTCCCACGCGCTGTTTGCCGGCGTGTATTTGCAAGACGAATGGAAGATCCTGCCCGAAGTCACCATCAATTACGGCGCGCGGTTTGACGAGTATTATTCCTCGTTCTATAAAGGCAACCAGCCCAGCCCGCGGGTCAACGTCGTCTATAAGCCAACAGACTCAACAACGTTGCACGCCGGCTATGCACGTTACTTCACTCCACCGCCGCTGGAAAATATATCAACCGAGACGGTGAACGAGTTCAACGGCACGTCAAACGCATCATCCGTCACCAACGGGATCAGTTCGGTGACAGCCGAGCGTGCGAATTATTTCGACGCCGGCATTTCACAACAAGTCACGAAGCACCTCCGGCTCGGCGTGGATGGTTATTACAAAACGGCGAAGGATCAGCTCGACGACGGGTTGTTCGGGCAGACGTTGATTTTGTCAGCGTTCAACTATGCCAAGGGCCGGATTTATGGTGTGGAATTCAGCGGCTCCTACAACCAGGGTGGCTTCGCCGCGTATGCCAACGTTGCTTGGTCGGTGGCACAGGGCATCCGGCCGTGCGCCACGACGTCTCGTTGCGCTTCATCCCGCCACTCGGCCCGACCAACCTGGTGCGGCTGCCGACCTTTGGACCGCGCGGGCAAACGATTGACTTGGGGCCGGCACATCCTCACCTGCTCCTTTTTTTCGCCGGATGGCTCGACGAGGAGACGAATCTGCCGGCGGAACTCGCCGTCCTGGACCACTACGCGGCTACGGCGCGGCAACAGGGTTGGCCATCGCCGGTGGCGGTTGATGCGCTGCCGACCGAAGCTTCTGCCGCCGGCGCCCGGCGACTGCTCGACCGGCTGGCGGTGACGACCCACACCGCCATTGTCGAGGACATCCAAGGCCGGTTGAGCGATGGGTATGGCGTCCAAGACTTGCCGTGGTTCGTGCTTACTTCGTCTTCGGGCCGGATTCTTTGGCACCACGACGGCTGGCTTTCATCCGACGCCCTCGGCCAGCAGGTGCGCGCGGCCTTGGCGGGAACCTGATCGGGCAGCCGCTTGTCTAACCCGACTTTCGCAGATTTCGGGGGATTTGGATTTTTTTCGGGACGGCGGGTGGCGATTTGTTGGCGATTTTGAGTGAGCGGGCGGTCGTCAGTCGTGTGGGAAGACCTAGGCCGTAGACAGCCCAAGGGCGGTGGTGTCAGAGTGT
>JAGWMQ010000105.1 GCA_028873125.1 Verrucomicrobiota bacterium | reverse complement strand
GTTCGTGTGGACGGCGACGGTCGAGAAGATCATGGCTAAAGTTGAGCGGGCACGCCCGCGGTTGGAAGGGATCAAACCCGGCTGGTCCAAAAGGAAAAAGCGCAAAAAGCGGAGATAATATGTCTAGCTATTTACGATACACTACACTACGTGCTGGCGCACCTTTCCCTCGACCTGACGCCGTGGGTTCTGTTCTGGCCGTTGTTCTTCAGCGGCGTCTCGATTGCGTTCATGTTCGTGCCGCTGAACACGCTGGCGCTCGGCGCGCTCAAGCCGGAACAGATCGGCATTGCCAGCGGCATCTTTAACCTCATGCGCAATGTCGGCGGCAGCGTCGGCATTTCGATGGTGACCACGCTCGTCGCGCGGACAGCGCAAGAACATCAGACGACCCTCGTGGTGGATTTGACGCCCTACGACACGACATACCAATCGAGCATTCAGTCCATGATGAGGGCCTTTGCCGGGCATGGTGCTGTCCCGTTCACCGCGCATCGGCTGGCCGTGGGTTCGATGTATCACACGCTGCTCACGCAGGCAATCTGCTGGCTTACCTCGATAATTTTCGCTGGTTCACGCTGCTGTGCTTCGCGTGTCTGGTGGCGGCGTTGTTGTTCAAGCATGTAAAATTTCACGGCCCGGTGGCGGCCCATTGAAAGGAAATCAATTATGAAACCGAATCGTTTACTGCTCCTGGCGTTTCTGGCGGCTTTAGCCGGAGGTTGTGCCGTCGGCCCCAATTATCAACGGCCGGTCGCCGAGAGCCTCGTCACATAGCCCAGCTTGGCTTGGGTCATCGCCGCCAAGTTGATGCGGCTGCTCATGCCCCAGTCAAAAACAAAGGTTGCCTCCCTAAATCCAACCCACAGTTTGATACTCGACGAATTACAGAAAAAGATTGCGCCGCCCCCGCTAAGGACGAGGAAAAATTCCGTCTGGCGTGACGAAGCGGGTTGAAATCGCCGGCCCCTCGCCTGCAGCGTTGACGGCGCGCACTTCAAACCGATAGGCCTGTCCATTTTTCAGGCCGTCCATCACCCGAAAAGTCGTGTGGCCGCCGGCCAACGTCAGCACCGAACGGCCGACGACGGTGAGTTTGCGCCCGCCCGGCTCGGCGGTGAGCACGTAGGCGATGATCGGGCTGCCGCCGTTTTCTCCTGGCGCTTGAAAATGAACGCTGGCCATGCCGTCGCCCGGTTCCGCGAAGGCTTTGGACGGAGCCAGCGGCGGTTGAATTGGCCTAGCCGCGGGAACCACCGTTGCCGACGGCAGCGATGGCGTACTTACGCCATTTGCGTTGCGGGCTTCGACCACGAACCGGTAGTCCTGACCGTTGGCAAGCCCGGTCATCTTGACATAACCATTGGCTCGAAAATCAGCTTCCGCGACGGTTGCACGGTCCCCTCTGGATGAAATGACCGTGTAGGATTCCACAGGCGCTCCACCGTCAAAGATTGGCGGATTCCATGCCACATAAGCGAAACCATTGCCCGCAGCCGCCGCCACCCGGTTGGGCGGTTCCGGCGCGGCGGGCGGGCCGAACCGTAGGTTCAGCATGTCTTTGAAGGCGGGTTGCAGACCAGCGTTCTGGAGAATGGTCTGGGGTGCCTGGTCCAAGGCGCTGATGATGTGGTTGTGCTTCAGCGTGACGTTTCCCGCCGAAAGATCCCGACCGCCTTGCTGCCAACAATTGTCTTCAAAATCAAACGCGTCATACACCGTGCCGCGGTGGTCGTCGTAGTAGTCGCGGTGGCGGCTGCCCCAGTCGTCGAAGTTGACGTTGAAAATGACATTGCTTCGCGCCGTGACATTGTTGCAGCCGTTGTCGGTATATATGCCGTGGCCGGACCCCAGTTGGTTGTAAATGACGTTGCCGATGATTTTCTCGCCGTTGGCCAGCGACGGTCCCGTCAGTCCCTGCGTGTAGATGGCGCCGCCGTCCGCCAGCAACTGCAGGTGGTCAAAAATCAGGTTGCCGGCGACGACGTTGTTCCGCGAATTGTTCGCCACGCCAGCGCGGTGAATCTTGTCCGGCCAGCCGCCCCAGCCCATCGAGATGGCCGCATAGGGCAGGTGATCGAGTTGGTTGTGCGCAATCACGGTGTTCTGCGCGTAGCCGACATCAAGGCCGACGCCGCCGTGGTATTCCGCCGCGACGTTGTAAATGTGGTTGTTGCAAATCCGATTGTCGCGCGTCACCTGCGCGGCATTGCCTTCCGGCAAATCCACGCCGCCCAACTCGAGGCCGTTGGCGGAAATGTCCGTGAAGATGCAGCCTTCGACGGTGTCGGTTTGCGAGCCGTCGCCCAGCGCCAATCCCGCGCCGCCCAGATGCACAAAGCTGTCGCCGCGAAATTGGATTTGATGATCGTAGCGGAAGGCCACGTTGCCGGGCGTCGGCGTCCAGTCGCCAAATGGACATTTCCCGCCGGGCGCCAAGTCGCACAAGCCTTGCGTGGCGTAGCCGTCGGGCCCCGTCACCATGTAATTGGCCTGAATTTCCGAAAAGCCTTGATCGCTGGACGGAAACAGCCAGGTGGCGTAGGAGAACTGCACTCCTTTGAAAATGATGTCGTGGATCGGCGCCGACTCCGTTCCCTCGCCGGAAATCAATTTTTCCAACACCGGCGCTTCGACGTCGGCTCGAATCATGTCCTCGCCGGGACGCGGCACGTAATAAAATGTGCCGGCGCGCCGGTCGAAATACCATTGGCCCGGCGTGCCCAGCAGTTCGCGGGCGTTTTCGACGTATTCCGGTTCGCGACCGATGCTGGCCGGGCCGACGAGATTCGCCGTCCGGTGAAAACCGGAGGACGGCGGCAGCAGGATGCGCTTGGTGGAATTGTCCCAGCATGGCTGCGCCATGGTGATGGCCGCGCCTTGGATGCCCCCCACCGGACAGCGCGGCTCCGTCCATGGGCCGAGTCCTTCCGAATGCTCCGACCAAAGTCCGTTGCCGCCGGTATAGACAAATTCGATGTCGCCGGGATTCCGCCAGCCGGCCATCAGCGGGGAATCGGCGAGGTAGCCGGTTTTGGTTTCGGTCAGTTTGACCGGCAACCGCCCGCGAGTCCGTTCCGCGCGAACACCGTTGATGTAAAGCTGGCGCGTATAGGTGAAACCGGCGGGCGCCGAAGCCGACCAGAGATTCATTTTGGCGTCCACGCGTTTCCAGCCGGCGATCCGGATGCCGCCGCTGATGACGGGCCTCTGGCCGGGCACAGCGGCATAAATAACGTCATGGCCGCCGCCACCCGAATCCCGCGCATCCAGCGCCAGCGGTTCGGTCAGCCGGTAGGTGCCGCCTTCGATATAGATTGTCAGGTCGCCGGTCTGGTTTTGATGATGCGACCGCGCCCAATCACGGGCGCGGTCGAGCGTGCGAAAGGGATGCGCCTCGGTGCCCGGATTGCGGTCGTTGCCGGTTGGAGACACATAAACGGTTTGCGCCCCCGTCGTCTCCGCTTGAACCAAGAGCGCCGGCGTCAAGGCCAACACCATGCCAGCCAACACTCCGAATGATTGAGTGAGAGAAGGGGAGCGCAGCCGTCCCGGCTGTTCCCGTCGGCGTCGCGCCGACGGGTTCGGGCGCGAAACGGACAAAGGAAAAGGCGAGCCAACCCAGCGGGCGAGGTGCCCGGCGCGACGCCGGGCACGGCACGCGAGACGCGCGCGCTCCCCAAACCAAAAGGTGCTGTCGGAAAAGCTCGATTTCATTGTTTGTTCCGTCAGCCTTGTCGGCATAGCCAGTTACCGCTCAATTTTCACCAGTTCGGCCCCGTGCGGCGCGACCGGCATCGAGAACGCGCCGTGAAATTCGCCCAGATTCTTTTCCCGCCACAAGTCGCGCACTTCGTGTTTGCCGGAAATTTGCAAATCCGACCATTGGACGGTGACCGGCGCGGTTTTGTCGCTGAGATTGAACAGCCCGACGGCATGGGAACCGTCGGCCAACGGTCTGGCCCAAACCTGAAACGGCGCGAGTTTGCGGCTTCGGGCCAGCCGGCCCCGCCGGACTTCACTGGTCGTCACCGGCGCGCCGGATTCGGCGACCCGCGTGGCTTGTTTGTCCAGCGAATCCTGGTCCACCGCCAGCACCTCGTCGTTTTCCAGCAGGTTCAGCGTGAAGGGATCGAGCCGGGTCAGGTCGCAGCCCAGAAGCAACGGCGAGGCGAGAAGGCTCCACAGGGTGATGTGCGAATACTGTTCGTCAGGCGTCAGACCGGAGGGATGCGGATGGCCCCAGCCGACGTAGCCGACGACCAGCATGTCCGGGTCGTTCCAATGGCCGGGGCTGCTGTATTGCGCCCAGCGATTTTGCGAGGCGAACCCGTTGCCGGTGACACTATACCAGTTGTCACGAATGTCGCCCGTTGTCCGCCAGGAATTGGCGACCTTGGAAATGGCCGGCGCGTTCCTGATGTTCAGGTTGTTGGACAGGCTGAACACGATGTCGCGCCCGCTGTGGCGGAGCGCCTGATACATCTCCTCGGTTTCGGGCGCTTCAATCGGGTTCCAATCGTATTTCAGATAATCCATTCCCCAGGCCGCCCATTGGTCCGCGTCGTTGGTGGCGAAATGATATTTGCCGATGGCCCACGGCAGGATGTTCCGGTTCACGCGCTTGGGACCAACCGGCTTGGTCCAGACGCCTTCGGGATTTTCCGAACTGCCTCCCGGATGGCCGGCGTACGACGTGACCCACGGCGTGGAATAAATGCCGATTTTCAGCCCCAGCGCGTGGACCTGGTTGCAGAGCCTTTTCAGATCGGGAAATTTCTCGTCGCCTTGCAGCGCGTGGAACGGTCCGCCGCGCCGGCCCTGCCAGGTGTCGTCAATGTTGATGTATGTCCAGCCGTGGTGGATGAGGCCGGAATCGGCCATGGCCCTGGCCGCCGCCAGCACCTTCTGCTGATCCACGTGGCCGCCCCAGCAGTTCCAACTGTTCCAGCCCATCGGCGGCGTCAGGGCGATGGTCTCGCCGACGATAATTTTAAATTGCTTTTCGTCCGCGCCCAGCGGGTTTTTGGCGCGCAGGGTCACGAGATAATTGCCCGGTTTGGAGAGTGTGCCGGTGATCTCACCGGTCCCGGCATTCACCTGCAAGCCGGCCGGCAGATCGTCCACAGAAAAAGTCATCGGCCGTTCGCCCGTTGCTGGAATGTGGTAGAGAAACGGATGGCTGGGCCGCACGCCGAAAATCTCCGGTCCGTTGATGCGCGGCGTGGGTGGCGCGGGCGGGGTGCGGATTTCCGGGGTGTCCGCCGCCCGGAGCGGAGCCAGCGGAAATGCGAGGCTCAAGGCGAGCAACACCGCGCGCAAAATCGCGCCCGCGCGGGGCGGGTTCCGCTTTTCCGATTCCACTCTGGGTTTCACGGTTGCTTTGTCCGCGCCGGATCGTTGAGCCACAAGACCGGCTGCCGGATGGCCATGTTGCGCCGGACTTCCGGATTTGTCGGATTGTTGAACCGCTCCCAAAGGGCGATGTATTTCTGATCGTGATAGGCCAGGCCGGCGAAGATCAGGCTGGGTTCCTGCGCCGGCCAACTGTCCCAGGCCTGCACGTCGCGCCGGTACGGCCACTTCGATTTGTCGGCCAGATACGGATAGAGGAATTCCATCGCCTTGCGCATCCCGCGCCCGTCCGGCAGCGTGAACGTCCACAAATCGTCGTTGGTCGTCGAGAGCACCTGGCAGAGCGTGGCCAGGTTGTCGAGTTGGAAGATGGAGTAACCATACGGCTTGGTGCGCGCCAGTTCGCGCGGGAAACTGCCGTTCAAAGCCATTTGTCGGGGAACAAAAACTTCCTTGAACCTTTGCCGGCATTCGCGCAGCAGCTTGTCGTCGCCGATGAATTGGGCATACACGGCCACTTGGAGCCAGTAGGCAACGGAATGATTGTTCTTGGCCTTGGCCTCGTCGTGGCCGTTCTTGCTGGTTCGCATCCAGCCGACATAATCGGCGAACCACCGTTTCAATCCAGCCAGCACGTCCGGCAGAAACGCCGGCGACTTCTCCATCGCTTCAATCGCGCGCGGCACTTCGATCAAGTGCAACGTGTCAATGATGCCGATGCCGCGCCCGGTTGAGACGCCCGGAATTGCCTGCGCGTATTTCAGGTTCGGATTCATCCGCGTCTGGGGATAGAGAAAAAACACGCGGAGCAGTTCGACGGCTTTCTTCACGTAACGGTCGTGACCGGTGATTTTGTAGGCCGCGCCCAGCGCGGCCACGGCGTCGCGCAGACGCCGGAGGCACTCGCGGTGCTGGTTGAAATTGTCCGGGTTCGAGAAACCATCCCGCCGGACGTAGGGCAGGCCGTTGGTGGTGTGGGGGTTGGGCCACCAGTAATCGCCGTTGGAATAATAATCGTGCGGACCGCCTTCGCTGAGTTTGGCGCGGTATTTCGTGATGGTGATCGGCGCCTGCGTCAGCGCGGCGGCGGCGTCTTTCAGAATCTCCGTCCGTTCCATCTGCGCGACGTTCACAGGCCCAGGCGAGGCGGACGAGTTTGCGGCCGCCGCGATTGGCGCGGCCGCCAGGCAAAGCAGGCCCCACCACCGCGTCGGGCGGCGGAGAAAACCTAGAAAAACAAGCGTCATCGTGCCGGCTAAGTTGAAGGCCAACCCTAATCGCAACCCCCAATCGAAGCCATTGAACAAATGTTCAGGTCGGGAAACCTTGACTGCCCGGCGACCGTCTCCTTCACTGGACTTGTTCAACGCGTCAATTATGAAAAAATTCATCCGGCCTTCGTTGCCCGTTTCGGCGGCGCTCCTTTCGGCCTTCGCCGTTTGGCTCTCGACCGCAGAATCCTTCGCCGCCGACACGAATGATCCCGCTTACCAAACGTGGCGGCGCGATTACGGCCCGACCCACAACGAGCGCATGCAATGGTGGCGCGCGGCGCGGTTCGGCATGTTCATTCATTGGGGCATTTATTCGGTGCCCGCCGGCGTTTATCACGGCCAGAAGTCCCATCACATCGGCGAGTGGCTGATGCGCGACTTCAACATTCCCGTGGCCGAATACGCCGCATATGCCAGGCAGTTCGACCCGACCAACTTCAACGCCGGGCAATGGGTGAAGATTGCCAGGGACGCAGGCATGAAATACATCGTCATCACCGCCAAGCACCACGACGGCTTCGCCATGTTCCACACCAAGGTGGACCATTACAACGTCTATGACGCGACGCCGTGGCGCCACGACCCGCTCAAGGAACTGGCCGCCGCCTGCCGGAAGCAGGGCCTCCGGCTCGGCTTTTATTATTCGGAGGCGCAGGACTGGCATCACCCCGGCGGCGCGGCGGCCAACAAACATCCCGACACCGACGTGGACACGCAGCATCACTGGGATCCGGCGCAGGAGGGCAGCATGGACGAATACCTCCAGAACGTGGCCGTGCCGCAAATCCGGGAATTGCTGACCGACTACGGCCCCGGCGTGCCGGCGGTGTTGTGGTTCGACACGCCCGTGGGCATGACCGACGAGCGCGTCGAAAAAATTTTGCCGCTGCTGAAATTGAAACCGAATCTGATCATCAACAATCGCCTCGACGAGCATCATCTCGCTGGCGATTACGAGACGCCGGAACAGCACATCCCGCCCAACGGCATCCCCGGGCACGATTGGGAGACGTGCATGACCATCAACCACACCTGGGGCTACGAAAGCTTTGATCACGATTTCAAGAGCGCCGAAACGCTCCTGCACAACCTGATTGACATCGCCAGCAAGGGCGGCAATTACCTGCTCAACGTCGGCCCGACCAGCACCGGGATCATCCCGCAGCCCGAAGTCGAGCGGCTCGAGCAAATGGGCCGGTGGTTGAAGGTGAACGGCGCGGCGATTTACGGCACTTCCGCCAGCCCCTTCACCACGCAACTGCCGTGGGGCCGCTGCACGCAAAAGGCCGACGGCTCCGACACCATCCTGTATTTGCACGTCTGGGATTGGCCCGGCGATGGGAAGTTGCCGGTGCCCGGCTTGAAAAACAAGATTGTGAAGGCGTACCTCCTGAAACCCAATCTTCTTGGCTGGCACAAACGTCTGGCGGCCGCCAACGGCTCCGGGGGAGTGACGCTCGCCGTGCCGAAGGACGCGCCCGATCAAATCTCCTCCACCATCGTGCTGAAAATCAAAGGCGCGCCGGAGATTGAGTGACTGCGACAGATGCGTTGGCACGGCCTTGACGAAGCGGCCAACGGGATTTATCCGGACGAGGTCCATAGAACAAACGTTCAGTGGCGGTTGGGCATGGTAAGCAGCGACCATTGAGGTAAATGCCTCGCAGCCTTGATCACCACCGCACGCGGCTCCCGAAAGGGGGCTGGTGCGCCGCTTTGATCCTCTGTTCTTTGCTGTTTCTGGGACGGGGAACGGCGCCCGGCGAACGGATGCTTCTGAATTTCAACCCCGACTGGAAATTCATCAAGGCCGATCCGCCCGGCGCCCAACAGCCCGGGTTCGATGACTGCGGCTGGGCGACAGTTTCGACACCGCACACCTACAATGACGTGGACTCGTTCGACAAGATTTCTCCGGGCCGGATGCTGGGCGAAACCAATCTTTGGTCCGGCCGCACTTGGTACCGCAAAACGTTCACGCTGTCCGAATCGTTGCGGGGCCGGGAGGTCTATGTCGAATTCGAGGCGGTCCGGCAGGTGGCCGAAGTGTACCTCAACGGCCGCTATCTGGGCGCGTGCAAGAACGGGTTCGTGCCGTTCGGGTTTGATCTGACGCCTTGCGTGCGCTTCGGGCGGCCCAACGTGCTGGCCGTCATGTGTGACAACCGTTTCATGATCAGTCACGTTGACCAGGACAGCGCCGACACCCTCTCGGCCTACGAAAAGGAGGTCAACCGCTCCATGCCCGACCGCGTGAGTCAGATCCAGGCCAACCAGATTCCGTGGAATAATCCGCAGTGGCACCCGCCGTTGGGTGGAATTTACCGCAACGTGTATCTTTGCCTGACCGACCCGATGCACATCTCGCTGCCGCTTTACGACTATCTCAAGACCGCCGGACCGTATGTTTATGCGACGGAAATCTCGGACAGGTCCGCGGACATTGCGGTTGAAATTCCCGTGGAAAACGGGTGCCACACGAATGCCAGCGTTATCGTGCAAGCGCAGATTCTGGATCGCGCGGGCAATCCGGTGACCACCTGGCGCCGGCCCGCAGACATTGCGGCGGGCGGCAATGTCACCGTCAAGCTCTCCGGAACCCTGGCGCAGCCGAAACTTTGGGAGCCGGACTATCCGTATCTTTACCGCGTCATCTGCTCCGTGCAATCGGGCGATGAAACCGTTGATTCCTGCGCCGTGCCGCTGGGCCTCCGCGCCGTTCACTGGGATGTCAAGACCGGTTTCTGGATCAACGGCCATCACCTGAAGCTGCACGGCTGGGGCCAGCGCCCGACCGACGAATGGCCCGGCCTGGGCACGGCGCAGCCGGACTGGCTGCATTATTACACGCTGGATTTGATGAAGGAAGCGGGCGGCAATTTCATCCGCTGGGGCCATTGCGCGGGCGGGCCGGGCATGATCCGGGTCGGCGACGAACTGGGCCTGGTCACCGACCAGCCGGGGGTGGACGGCGAATCCGACACAGTGGGCGCGGCCTGGAAAATTCGCGCCGCGGCGTTTCGGGACGTGCTGATCTTCTTCCGCAACGACCCTTCCATTTTGATCTGGGAAGGTGGCAACCAGAAGGTCACCCGCGCCCACGCCCAGGAGTTGCGCCAGTTCTTCGAGGAATATGACCCGCACGGCGGACGCGCCCTGACGTTCCGGCGGGCGGACCGCACCACCGGGGAGTATATGGACATCGCGCTGGGCACCGAGGGCAGCCACGAAGTGCCGCGCCTGCCGGTGGTGGAAGGGGAATATGACCGGGAGGAATCGCCGCGGCGGGTATGGGACAATGACTCGGCACCGGACTTCGGCTATCCGCAGGCCGCCGGCCAGACCTACGACCTGACGTCCGAGCAGTTTGCCCTGGACGAGGTCAGCCAATACGTGGACAAAGTCGAGGCGCCCAATCATTGCGGCGGGGGCAACTGGCTCTTCTCGGACTCCACCAGCGGCGGGCGCGACACGGCGGAGGTGGATCGCGCCAGCGGCGAGGTGGACGGGGTGCGTTTGCCCAAGCAGGCCTACTACGTCTGCCGGACCCTGTTCCGCAGCGATCCGCAGGTGCACATCATCGGTCATTGGAATTATCCGGCGGGAAACAAAAAAACGGTGTATGTCACGTCCAACTGCCAGCAGGTGGAACTGTTTGTGAACGGCAAGTCGCTTGGCCGGGGGGACAGGTCCGACTACTACCTGTTCACCTTTTCCAACGTGGTTTGGAGACCGGGAGAAATTGAAGCGGTGGCCCGCAACGAAGTCGTGGCCGTGGCGACCAACATCATCCGCACCGCCGGCCCGCCGGTCGCGTTGCGGCTGACAACAATCACCGGCCCCGGCGGGTTGCGGGCCGACGGCTCGGACGTGGCGCTGATTGACGCGGAGGCGGTGGACGCCAAGGGCGAGCGCTGTCCGACGTTCCAAAAGCCGGTGGATTTCACCTGCGCCGGCCCGGCCATCTGGCGCGGCGGTTACGACAGCGGACAACCCGGCACCATTAACAAGAAGCGCCTCGATTTGGAATGCGGCATCAACCGGGTGGCCGTGCGGTCCACGCTCGAGCCGGGCGTGATCACGGTGACGGCCGCCTGCCCGGGCCTGAAATCCGGCAGCATTGAAATCATTTCCCATCCATTTCCGGTCGCGGAGGGGTATTCGCGGATCCTGCCGGCGTTGCCGGTGGCCGCGTTGCCCGCCGCGCCTCCGAATTGGAGCGGCTTGGAGACGGCGACGCCGCCCATGACCGTGACGGCCGCTTCAACCAACGCCGCGATGGCGGGCCGGTTCACGGAGAGTTTCAGTTACACCGGCCCGACGGAATTGGTTCACGTGGAGAAGGACGCGACGAATGGCCGGAACATTTATTGTGACCGCGACTATGTCTTCCAGGACCTGCCCAAGGCGCTGGCGGGCGCCGATTGGATCCAATCCGCCGATGCGGACCGGCTTTATCAGTCGGCGGACTTGATGCAAGTCGCGGCGGCGGGCGGAACCACCGTCTATGTGGCGCACGACGCACGCCTGCCGCTGCCGGACTGGCTTGAGCTCCAGTTTCATCCCACAAAATTATCCCTTGCCGTCAATGGTGAGACCATGAAAATTTATGAGCGGCGTCTTCAGGATGACGAGAGCCTCACCCTCGGCTCCGACACCGACGGTTCGCCACGCCGGACCGGCGACATGTATGTCGTGTTTTTGAACCGTGATGGTTTGTCTTACAACGCCCGCCGCTAATGCATTCAACTGCGGCGACAACCGGCGCCATGTGGCCGGGTAACGTCCTCTGATTTTGGTAGGGCGGCCACTCCTCTGGCCGCCGCAATTGCAAAGAACGCCGCGCACGGAGTGGAGTGCCCTATCGGCGTTAGGTTCAAGGTCACGGTGCGCGATTGGAAACTCATCGAACCTCTCCACGACCGCTCCGCGGATGCCACTGTAATTTCCGCGCGCCACGGCCTCTGCGGGTTGGGTCACGCGGAATCCACATTCAACTCACAAATTTTTATTGCAGGCTTCGTGCGTGCCGATCTAAACCCCTTCGACGCCAATCGCCGATCCTGTTCTCCATGACGCGATAATGTTCAAGAAGCTAAA
This sequence comes from Verrucomicrobiota bacterium, assembly GCA_028873125.1. GTDB lineage: Bacteria > Verrucomicrobiota > Verrucomicrobiia > Limisphaerales > UBA11358 > UBA11358. The sequence goes on along the minus strand of JAGWMQ010000105.1, from coordinate 2,097 downwards.
ATATCAACCGCGCTGGCGGAATTCAAGTTCACACCAACCAGGCCGCAATTTACGGCAGCGCCGCCTGGCACAACCGCCGCGCACGGAGCGCCGTTTCGCAAACACCCGTTGCCCGCAAGCCGGTTCCAAACCGGCGCTCCGTCCGCGAAGGATTTCCAGCCCCTCACCTCGCAGGGTTTGGTCCTGGCTTGATCAAACGGGACCCAATTCGCGTGAGCGCAAATTCAAAGGAACCGGAAGGCACATTCTGCGCCCGATAACCCCAAAAACCTGCGTTCACGGCAGCACCGCCCGATAAAACCGCGCGCCGGAATGGGCCTGGCGGCATCCAGAAATTGCGCGCGATGGTTCGTTTTCAACAACGGTCCCGCGAATGCTTGTCATTTCCACGCGGCGCAGTTTTGCTTTGAGCAATGAAAAACGGCAGCCAGCCCACCGAACGCGTTGAATTGGGCGAATACATCGCGGCGTGAGCTTCATGACTCTGGACTGGGATTTCTTCGCCGCCTCGCTGTGTCATCCGGCCCATGGCGTGGCGTGGCTGGACGGGCGGGCGGATGACGCCGCGCATGTCTTGCGCCGTTTTCTCAAACATCCGCGCTTCAACACCCGGGCGCAACGCAGAGGCATCGTGGCTCGCGTCCATCACGACGGCATTGCTTTTTGGCAACGTCATCGCCCCACGCTCCAAACGGGCCATGGATTCGCGCCACGGAATGACGGAGCGCCGATTTTTAATCGGCTTGGCAGGTCATTCAAACAGAAAGCCGGCTGCAAGCCGGCACTTCAGGCGGTGCTTCAGATTCCACTGGCTCACGGCAACACTGCTCTGGAAACTCGCGCGCTGGTTTTGGTCATGGCGGAATCAAAGAACGGCGCCGTGCCGTTTGTGTTCGGCAACAACGCCATTGAAATTGCTCTTCGTCCGCTGCGAAAAGGGTTTGGAAAACAGTTTTGCCGCCCTGGAACCTGGTGCGACAATTCCAAAATGGTTTTCGTGGTGGAGGCAAATTCAGGCTTTTTCAGCTTGAACCTTCTCCCGCTCCCCATTTTGTGCGGTGGCGATTCTACACCTCTGCCGACGCCGCTCATCCGAGTGGCTTAATCCGGCACAAGCCCGTAGAATACGAAGTTGGTGATGATTTGAGTGGAAGCGGCGCCGCCGTCACCGCTTGTGAACCCAATATAGGCAGTATACCCGCCAACAACGCTGGGCAGATCAACACTCACGTTGGTACTGAAAGTGACACCGTTCGCGGTGTCCTTAAACGCTATCGCCAGGTTTCCGTTGGCATAATAAAGGGTGACATTGATAGGATCGCCGCTGCCTAAGCTAATGTTTCCCGGCGTGGTGTAGCCGTCGTTGTTCGCACCTTCTCCCGTAAGACCTTCTGTAAGTAACGTGTAACCCAAGGGGCTGCCACTGTAGACATTGAACTCTAGTTCGGCGCTTGGGGCGATCGCGGGGGCGACAAGCGCGCTAGTATTGCCAAGCCAACACCCAAGAAGCCCCCACCCGATCCAAGAGCCGTTGGTCCCCGGGGATCATTTTGGACACAGAAGGTGGTGCCGTCGGCTCCGTTTGTTGTGACGTCCTGATAGGTCCACGATGCCTTGAACGCTCCAATATACTGTGGATAGTTGAAGAAGAAGCTCCGCGATTCGTTGCCAGCGCCGTCGGTCAAGGTCAGCACGCCATTGGTCACAAATGGGGAGACATAATTGGTGCCGCCCTGGTTGGTCGTCCAGCCCACGCCATTGCTACTGAAACCGATCGGGACGCCACTGATGACACCGGATGACATTACGACGAGGGTAGTCGGAATAGAATTGGTGGTCTGGCTCCCGGCGCCCACGCGCACCGAGTAGCTGCCGGCATCACCGTAAGCCACGTTGGGGAGCAGCAACGTCTGCGATGTTTGACCTAGTCCCAAAACAAGCGAGTGTTGGGACGCGGCGGCTGCGGATGAATAGCTTGTCGGGTTTTTTCGGCTCGAATTTCCTCGCCGGCTCTGTAAATGGCATTCCCGTCGCCCGCTGCAGGTCAGTGACGCGTCCATTCCTGGAAAATCTTCGCGCGACAACCCGTTTTCCGCC
>JAGWMQ010000104.1 GCA_028873125.1 Verrucomicrobiota bacterium | reverse complement strand
CACTGGCAGCAACGGCTCAACGCGAAACCAGAGCCCGTCGGAAACTTCCCACGATGGCACGTTTGGCATGCATTAAACATGGCAAAATCTCAAAAGCACGTCAATTATTATTTACGGATAAGCTCTAAGTCCTTTTAATTATTTCATTGAGGCGCTCGCGTGCGTGTTTGATCTTCGCCAGGATTTCCTCCCCCTTGGCTTTCCAGACGTAGCGTTTGGGTGCCAAGTTGCGTTCATCCAGATAACCGAAGATCGCCTCTTCGAGTTCCTGCACGCTGCCAAAACTTCCTGGCAGGACCACGTCCTGGCTCAGGTCTCGGAAGAAGCGCTCGACCAAGTTGAGCCAAGAACTACTGGTCGGGGTGAAGTGCAGATGGAAACGGGGATGTCGTTTTAACCAGCGTTTGACCTGTGGAGTCTTGTGCGTGGCATAATTATCCAAGATCAGGTGAATCTCCAAATCAATGGGCACCTCCTGATCAATCGTTTTCAAAAATTGAATCCACTCCTGGTGCCGATGCCGCTGCGTGCTGTGGGCCAGAACTTTGCCTTCCAAATAGTCCAGCGCCGCGAACAGCGTCAGTGTGCCGTGGCGAGGGGACAGGCCTGGGCCGCGCCTGGTTCCCTGCACGAACTCAAGTGGCGCAGCCCAGGCTCATGGGGCGCGTTTCCGATCGGCGCGGGAGCGTTTAAAGTGGAACTCCGGGCAGAGTCGTGTCGGCGGTCGCCAGGCGCACCAAGACAGCGAAGAGGCCCACCCCAGGCAGAAGTCAACGTTGTGTCTTGACGCGGATTTCCGGTGGCCGGTTGGTGGAATCGGATTCCGCGGTCCACGAATGTCCGCCAGGCGCAATCCGGCCGATCGGGATTCGCCCGCGGTAAAAGTCGTCGAACAACTTGTAGGCTCCCGGATCGTACCGCTTGAGACCTTCAGGGCCGTTGGCCGGCTTGGGAGGGCTCATCCCCAAATCGCCGCGCGTGCCGAAGTACCACATCGTCAATTCGGCGAAATACTCGTCGGCGTTGGATCCGGCGTAGGCGCCTTTCCAAAGCCCTTTGGCCAGGGAGCGCCCATATTGCCGGTTGAACCGTTCGACGACGTTCAGCGGGATGCCATACTGGCGGATGGCATGGGCGAACTCATGCACGAGAATGTCGCGCCCGTAATAATGGTCGTCCTTCAGCTTGAGCAGGTTCTCCTCGCCGACCGACGTCAGCCGTCCGCCCATGCCGCGCGTCCGTTGGTCTATGGTTTCTCCGTGATACTCCGGCAGGGGTTTGCCTTTGAGATGCCGGAATTCCGGAAGGTCCGAGGTCACCTGATGCCGGCCGATGATATGCACTTCAACGCCCGAGGCCGCGAGGTTGGAGGCCACCATCAGCAGGTGTTGGAGTTGCCGGGAAATCCGACGATACGCCTCATACATGGCCCGATTTTCCACCACCGCGGGCGCCTTGATGGGAATGTCGTCGCAGATCAATTCTTTGGTGAAGAAGCCCTGCTCCGCCGGATTCAAGGCGGTGATTTCGGGCGTGCCTTGGCCCGCGGTTCCATCGGCGGCCAGGGCGCAGTTCGGGACGGCGCCGGCTGCCATCAGTGCCAGGATTGCAATCACCGGCGGCGCGGCTTTGCTCATAATTGATAAATAGGGCTATGCACATGACTCAACCAACCACAACACCTTGGCAAGTTACGTCAAGCCAAACCACAATGGGTTGGGTCCGATTGAGCCAGGTTGAGTCATGTGCATAGGCACATTGATAAATGTCATCTCTCGCAGATCAAGGCCGCCATTTGCGGCGGTCGCCAAACCGGCGCGATCCCGTTCTTACCGTGCCCAACGTCGTGCCGGCCCCAGGCCGCGTCCGACGCGGGCGGACACCCGTGTCTGGCCGTTCGGGGAGGGCGCTTGGGACCGGGCTGCCATCAGGGCCTCGATTTCATCCGCCTCGATGGGAATGTCGGCAGTCAGATCCACCGGGCCTTTTTCAGTCACCAGCACGTCGTTCTCGAGCCGCACGGCAAAGCCCTCCTCGTGCAGGTAGAGGGCGGGTTCGACGGTGATGACCCAGCCGGCCTGTATCGGCTGGGTCGGGTTTACCGCGTCGTGGACGCCCAGGCCGAGCGGATGGCCCACGCCGTGCATGAAATACTTTTTGAACACAGGCTGGTCCGGGTCTTGGCTGCGGATCTCGCGCGACTTCAACAGGCCCAGGTCCACCAGCTCTTTTTCGATCATTTTTTCGGCCTCTTTCTGCCATTCCCGGGGCAGTTTCCCCGGCCTCAGTCCCCGGATGCATTGCCGCAGCACCCGCAGCACGGCATGGTACACCTGCTTTTGCCGACGGCTGAACCGGCCGCTCACCGGAATGGTGCGGGTCACGTCGGCATTGTAGTTCGCGTAAGCGGCGGCGACGTCCAGCAACAGCAATTCGCCATCGCGGCACACGGACGAGTTGGTCACGTAATGCAGACAGCAAGCGTTGAGCCCGGTGGCAATGATCGGCTGGTAGGCAAACCGGCCGCCCCGCCGGATGAACTCATGGGCGAACTCGGCTTCCACACCGGCTTCGCTTACGCCGGGTTGGGTGAATTGGAGCACGCGCAAGTATCCGGCGGCGGTCAGATCCGAGGCCTTGCGGACCAGGGCCAGTTCAGCCGGGGCTTTGACGGCTCGCAAGCGCTGCAGCAGCGGCGCCAGTCGCCGGTACTCGTGCAGCGGATAGCGGCGCATGGTCTCCGCCACAAACCGGTCCTCGCGGGTTTCAACCTCGATGACGGCGCGGGGATGTTCGTTGCTGTTCAAGAACACATGCTCGCACTCGCACAGGAGGCGGTGGAACAGCCGCGGAAATTCCGAAAGCCCGTGGATGCGGCGGATGCCGCTGATTTTCCGGGCCTCCTCCTGGGTGAGCTTGTGTCCCTCCCACAGTTCGCTTTCGGCGGTTGCCTCGCGCAGGAACAAAAGTTCGCGGTGCTTTTCCTCGTCCGCGTCGGGGTACAACAGCAGGAGGGTTTGCTCCTGCTCGACGCCGGTGAGATAAAACAGATCCGAATTGGGTATCATTGCCAGCGTGCCGTCGCCGTTGGCGGGCAGGATGTCGTTGGCATTGACGACCGCCAGGGACTTCGGCGGCAACAGTCTCCTTAACCGCTCGCGGTTGGCGATGAAAAGCTGGGGGTCAATCGGTTCGTAACGCACGCTAAGTTCTCTTTTTCAAATATCCCGTCAGCAGCCTGGCTTCAAGCCGGCAAACCTGATGTTGAACACAATCTTGCCGCGTGTGTCGCGAGCCGCCCATGCAGGAAATGCACAGGAACCTATCGAATATCACCGCCGGCCCGCTTGCCCTCGCCTACTCAGGGCCGTTTCCAGTTCCCATCCACCAGCCGCCACAGATGCAGCGGATTGGATTCCTTCAATGCGTCCGGTAACGCAGCTTCGGAAAAATTCTGATAACACGCCGTCCGGACAAATCGCTCAATCGCGCGCGTGCCGACCGAGGTGGAACGTCCATCCGCCGTCGCCGGATAAGGTCCGCCGTGGGTCATGGCGTGGCAGACTTCGACCCCGGTCGGGAAGCCGTTGCAGACGAGGCGCCCGGCCTTGGTCTCCAGGATGGCGATCAGTTCCTGATTTGCGGAGAAGTCTTCCGGAATGCCGTGGATCGTGGCGGTTAGCTGGCCTTCCAACTGCCGGGCTGCAGCCAGCAGATGCTCGCGCGCGCCGCATTTCACCACGAGCGTCGCGGGCCCGAAAACCTCGTCCATCAAGGCCGGATTGTCCAGGAATGTTGCCACGTCGGTGACGAACAGCGCCGCTCCGGCCTGCGCGCCGTCTTGGACGGCCTCCACGGGGACGTTTGCTGCGCGCCGCACACCGGCCGTCCGGGAGAATTTTTCCACGCCGGAACGGTAGGCGGCGCACAGGCCGGCGGTAAGCATGGTGCCCGGCGGCGTGGCCGCCATCGCGCCTTCGAGCTTTTGCAGAAAGATTTGCGCGGCAGCGCTGTATTCAACAAAAACCAGGCCCGGGTTGGTGCAGAATTGCCCGACCCCCTGCGTGACGGAGGCGTGAAGGCCGGCCGCGATGGTCTCGGCGTTCTGCTCCAAAGCCCCCCCGAGCAAAAAGACCGGATTCACGCTGCCCATTTCGGCATAAACCGGAATCGGCTCGGACCGCGCCGCGGCGGCATCCATCAACGCGCGTCCGCCGGAACGGGAGCCGGTGAAACCGACCGCTTTGATGAGCGGGTGTTTGACCAGCGCCAGGCCGACGTCTCGGCCGGGACCGAACAGCAGCGAGAAGGTCCCTTCCGGCGCTTCGCAATTCTGGGCCGCCTGCTGCGCCGCCAGTCCGACCAGTTCGGAAGTGCCCAGGTGCCCTTGGTGCGGTTTCACAATCACCGGGCAGCCTGCCGCCAGCGCCGAGGCCGTGTCGCCGCCAGCCACGGAAAACGCCAGCGGAAAATTGCTGGAACTGAAGACGGCAACCGGCCCGAGCGGCATTCGCATCGAGCGCACGTCCGGCTTTGGCAACGGCTTGCGATTTGGGTCGGCGTGGTCAATGCGCGCGTCGCACCACCAGCCCTCTTCAATCAGCGAGGCGAACAGGCGGAGCTGGCCGCAGGTGCGCGCCGTTTCGCCCTGGAGCCGGCCCGGTGGCAGCGCGGTTTCCTGGTTTGCGCGCTGCTGGATGAGGGCGGCATGGCCTTCGATCAATTCGGCGATGCGCCTCAGCAGGTTGGCGCGACGCCCGCCGGGCCAGCGGCGAAATTCAACAAACGCCTCTGCCGCGAGTTGCACGGCGCGCTCCACGTCCGCGGACGTGGCCCAAAAATAGCCGGGTTCCAGCGTTGTTCCGGTTGCCGGGTTGACGGCGGGCTTCGGCTTGCCTGCCGGCCTGGCCCGACTCTGGCCGATGATGGAGAGACCTTCGAGTTTCATATTTTTCAATTCAGCAGCCGTCTGCGGCCGCCGCGATCAGCGCGAGGCGGTGCCCGCCCGGCGCCGCTACAATTTTGGCCTGTTTGCCAGCGCGGCCCTGAGCGTGTCCAGCGCCGCCATGCGCTCCGCGCCGGCGAGCGTCAGGCGCGGCGGGCGGACGCGTTCACTGCCGCGGCCGACTTCCTGTTGCGCGAGTTTGATGAGCTGCACGAATTTGTGCGCCGCATCCATCCGCAGTAAAGGCAAAAACCATTTGTAAAGTTCATCTGCCTTTATCCTCTCACCGCGCATCGCGTGATTGCAAAGCGCCGCGGACTCACGTGGAAACGCGTTCACGAGCCCCGCGATCCAGCCAACCGCACCGGCGCGCACCCCCTCGACAACCAAATCGTCCACGCCCACGAACAGCGCCAGCCGGTCGCCGCAAAGCGCCTTCAGCGCCGTCACGCGGCGCACGTCGGCGCTGGATTCCTTCACCGCCTGCAGGTTCGGATTGTCCTCGGCAAGTTCCGCAATTTGTTCCGGCAGAAAATCCGTTTTGTAGGACACCGGGTTGTTGTAAAGCATGCACGAGAGCTTCGTCGCGCGAATCACCGGCTGCAAGTGCGCCTTCATCTCGCGCCAGTCGCTCGAATACACGTACGGCGGCAGCACCATCAGGCCGGAGCAGCCGGCGTCCGCGGCGGCTTTCGCGAGTTCCACGGCCTCGGCGGTGCTCAGCGACGCGATGCCCGCCACCACCGGTGCTTGGCCATCGAGCGCGGCGACGAGCGTTTTCAGGATTGCCACCTTTTCGTCGAACCGCAGCGTGGCGCTTTCGCCGAGCGAGCCGAGCGCGACGACGCCGGCGCAGCCGTTGTCCATCAACCATCGCGCGTGTCGCGCGGCGGCGACGTGGTCCACGCCCAGGTCCGGCTTGAATTCGGTGGTCATGGCGGGAATGACGCCCTGCCATTTGATGTCTGATTTGTTCACGTTCATTTTCCTCCAGATCAACCAAATCGGTCCGGTGAAAGCAGGCTGAGGTCCCACGCGGGTCTTTCGCCGGCAAGAATTTGGGCGATCAATCTGCCGGTGACCGGGCCGAGGCTCATGCCCATCATGGCGTGGCCGGCGGCGATGGCGAGGTTGGCAAATTTCCTGGTGCGTCCGAGGAACGGCAGGCCATCCGGCGAACAGGGACGCAAGCCGCACCAGGGCCGGACGCCGTCGAAATCTTCAGGGCGAAAGTCCGGATAATATTTCGGCACGGCGGAGAGGATGCCGCGCACGCGCACGGGGTTGATGTCCTCGTTCAGCCCGGCGATTTCCAGGGTGCCGCCAAAGCGCAGGGCGCCGTTCATCGGCGTCACCGCCACGCGCGCCTCGCTGAAGATGCAGCAAATTTGCGGCAGTTGCCGAGGCCGGGGCAGGGTGAGGCTGTAGCCCTTGCCGGCCTGCATCGGCAGGCGCAAGCCAAGTTCGCGCGCGAGTTCTGCCGACCAGACACCGCCGCACAGCACAAATTCGCCGGCTTCGTGTTCGCCATGAGCGGACCGCACGGCGGTGAGAGTTGCGCCTTTTTCCCGCCAGCCCAGCGCCGGCGCGTCCCAGACGAATCTTACGCCGAGTTCATGGAGTTTGGTTTCCAGGCCGGCCATGAAACGGCCTGGAACCAGGTGGCAGTCCAGCGGAAAATAAACCGAACCGGCCACGTCCATCCGCACGCCCGGATCGCGCGCCGCCGTTTGCTTTGCATCAAGGACTTCGGCAGGAATGCCGAGCGAACACGCCAGTTCAGCGGTTTTCGCCTCCTCGTCGAGCGTGCGGGCTTCCTTGCAGAGCATCAGCAGTCCTTTTTTTGCGAGGCCGAAATCCTCGCCAAGTGATGCGGCGAGTCCCTCGTAGGCGGCGCGGCTGTCCAGGCTCAAATCGCGCAGGAGCGGCGCGGCGCGACGGACGTGGGCCGCGTTGGACGCCCGCCAGAAGCGCAGGCACCAACTGAACAAATCCCAGGAAAGCCGCGGCTTGAGGTAAAACGGGGAGGCGGAATTTGCCATCCATTTCAAGGCCAGCGCGACGGCGCCCGGCGCGGCCAGCGGCACGAAATGGCTCGGCACGATCATGCCGGCGTTGCCGAACGAGCAGCCATCGCGTTGAGCCGATTGGCGCTCCAGCACGGTCACGTCGAAACCGCGCCGGGCGCAATAATAGGCCGAGCACAGCCCGATGACGCCGCCGCCGATGATGAGGACGCGCTTGCTCACAGTCACCGGATTCCCCAGCAAAACGGATCGGCTTGGTCCAGCAGCAGCGTGCTTTCCGCGTTCACGAAGGCCGTGCCGGTGATGGTGGGCTCCACTTTGCCGGCGGCCCGGTCCAGCCAGCGGAACTGGCCGCGGAAGGTGCTGCCGATGATGCTTTCCTGCGTCCACACGGCGCCTTCGGCCAGTTTTCCGTCGGCGGCCAGGCAGGCGAGTTTGGCGCTGGTGCCGGTGCCGCAGGGCGAACGATCGTAGGCCCTGCCCGGGCACAGGACGAAGTTGCGGGAACGGGCGCCGGGCTGTGTCGGCGGGCCAAAGAGTTCGACATGATCCACTTCGGGAAATCCCTGCGCGTTCACGGCCTGGCGGATGCGCCAGGCCGCGTCGGTCAGCCTGTCCACGTTCGCGAGCGAAAGTTGCTGGCCGTGTTCTTCGACGAGAAAGAACCAGTTGCCACCCCAGGCGACGTCGCCGACGACCTTGCCCAAGCCGGGCACGTCCACAGTCGCGGCCTTTTGGGCGCGCCAGGCGGGCACGTTGGTCACGGAAATCTCGCCGGAGGAAAGCAGTGTGGCGGTGACGACGCCCACCGGGGTTTCGAGGCGATGCTGGCCGGGCTTGATTCGTCCGAGATGGGCCAGGGTGGTGATCACGCCGATGGCGCCGTGCCCGCACATGCCAAGGAAACCGACGTTGTTGAAGAAGATGACGCCGGCGGCGCATCCGGCGTCCTCCGGCTCGACGAGCAGCGCGCCGACCACCACATCCGACCCGCGCGGCTCGTTGACCACCGCCGAACGGAAGCGGTCGTGTTCCCGTTGAAACCGCTCCCGCCGCTGGACGAGCGGCCCCGGTCCGAGGTCGGGGGCGCCATCCAGGACGACGCGCGTCGGCTCGCCGCCGGTATGCGAATCAATGATGCGGATGCGTTGAACCGCCGATGGCCTCATGCCGGGGGACACAATGCGCGATTTCCTCCACCGCGCAAGTGGCTTTTGGCGGAAAGGATGAAATTGGATAGCTGACTGTGTATTTCGAGCATGAGCGAGGTTTCAGAAAAGGAGATGGGCGCCGGATTGCTTTCGTCCGGGCCGTCGGCGTCCGGCAGGTGGATGAATTTGAATAGTTCCGGGTGCATTTCGGACATTGGCGGAAATGGCAATTCTTCATATTCTGCCGCCTCCAAAGCGCGCGACGGCCCACAAGCCGTCGCGCGGGTTTTGATAAACGACGCGAAATCTGACCATGCCCAAATCCTTTTTTTGTCGCGCCGGTCTCATGGTCTGGGTGGTCGCTTCCGGCTTGCTGTCGGGACTGCCGGGCGTGGCGGCGACTCCGCTGGGTCTGGAGCAGGGGTTCTTGGCTTTCGATACGCCTGATTTCCAGTTGAAGCTGGTGAGGGCATCGCAGACGGTCGCCGCGCTGCAACCCAAGGGCGCCGGCGGTTTCGATTTTACGCCGGCCGACCAGCTCGAAAAACGAGCGGGCGATCATTACTTCCAATTGGGCGACCTGACCCTGCGCCTGCGCCCGGGCGGCGCCGGCGAATGGCGCAGTTACTCCACCGCCGCCGACCGCCGGCCGGTCGCCGCCCTCCCGGCCTCGGGCGACACGCTCGCCGCCGCCGACCTCACGCCGACGCTGCCGCAGGATTGTCCGATTCAAGTGATCCGGTCATGGGTGTTGGACCGCGGCAAACTGGTTCTCAAGTTTGAACTGAAAAACAAATCGGTCCAACCGGTGGAGATTGGGGGGCTGGGCATTCCGCTGATTTTCAACAATTTCATCACCGGCCGTTCGCTCGCGGAGGCGCACGAGGTCTGCTCCTTTTCGGATCCGGCGATTTGCATGGACGCGGGTTATGTGCAAGTGACGCGGTTGAACGGACACGGACCGGCGCTGGTCGTGGTGCCGGAGGGCAAGACGCCGTTGGAAGCGTATAATCCGATTCTCAATCCGTGGGACAGTTTGTCCGACGCGACCCGGATTTTTGCCGACCTCACGCCGCGCAGCCAGACCTTCGAGGGATTCTACGAATGGATGCCCTTGACCCTGGCCTATGCCGAAAATGAATGGAAGAACGCCCAGCCATGGAATCCGCCCACCGGCGCGACGCTGGCCCCGGGCGCGACGCGGACGTTCGGCCTTAAATTTCTCGTCGCGCCCGAAATCCGGGATATCGAAAAAACCCTTGTCGAAAACGACCGGCCCGTGGCGGTGGGCATTCCCGGCTACATCCTGCCGATGGACCTGTACGGGCGGTTGTTCCTGAAGTATTCCAAGGATGTCGAAACGGTAAAGGTGGAACCCGACGGCGCGATTTCAATCAAGAAAAACCCCCCGACCCCGCACGGCTGGCGGGCGTACACGCTGCGGGGCAGGGAATGGGGGCGCGCACGGCTGACCGTTACTTACGACGACGGTTTGGCGCAGACCATCAGCTACGACGTGATCAAGCCCGAGGCCCAGGCCGTGGCGGACTTGGGCCATTTTCTGTTCACCAAACAGTGGTTCGACGATCCCGGCGATCCGTTTCATCGCAGTCCGTCCATCATGACTTACGACCGCGCCCACGACCGGATTGTGACCCAGGATGGCCGCGCCTGGATCGCCGGTCTGGAGGACGAAGGCGGCGCGGGCTCATGGCTGGCGGCGGCGATGAAGGAGTTCGGCCAGCCGGAAAAAGACGAAGTGGAAAAATTCGAGCGGTTTGTGGACGGGGTGTTGTGGGGCGGCATTCAGTATAGCCATGGCCCGCTGAAATACGGCGTGCGCAAGAGCCTGTTCTACCATGACACCAATGAGTTTCCCCATTATTACGATCCGGAAATCCACTACGGCGGCTGGACCAGTTGGAGCAGGCGCGACGCGGAGAGAATTGACCGGGCCTACAACTATCCGCACGTGGTGGCCGCCTATTGGGCGATGTACCGCCTGGCGCGGAATGACCCGGGCCTGGTGAGCAACCATCCCTGGCAATGGTACCTCGACCACGCCTTCCAGACCGTAAAGTTTCTCACCGGCCGGAACGCCGGGGGACATTACAACGTGGGCTACCTCAACATGGGTTTGATGGAGGGCGACATCTTCCTGATGCTGTTGAAGGACTTGAAACGCGAAGGCTGGAATGCACAGGCCGCCGAGGTGGAGGCCGCGATGAAGGCGCGCGCCGACCGTTGGCGCCGCGAGGCGTTCCCATTCGGCAGCGAAATGGCCTGGGACTCCACCGGCCAGGAAGAGGTGTACGCCTGGTGCAATTATTTTGGCTACGCGGACAAGGCGCGCGTGACGCTCGATTCCATTCTGGGTTACATGCCGACGGTGCCGAACTGGGGCTACAACGGCGACGCCCGCCGTTACTGGGATTTCTACTACGGCGCCGCGCCGGGCGGACGCTTGGAGCGCCAGATTTCCCATTACGGCTCGGGCATCAACGCGATTCCCGTCCTGACCGCCTACCGCCGGCAACCGGATGACTTTTATCTCCTGCGGATCGGCTATGCCGGCACGATGCAGCCGCTCTCGAACATTGATCCGAACGGATTCGCCGCCGCCGCCTTTCATTCGGCGCCGTGGCTCATGAAATGGGACGCCTACTCCGGCGACTACGGCCCGAATTTCTTCGGCCACGCGGTGAACACGGCAACTTATGTGGTCCGGTATCCCGAGTTCGGCTGGCTGGCCTTTGGCGGAAATGTGAAAGTGCAAGGCGACCAGGTGGAAATCCAACCGCTCGATTCCTTCCGTAGTCGCGTTTACCTGGCGCCGCTCGGTCTGTGGTTGACGCTGGATGCCGGCACGTTTGACCAGGTGCAATTGAACGCAAAAACGCACGCCGTGCGCGTCGGCTTTTCTGCCGCGACCCCCTACACGTCTCACGCCCGCTTGCACATGACCCAGCCCGCGCGAGTGGCCGGCATCGGGACGTATCGTCCCGTCCGGAAATTCGCCGTGGAGCGGGGTGCGTTGGTGGTTCCGCTGAACGTGAACGGAACGACCTGGATGGATTTGACCCAAAACCAATAAACCAAAGGATACACAATGAAACGAAACCTGTTGATCAGCGCCATGGCCTTGCTGGCAGGGTCGGTCATCGCCGCGGATGCCAGCCCCAAGGAGGCGGTCAGCGCGGCGGCAAAGCAACTCGCGCAGGCGGCCAATTACAGTTGGAAGACGACGGTGGTCGTGCCGGAAGGCAGCCGCTTTCGGCCGGGACCCACGGACGGCAAGACCGAGAAGGACGGTTTTACCGTCGTGACCATGAGCTTTGGTGACAACACGACCGAAATGGTCTTGAAGGGAGACAAGGGGACGGTGAAACCGGCAGATGAAGACTGGCAGTCGCTCTCTGATTTGGAGGACGCCGGCGGCCGCGACCGGTTCCTGGCGATGATGGCCAGAAATTTCAAGACCCCGGCTGCCCAGGCCCAGGAACTGGTGTCGGGCGCGAAGGACCTCAAGGAAGCCGACGGCGTCTGTTCGGGCGATCTGACCGAGGCGGGGGCCAAATCCATGCTGCGCTTCGGGCCCCGCCGCGGCAACGGTCCGGAAATCAGCAACGCCAAGGGGTCGGTGAAATTCTGGGTGAAGGACGGCACGCTTTCCAAGTATGAATTCCGGGTGCGGGGCACGGTCAATTTCAACGACAATGAGCGGGACATTGACCGCACCACCACGGTTGAAATCAAGGACGTGGGTCAAACAAAGGTCAACGTGCCGGATGCGGCGAAACAGAAGCTCTCTTGAACCTGCTCCGCGAGAATTCAATCCTGGGCTGGGCGCTTTGCCTGTTGACGGCGGCTTGCGCCTCCGCCCAGGACGCCCCCACCAATTCCCCGAGGCTCGTTTTCCGCGACCGCGTCGAGCCGCACTGGTTCGCCGATTCCAGCGGCCGGACCAACGAGTTCTGGTATCGTCTCGACCTCGCGCAAGGCCAACGGGAATTCGTTCTGGTCAATGCCCCTCAGGGAAAACGTCAGCCCGCCTTCGACCAGGCGCGCTTGGCCGAGGCGTTGGCGAAATTGACCGGGCACGAAGTCGGCGCCGAACGTCTGCCTGTCGAATCGCTGGATTTCGCGCGCGACGGCAAGTCCGTGGTGCTTGACGGAACGGAGGGCGATTGGAAGTTGGACCTGGCATCCTATGCCATCAGGGCCGAAACGAACAACGCGCCCCAGGGTCGGCGATTGCCGGTCGGACGCCTGCCGCATCCTTCACGAGCGACCGGGCTGGAAACGGAAATCACGTTCGTGAACCAACTGCCGGCGCCGGTGGACTTGTTTTGGATGGATCCGGCGGGAAACCGGATTGCCTACGGCAGTCTCGCGCCGGGCGAACGCCGGATTCAGCACACGTTCGCCGGGCACGTCTGGCTGGTCACCAGCCGTTCTGGCTTCGTGCTCGGCGTGTTCGAGGCGGAAGCAAAGCCAGGTGTGGCAACCATCGGCGGGCGCGGGGGCGGCTTCGGCCGGTTCCGGCGCGGCGGTGCCCGTCCGCCTGCTTCCGGACCCGTTGGCACGTCGCCCGACGGCAAGTGGCAGGCCTACGTTTATGGCGACAATCTTTATTTGCGCGACCTCAAGACTGGGACGACAACGCCGTTGACCTACGACGCGAACCCGGACCGCACTTACGCCCGCGACGCGGAGTTTGCCCGCGACGTGGACATGCAATATGACGCGAGCAATCCGGCCGCGCCGGTTCCGGAGATCTTTTGGTCGCCCAATTCGCGACATCTGGTGGCCATGCGGTTCCACAAGGTGCCCACCCGCCGGGTTTATGAGGTCGAATCCTCGCCGCAGGACCAGCTTCAACCCAAGCTCACGTCCTATCCCTATCTCAAGCCGGGCGACGCTGTTCCCTTTAGCATTCCCCATCTGTTCGATGCGGAGACGAAAAGGGAGATTCCCATCCGGCACGATCTGTTTCCCCATCCTTGGTCCATCACCGACGTGCGTTGGGACCCGGATTCGTCGGACTTCACGTTTCTCTACAACCAGCGCGGACATCAGGCGCTGCGCATCCTGGCGGTCAAGCTGCGGACCGGCGCGGTCCGGCCCATCGTGAACGAGGAAAGCAAGACCTTCATTGATTACTCCGGCAAGTTTTACTGCGATTACCTGGACGACACGCACGAAATCATCTGGATGTCCGAACGCGACGGCTGGAACCACCTTTATCTCTACGATTCAAAAAGCGGGGTGGTGAAGAACCAGATTACCAGGGGCGAATGGGTGGTGCGCCGGGTGGATTACGTGGACGAAAAGAAACGGCGGATCTGGTTCGAGGCCGGCGGCATCGTGCCGGGCCAGGATCCATACTACCTCCAGGAATGCCGGGTAAATTTTGACGGCACCGGGCTGAAGATGCTCACCGAAGGCGACGGCACGCACACGGTCCAATTTTCGCCGGACCGGCGGTTTTTCATTGACACCTGGTCGCGCGTGGACCTGCCGCCGGTCAGCGATTTGCGCCGCAGCGACGATGGCAAACTCCTCTGCAAACTGGAATCGGCCGATGCCAGGGCGCTGTACGCCACGGGCTGGAAACCGCCGGAGCCGTTCGTGGCCAAGGGCCGCGACGGTGTCACCGACATTTACGGCGTGATCTGGCGTCCGAAGGATTTTGACCCGGCCAAAAAGTATCCGGTGATCGAGGACACTTACGCCGGTCCGCAGGATTCCTTTGTGCCGAAGGCC
>JAGWMQ010000103.1 GCA_028873125.1 Verrucomicrobiota bacterium | reverse complement strand
CGTTCACCGTGGCGGTGCCGTCGGCATTTTGCTGGATGACGCCAATGTCCCCCTGGGCAGCGATCAACCCGAGCATGGCCCCGCCGGAATTGACCTGGCTGATGAGATTCCCCCGCGCGATCAGTCTGGCGGTGCTGGCGAAATTGGCGTTGAAGACGGTCACACCGATAATTTGGCCGGAACTGTTGATGTTGGCCCTGCCGATATCGGCCGAGGTGCTTTGGAACGTGCCGGTGAGCGTCCCGCCGAACAAGTCCACGTTGCCGAAGAAACTCGCGGCGGTAACATTGGCAATGCCGGTCCCCGCGCGCAGGTAAATGTCGCCCACGGCACCGGTGCTGGTGATCGAACCCGTGGCGGCAAACGGCAGTGTCGTGTCAACCGACCCGCCGTCACCAATGAATTGGATGGACTGGAGGTAAGACTGTTTTCCACCCGGTCCGGTCGGACCGAACATGGTGACGATGGCCGTGACCGAGGCGTTATCCACGATTTGGTCCGCGAAGATCACGTCCGCATCGTTCAGATGTCCGTCATTGGTTGAATCCATGAACAGGACCACCTTGGCATGCTCCCCGAACCGGACTCGGAAGACATCCACCGCCAGGATGATTTGCGTGCTGGAGTTCATCATGAGTTGAGCGCCAAGACCGTTGAGCGTGGTGGCCAATTGGGTGCCATTGCTGCCGGTCAGCGTGGCGAATGCCACCCCCATGATTGAAAGCGCCGTCACGCTGCCCACCTTCGCGTCGTCCCGCACCTCGACGCCGGTCAGGTTGTCCTGCGGCAAATACACCCCGCCGCCCATGCCGCCGGCGTAATTCATGTAGGCGCTCTCCGGCGCGGTGACCGTCAGGAGCAGGTCGCCGTCCACCGCGATGTTGCGCAAGCCGGACGTGCCGTTGGCGTCAGCGCGCGAGAGATTGAATTTGGCGGTGGTGCTGAAGGTCACGAGCGACAGATCGAATCGCACGTCGTCCGCGCTGGTGGCGGGCGACCCGTTGGTGACCCGGATGGCCAACTGCGGACTGGTGGCGGACGCGCCGTCATAGACGAGCGAGAATACCACCGAGGCCGGCATCGTGGTGCCCGTCACCGGCGTGGCCACGATCTGGCGCCGGACCCCGCCTTGGGTGATGTCGAGCAGAAGATTGCCGGTGTCCGCCGGAGCATAAAGCGTCCCCATCGAATCCACGAAGATCCGGCCCGTCGCGGCGCCGCCGATGGTCATCAGTGAGATTGTTCCGGCCGTCAACGTGCCCAGGAAATTGCGCCCGATCGTCACTTGTTGCAACCCGCCGGGAGCGGTGTCGCTCAGCGTGCCGAGGAAGTCGCGTCCCACAGTCAACGTGCCGTTCTCGAAACCGAGCAGCGTGACCGTGCCGGCAAAATCCTGGGCGAAGTTGAGCGTGGCCGTGTCGGTGCCGGAACCGCCGTCGAGGGTCGTGATCGTGGGCACGTTGATTTCATTGACCGTGAAGCTGTCATTGCCGCTTCCCAGGCTGATGTTCAGCGCGCCCATGCCGGTGTAAATGATTCCGTCAACGCCCATGCCCAGGCCCGTGATCGTGGTCGGCGTCAGCGCGCCGGTCTTGTTGGCGCCGGACCCGGAGTCATCCACATTGAGCGTATCCGCTCCGGAGCCGGTGATCGTCAGCGCACCTTGAATATGGTCCACGATGCCGCCGGTCGCCGGCGCCAAGCTGCCGACGTTCACCGTATTCACGCCCGCGCCGGTGTTCAACGTGGTGACGGTCGCCGCGTTCGTGCCCTGGATATTGAACGTGTCGTTGCCCGCACCCAGATTGATGTTTAACACCGCCACGCCGCTGTAAGCGACTCCAGAAGCGCCCATGCCCAAGCCGGTCAGCGTCGTGGAGGTCAAGGTGCCGGCCTGGCCCGTGCTGTCGCCGGTATCGTCCACATTCATCGTGTCGCTCCCGTTGCCGACCACGATCAAGGCCCCTTGAATTCCGTCCGTGGTTCCGCCGGGGACCGGCGCGAGGCTGCCGACATTGATGAGGTTCGCGCCCGCGCCGGCGTTCAACGTCGTGACGGTTGTCGAGTTCGTGCTCCGGACGTTGAACGTGTCGTCACCTGACCCCAGGTAAATGTTCATGGTGTTCACCGACACGAAGGTCACGCCGGCTCCCATTCCCAGCCCGGTCAAGGAGGACGAGGTCAAGTTGCCCGTGTTGCCGACCGCGTCTCCGGAATCATCCAGGTTGACCGTGTTGACGCCGGTGCCGGCCAGGGTGATCAGCCGCAACATGTTGGTTCCGCCGGCGATGAACACCGGCCCGACGAGGTTGGCCAGCGTTCCGCCGGCCACCGGAGCCAGGCTGCCCAAGTTGAACACGCTGTTGCCCACCGCGCCGCCGGTGAGATACAACGCCCCGGTGGCGGCTTGGACGTTGAAGGTGTCATTGCCATAAATCCCGCCGTTGACCCGCGTCGTGAAGGATGACGTGCCGGCAATCTGGAACGTATCATCGCCCGCCACGCCGTTGACCACGAGGTTGGTCCCGCTATAACTGATCGTCGCCCCAACGCCGCTGACGGCGCTACCGTTGATCGTGAAATAATCATTGCCGCTGGTCCCGTTGACGGTGAGCACATCGCCGGAGTCGCCGCCACCGGTCACCGTGAGCGCAGCCGAAAGCGGCGCGTTGACGGTGAAGCTGTCGTTGCCCGCGCCGCCGTCGAGGGCGGCCGCGGAACTCAGCGAATTTATCGTGAAGGAATCATTCCCTGCCCCGCCGTTGACGGTCAGCACGCCGCTGTTGCCGTTGATCACGAAGGTGTCGTTGCCCGCGCCGCCGTTCAGGATGAGCGTGCCGCTGTTGCCGTTGACGGTGAAGCTGTCGTTGCCCGCGTCATTGCCCGAGTCGCCGGTCGCCGTCAGCAGGCCGGCGTTGGCGTTGATGGCGTAAGTGTCATCGCCCGCGCCGCTGGTGAGATACAACGAAACGGTGTTGCTGTTGACGTTGAAGGCGTCGTTGCCCGCGCCGCCGTTGAGGTAGGTCGGAATGCTGTCGCCGTTGACGTTGAAGGTCGTCGCGCCGCCGGCATTGATGGTCAATTTTTCCATCTGTTCGTAGCTGATGGTCGCGCCCGCGCCGTCAATCGTGAATCCGGTGAGGTCGAAGGTGTTCCCCTCCGGCGCGCCGTTCACGGTGAGGGTGTCGCCGGCGAACGTGTTCAGGCCGCCGAACAGGGCCAGCGGACTGGCCAACGCGCCGCCGTTGGAATCGTTCACCACGAAGGTATCGTTGCCGTCGCCGCCATAAATGCTCGTTTGCGTCGCCGTCCCGGTGCCGTTGACGGTGAGGGTATTGTTGCCGGCGCCGGTATAGAGGTTCAGGTTCTCAACCGCGCCATCATAAGTCATCAAGCCGCCCGCGCCAAATGCGTCGCCGGTCAGCGTGGTGGAAGTCAGCGTGAAATTCCGGTCGGCGACATCTCCGGAATCAGTCACGTAAATCGTGTCGTTCGTTCCCGGCGTGTTGGGCGTGGTGCCGTCGAGATTCGGGCCGTTGTCGCCTTCAATCGTCAGCGGGGCGGCGATTCCCGCCAGGCTGCCCGGGATGTAGGACGCGCCCTGCCAGCCCACGTAGAAGGTGTCGTTGAACGAGGTGGGCGGCGGCGCCCCGCCTGTCAAATCCGGCGGGGTGACGCCCAGCGCGTTCAGCACCGCGGTGGGGATCGGCACGATGGAGCCGTCGCCGACAATTGTCGTCGGAATGGTGATGGACTCGATGTAGAACGTGTCGTTGCCGCCCAAGCCCTCGACCACCAACTGCTCGACGTTGGTGAAGGTGACGTCAATGCCCGCGCCGGTGACCTGGGCGCCGTTGATGGTGATCACATCATTGAGCACCGTGGCAAAAATATACACCTTGTCGTTGCCGGTGCCGCCGTTGATGTTGACCGGCGCGTTGACGCGGTAGGAATACACCGTGTTGCCGTTCGAATCCGCCGCGCCCGGCCCCACGTTCGTCGTGTTTTGACTCACCGAGGCATAGACGTAGAACGTGTCGTCCCCCGCGTTGCCGTTCAGGTTCAGCACGGACGAGTTGCCGAAATTATAGAAACTGTCCGCGCCGTCGCCGCCGTTGAGGGTCATCACCGCGTGCGTGTCGAGCACGATGAACGTGTCGTCGCCGCCGTCGCCGTCAATCACCACCACCGGGGACGTGGACGAACTGGTGAAGGTGTCGGCCACCACGAACGTGTCGCCAACCTGGCTCAACGCCATGTTGATGGCGACCACGTTGGGCAGGTTGATCATGATCAGATTGGCGTCCGTGGCCGGGTTGATGAACTTGATGCTGGTCGGCGTCATCGCGCCGACGAGGGTCTTGTTGCCGCCGCTGTCGTCCACATTGACGGTGTTGTCACCGGCGCCGGTGAAAATGAGCGTGCCCACGAGGCGGTCCAGAATGCTGCCGGTGTTGGCGGCGTTGCCGGTGGTCGGGTCGGTGACGATCGGGCCGGCGTTGCTGCCGAGGTTGATCTGGTTCACGCCGCCGCCCAAGGAAATGTTCACGGCGCCGTTCATGCCCTGGACGTTCATCGTGTGATCGCCGTTGCCCAGGTAGAGATTGAAATTCGCGATGCCCGAATAATCCAACGAGCCGCCCGCCCCCAACACGCCGGCCAGACTGCTGGCGGCAAGCGTGGCCGTGGCGGCGGAATTATCGCCGGAATCGTCGAGGTAAAGCGTATTTGTGCCGCCGCTGGAGCCGTTGACGGTGAGCAGCGCCTGGATGCTGTTCAATGTGCCGCCGCTCTCGGTGGGCGCCAGGGTCCCGACGTTCACCGTGTTCGTCCCCGAACCGAGGTTGATCGTGACGGCGCTGCTGATGGCTTGGATATTGAAGGTATCGCTGCCGCTCCCGCCGTTGACGGTGGTGGTGGTGGAGGTGTTGCCGATGTTGACGGTATCGGTGCCGTTGAAGGTGTTGAGCACCAGGTTCTGCACGCCGGAGTAATTGACCGTTTCGTTGCCGAGCGTGACCGGGCTGCCGTTGACGTTGTAGATGTTGTTCGAGTTCGTGCCGTTGATGGTGAGCGTGTTGCCCGAGCCGGCGCCGGTGACGTTCACGGCGTAGGTCCCGCTGCCCTGGAAGTTCATGGTGAAATTCTCACCGGCGGCGTTGCCCAGGAGATTGACCGTGCCGTAGTCCGCCGAATTGGTCACGTTCAAATGGTCGCCGGCCGAACCGCCGATGAGCGTCACGCTCGTGATGCTTTGCAGCGTGAGGCTGCCGCCGTTCACGCCGATGGTGTTGCCGTTCAGATCAAGGTCGCCGTTGTTGGTGACGGCAATGGAAGCGCCGGAATTGCCGTTGCCGTTCACCGTCAGGCTGAAGTCGCCGACCGGGAAATTCTCGACCGTGAACGCCGCCGTTCCGGTGGACGGCGTGGTCAAATTGATGGTCGCGGCGCCGTTGATGGTGTCCGAGTAATGCGTCCCGCCGGTGTCCCAGAAGGAGAGAACCGAGCCGTTCAGGTCGTAATTGTTGTAGTCGTGCGACGACGCGCCGCCGAGGACGACGGTGAGCGTGCCCGGATCGTTGTTAATGACGTTCTGCGCCGGACCGCCGACAAACACCGCCGTGCCGCCGTTTATGGTGAACGTGACGTTGCCGGTGCCGCCAACCACGGTGTCGCTGCCGCCGCCGCCGGTGATGGTGGTCCTGCCGCCGCCCGTCACGTAAGTGTTTGTGCCGGTGCCGGACGTGATGGTCACCGGGATGGTGACGCTGTTGTCAATGTTGATGGAAGTGTTGTTGTTGCCAGTGTTGACCACGATGGAAGTGACGCCTGTGTATTCCACCGTGCCGCCCGGCGCACCGGAAACGGAGTTGCTCGTGCCGGCATACTCCGCGGGCCCGGTGTAAACGCCCGGATCGTTGACCCACAAATTTTCGGTGCCGCCGGGTGCGCTGCCATTGTCCGCAGCCAAAGTAATGGTGTAGTCCTGGTTGGGCAAAGCCGGGAGGGTCGCGCCGGGGCCAATGTTCAGCGTCAGAACGCCATTATTGAGGATGGCAATGGGAGGTGGCGGAGGCGGCGCGGGCGGGGGACTGATGGTGCCGAGATTGATGGTCACGGTGCCGCCGATTGAGAACAGGCCCAGGTTGACCGAGACATAAACCGAGATGGACACGTTCGAGCCGTTGATGGACACGTCCGCGCCGATGTCGGCGAAGGTGTAGCCAAACGCCGTGACGCCGCCGTCCACGTGGAGGTAAAAATTGTGGGAGATGGTGACGTTCGAGAAGGAATCGTAAGCGCCGACCTCGCTGTTGCTGGCAAACTCAACCGTTAGCGAGCCGTGGATGTTGAAACTGTTCGAGCCCAGTTGGACGTAGGTATTACCGTAAAACCAATAACTACCGTTGGAATCAAAGTAGAAATCCACCGTAAAGGTCACGAAGCCGAAGAAGTTGAAACCCACCTGGCCGGTGGCCGAGAAGACCCCGCCGCTCACCGAGATGTCAAACGTGGTGCCCGCCAGCGAGAAGCCGAAGACGTTGAACGAGGCGCTGACATAGACGTTGAAGATCGTGTCCGCGTTGACGCCAAAGTGCGAGGTGCCGGTGGTGTTGACCTGGAGGTCAAACGTGCCCGACAGCGCGAGCACGCCGGGGATGATCGTCACCGTCGGGCTGGTGCTGCCGCCGAGGCTGAGATTGATGCTCAACGCGATGCCGTCGCTGTAAAGCCCCGCATCGCCGTTGACAGTGAACAGGATTCCGAAAATGCTCAACTCCGCGTTGATGGAGATTTGCACACTGCCGCCGCTGATCGTGAAGTTGAACGCGCCGGACATGCTCACCGCGCCGCCGCCGAGCGCCAAGGAGCCGTTGGCCTCAATCATGAAGAACGCCGAACCGCCGGGCAGGTTCACCGTCTGATTGTTGATGGTGGCGACGGGCGAACCGGTCGTGTTGAGTTCCAGCAGGAAGCTCGCGTTGAAGCTGAAATTGGAATCGCCCGGCTGCGTGCCGGTGCCCAGGGTGATTTTCGCGGCGATGCCGCTGCTGTTAATGAGCAATGCGCCGTTCGCTGTCAGCGAGAAGAACGTTGTGCCGCCCAGGACGAGATCCAGCGTGGCCGTGGATGAAACGGCCAAGCCACCGGAACCAATGGTTAGGATGAAGCCGCCGTTCAACGTCAACCCGTTCGAGCTGGAACCCAGCGTGAGCGTCGCGCCGGTCACGGCAATCTGGAAATACGGCCCTTTCGGCAGATTCACCGCCGTGCTGCCGATGGTGGGAACGGCCTGGTTGGTCGTGTTGATCTGCAGGGTGAACGCGCCGCTGAAGCTGAAGGCGCCGCTCATGCTGAACGGACTGCCGCTGCTGGCGGTGAGCGTGAAGCTCGCCGCCAGGCCGGCGGAGGTGATTTCCATCGCGCCGCTCGCGTTCAACGTCATCACCGTGCTGCCGCCGAGGGTTGCGGTGAACCCGACACGGGTAGTGATGACCAGTCCGGAGGAACTGACGGAGAGATAGAAATCTCCCGCCAAGGCAAACCCGTTCGTCGCGTTCCCGAAGGTCAGCGTGCCGTTGGCATGAATTTCGGAATAAGCCCCGGAGCCGCCGCTGATGGTGATGGGCGTGCTGCCGCCGGGCAGCGCCGGCGCGGTCTGGTCCGCGCCGGTGGTGTTGATTTCAAAATCAAACGAGCCGTTGAAGCTGAACCCGGAGCCGTCCAGTGGGTTGCCCGCATTAAGCGTGACGTTCAACTCGCCGGCCAGGCCGCCCTGGCTGGGCAGGACCAGCAGCTCGCCGTTCACGGTGGCGGTCAGCAGCGTGCTGCCGCTGACAGTGGCCGTGATGGTTCCGCTGATTTCCAGAATGTCCACGCTGTTGCCGTTGATGGTCGTGGTGCCGGCCACGATGCTGCCGGTGATCTGGAAACCGGTTCCCGTGGTGAGGTAAAGCGACAACGTGCCGGTGCCTTCCACGAGGAAGGTTTGCGGCGCAATGGCCGTGGGCAGGGTGACGCCGCCGATTTCCGTCACGTCCGGGCTTCCGGCGGGCTGCGTGTCTATCGCCAGTTGGAAACTCGCGTCGAGTGTGATGTCCAAGCCATAACTCGTCGAACTGCCGCCGCCGCTGGCGCTGACGGCAAGCAACGCCACGACGCCGCTGCTGTCCACCTGCAACGCACCGGTGACGGTGGCGGTGCCGCTGACCCCCGGCAAGGTGCCGCTGACATTGACCACCAGCGCCAGCACAAAGCCGGTGGACGAGCTGTAGCTCATCTGGAAATAGAAGAAGCCGTTCAAGTCCAACTCGGAGGAAGTGCCTTGGAAGAAGGTCAGGGAACCGGAGCCAGTCACCACGACATACGGGCCTGCCGCGCCGGTTGTGGCAAAGGTGCCGGTCGAAGTGCCGTCAATCGTCGCTATCGTCTGGAGGCCCTCCGGCGGACCCGCGGGAATGACCAGGCTCGTCACCATGCCGACCAGATTGCCCGAACCGTCATAGATGCTGATGCCGGCAACCGACGTGGACCCCGACGAAGTGGGCACCGTCACCGATGGAACGGTGAAGCTCACGTCCTGTGACGTGGTGTTGATGACCAGATCGAAGTTGGCGTTGAAGGTAATGCCGGCAATCGCCGTGCCGCCGGTTCCGAGCGTGAGGCTGATTTCCGCCGCCAAGCCCGAGCCGTTGATGACAATCAGCCCGAAGCCGGAGAAGGACAGGAACGACGAGCCCGGCGGACCCAGCGTGAGCGAATTGATGTCCGCGAACATTTGCAGCCCCAGGTTTCCGTTGGTGTCCGTCAGCCGGATGTCCAGGAAGGCCTGCATCTGGAACAGGGTGGTGCCGCTCACCTGATAGGAAACGGTCGCGAAGGCCGACGACGTGCCGGTGATCGTCATGTCGAAAATGACGCTGCCCTGGATGATGAACGGCGTGGGGAGCGTCCCCGGGGGCGCGGACGGCGCTGGCGGGAGATTCACCAGCACGTTTTGGCCGGTGGTGTTGATCTGGAAGAGCGCCGCACCGTTGACGGTCAGGCCGTAGCTGGCGAGCTTGGTAAACGCCGAGCCGGTGGACAGTTCCAGCGCCCCGTAAATTTCAATGGAACCGGAATTGTTGGTGAAACTCGACGTGGCGTTGGGGGCCGAAGTGCCGGCGTAGGTGGAACCGGGATACAGCAGCACAATTTCGCCCGTCGCGTCGCCCAAGTCGCCGAGAAAACTGACGTTCACGTCGCCGGACAAATCAATCGTCATCTGGTCGGGCGTCACGCTCAACGTCACCGAGCCCTGGATGTTCACGTTGGCGTAGCCCAGCGCCGAGTATTCAAAGAACCCGGAGAGCGTCATGGTGAAGCCGTTGGGGCTGCCCGTATCGCCGTGCGTCCACGAAGTGGTAACGCCATTATTAGTCTGCGTGAAGGCAAACGAGAGCGAGCCGCCGAACGATTCAATCGGCGCGCTGCCCGGCTCGTTTACCAGGAACATCAGCGAGGCCGATGACGACGTGATGCTGGCATAGAGATAACCGCTCGCCGCGCTCAAGGCGCTGGAACCGCCCAGCGTCACCGTGCCGTTGATCAATATGGACACCGGCGCCTGGCCGGCACCCGGATGGGGATTGATGCCCAAGACCATGGTGCCGACAATCTGGAAGGCGTCCGGGCTTAAATAGGCGTCGTCGAGCGTGACGCTCGCTAAAATCATGAACGGCTGGCTGTAGGCGGCGGTAAGATTCGTGCCGCCGCCGCTCGCCACGTATTGCGCTGCCGTGGCCAGTTCCAGATTCTGCTGCCATTGGGCAAGGTTCACCGTCGTCGGCGAGCCGGTCGGCGACCCGGTGATGGCGGTGAGCGCGTTCGCCAGGACGGCCGGCAAATCCGTCGCCGAATTCGGCGTCTGCATTGTCTGGTTGAACGCCACTCCCGCGCTGAAACCGGTGATGGCCAGTCCCGTGTCCGGATCGAGAATCAACGGCGTGTCGCCGGTGTAACTCAAGTAAAACGACAGCGGTCCCAGATTGGAGAAGCCCAAGGAAATGGAGATGGTGCCGATGCCCGGAATGCCGGCCGAGCCTTGCAGGCCGATGTAGAATCCCGAGCCGTAATACATCGTGTCTGATGAGCCCGGCCCCGCAATCACCGTTCCGCCGGTCCTGGCGGACAGGATTCCGCCCTCCGCGTTGAAAATCACCACGCCGCCGACAAAGCTGGCGCTGACGTCCATGCCGAACAACGTGCCGCTCACGGAGCCGGAAATGCCGCCGTCCGGCCCGAACGTGATCGGGAAATTGCTGCTGGTCGGGTTGCTCAACCAGTTCCCCAGTCCGCCGACGTCAATGATGGCGTCGGTGACGCCGCCGCTGATGCTCACCGTGCCGCCCAACCCCGGCAGCGAGGTGATGCTGGCCGACAGGGTGAGATGGAAGTTGGCCGGGTCGGTCTGAAAATTATTTCCCTGCCAACTGACGCCGAACTGGGTGATGGAGAAACCCAGCCAACTCGGCAATCCCAACTGGGACGGCGACGGCGGCGTCAGGGTGAACCCGAAGTTCGTGCCGGCCTGAAATTCCGGCGTGCCGTTGTTGTTCACCACGGAGAAATCGCTGGCACTCCCGCCAATCGTGAACGAGGGCGTCACGCTGACCGTCACCGAGGCCGTGCCGACCGTCAAATAAGCGTCGCCACTGGCCGCGTCCGGGTTGATGGTAATGTTCGTGGCCGACACAGACAGGTAGGCGGCAAACTGGAAGCTCAACGTCCCGGCGAAGACGTTGACCTGGCCGAAGCTCGATGGATCCAGGCTGACCGTGACGGAAAGGCTGCCGGCGGATGCGCTGATGGGACCGACCGTCAACGACGCGCTGTCGACGGCGACCGTGAGCGAGCCGGTTTCGGTGAATGTGGCGTTGCCGCCCCCGAACGTCACCGCGAAATCCGTGAGCGTGACGGACGGATCCGTGAGTGAAAGCGGACCCAGATTGAGGCTGCCGGTGTAAGTGACGGTCAGGCTGCCGAACTGGAATCCGTCGGCATAAATGACGAGGTTCGTCACGCTGCCGCTAACCGGGCTGCTGAACAGGTCGAAGGTGATGGTCCCGCTGCCGATGGAAACCAATTGCTGGTGCGGGTCGGCGCTGGCCGGGTTGTAAGTGACCAGAACGTTGCTGGCATCGGCGGTAAACACCGGCCCGGCGCCAATGGCCAGATGCAATTGCTCCAGCGTGACGCTGAACGCGCCGGTCTGCAGATCAAATGTGCCCTGGAAACCCAGGCCGTCGCCGCCCGTCGTCGCCGTAATGGAGCCGGTGATGGCCGTGCTGCCGGGGAACAGCGAAGCCGAGGCCGCCGTGAGCGTCAAAACCGGATCGTGAACGCCGCCCGAATCCACCGTCCCGGAGAGGTCTCCGGTCGCCAGATCAATGGCCAGGTTCGACAAACTCGCCGACAGGGTGTCCACCTCCAAAACGGACGCAATCTTCAACGGGGTGTTGACCGTCAACGACGCCGAGTTGACGGTGAACGTGGTCGCCGTCAAAGTCATCGAAACCGAACCGGTCGCGCTGAAGAAGGGATTGGCCTCCGAGCCGAGAACAAAATTCAAGTCCTGCGCCCCGGCGAACGCGGCGCTGCCCACGACGATGTCCATTTCAGTGGCCGTCTGGGTAAAACGGAATCCGCCGCTGATGTGAACGTTGTCGGTGACACCCAGATCCAGCGTCCCCGCCACCTGAATCAGCGAACCGGTGTAATCCAGGTTGACGGAGCTGCCCGGGCCGGTTTGGACCGTCAAACCCGGGCCGGCGAATGAAGTGTTGAAGTCCACCACGTTGCTGCCGTCGTTGCTGGCGTTCACCTGCACGTCCAGGTCGCCCGTGCCCACGGTGATGGCGCCGGGCAGACCGACGCCCGACAGCGAGGTCGCGCTGGCCGCCACTCCGTAGTAAACCGAACCGCCGGACGCGCTCATCAAGGCCAGTGCCAAATTGGCGCCGCTGAGCTCGACGCCCACGGCGTCCGAGTTGCTGGCCGGGCCGTTCAACCCGGCAAAGACGGTGGCGTTGTTGATGCCGAGGGTCAGGAGCGAGACCGTCGCGGTTGACGTCGCCGTGCCGTTCGTGAGGTTGACGGAGGTGCTGTTGCCGCCCGTGTAGCTCAAGGCGACGCTGTCGGCGCTGATGTTGACGAACGAGGAAAAGCCGATGCGGACCGAATTGAGGGTCAGCGAAAATTTCTGGGTGGACACGTCATAACTGCCGTTCACCTGGCCGATGGTCGAGGTCACCGCGCCGCCGAGGTTGAGGCTGGCGGAAGTCGCCGAGATACTCACCGCCGTCACGCTGGTTCCGCTCACCGTGAGATCCACCGTGACCGTTGAAAACGTGATGACCCCGCCGAGACTCGCGGAGCCCAAACTCAAGGTCGCCGAACCGCCGCCACTGGCGATGGCACTGATGTCGTTGACGATGCTTTGAAACAAATCCACCGTGCCGGTTGATCCTTGAGGGACCGGCGACGAAGTACCGGGGTTTTTTAAGCCGTTTGGGGAACTTAAACTTGCAGTAACAGTCTGAATCGGAATGACTTGAGAAACAACCGCGCTCGCAGGCGGACCGTTGGCGGTCCTCAATGACGCCGTCAATTGCAGCGTCATCGTGGTTGCTGAACCGACAGTTGAAGTTGCCGAAATCGTCCTCTGCGCCCCCGAAATTTTTGCGGAAGGATCGGTCGAAACCTCGGACGCGTGAACCTGGGCGCGCGACTGGACGCCGCTTGCGGAATGTTGCGCCGGATGGCTCCGGGCCGGGGCATCGGGTTGCACCGCCGACGGTGACTCCACCACCGCCGTTTGCGAATGGACCGGTTGAGCGGCAACGCCGTCAAAAAGTCCCGCCGCCTCGTCCGCGGGATTATAGCTGATCGAATCTTGAAACTGGCCCGCGCCGTTGACCGAATCCTGATGGGCGGCTTCGAGCGGCTTGTGGACCAGTGAACCGGCGGCAAACGCCGAGGCCAAGGCCGCATCCGCGGACAAGAGCACTCTCGGCTCCAGCGCCTCAAGATCAAAGCTGCTTCGACGTTGTTTGCTGTCCTGATTCACAACCCTGCGACGTGCCGACGCTTCTTTTTTGCCAAAATCCAAAGGGGCTGTCAACAATCTTTTTAAGGAATCTTAGAATCTGTTCTTATCCCATTTTTGCGGAGTTTTTCGCGCGTTGGCGGCGGGCGGCGGTTCAGGTGCGCCCGCCGAAAGACCCGTTTCGGGTTAGATGGTGTCCGCGCCGGCAAAGGACAACGCGTCGTCCAGCCACACATCGGCGCGCAAGACGCTGCGGCGCTGCTGGAAGGCGAGGGATTGGGCCTTCTGCTGGGCGAACCTGACAGCCGCCTTGACGAGGCCCTGGTGGCCGGGCAGGCCCCGCCGGGCTGTTTGACTCAAAATCCGGCGGCCTGATTGGGGCAGGAATTTCCGGAACAATTCGTCCTCGGCGCTGAGAAAGGCCTGGGCGCTCCCGGGGTCGCCCTGGCGCGCCGCCCGACCAAACAACTGCCGGTCCACCCGTCGCGATTCGTGCCGTTCTGTCGCTATCACGTGCAATCCGCCCAAGGCAGCCACCCCGCGGCCCAGCTTGATGTCTGTGCCGCGGCCGGCCATGTTGGTGGCGATGGTGACCATGCCGGGGCGACCGGCCTGGGCAACGATTTCGGCCTCGCGCTCGTGGAACTTGGCGTTAAGGACGACGTGGCGGACGCCCTTGCGCTCAAGGTATTTCGAGAGCAGCTCACTCTTCTCAATGGACGTGGTGCCGACGAGGACGGGCTGGTTGTTGGCGTGCAGCTCGGCGATGTTGTCAGCGACGGCCTTGTATTTCTCTTTTTCGGTGCGGAAGACGACGTC
>JAGWMQ010000102.1 GCA_028873125.1 Verrucomicrobiota bacterium | reverse complement strand
CGGCGGACCTGGTGAAAACGGAACGTGGATTTTCCACTCGGCAGATTTTGGCGACGGAACTGGAATTGATTCAGACCGTCAACGCGGGTTGTGATGCCGTCGCGCCCTTGCATCCCGGCTATCGCCCTGCCGCCTGGCTCGGCGAAGATCAACAGCGAGCCATTTATCATGTGCTTCGCACCAGCGACCGCATTACCGGCCTGCGCGGTCTGGCTGGCAGCGGCAAAACCACGGCGTTGCGCGAGCTGGTCGCCGCCTGCAAGGAAGCCGGTGTCGAACCGCTGTTCTGCGCGCCGACGGCGGCGGCAACCGGGGTTTTGCGCACCGAGGGATTCGAGGCGGTGACACTGCAAAGTTTGCTGCTGACGAAACCAGTCTTGTCCGCTCGTCAGTTGGTGGTGCTGGACGAAGCCGGGGCGGTCGGGATGGATGACATGAAGCGGCTGTTTGACCTGGCGCGGGACGCACGCATTGTGCTGTCGGGTGATACCGGCCAGCACGCCTCGGTCGCGCGTGGCGATGCGCTGCGGATTTTGGAGAACCATTCTGATTTTCAATCCGGCCAATTGACCCGCATCCGGCGGCAACGCAAAGCCGAGTATCGCCGGGCGGTTGAACTGGCGGCACAGAAACGCACCGTGGAAGCGTTCGCGCAGTTGGAACGGATGAATGCCGTTGCCGAATTTTCAGGTGATGAACTTCACGGCTCGGCGGCGAAATCGTATTTGAAGGCATTGGCTGAAAACAAATCCGTGTTGCTGGTCGCGCCGACATGGAATGAAATCGAGGCGGTGACGGAAAAAGTCCGCGCCGCGTTGAAAACGTCCGGGCGGCTGGCGGGTGACGAAAAGGAGTTTCAAGTTTTTGATTCATTGTCGTGGACGGAAGCGCAGAAGCGGGATGCGCGGCAATATCGTTCCGGCCTGGCGATTCGGTTCCATCGCAGTAAAGCGGGTTTTGCCAAAGATGAAACCGTCGCGGTGGTCGCCGTCGAAAACAACTCGCTGAAAGTTCAACGCGCGGACGGTTCCGAAAGCCTTTTCCCTTTGGGTCAAGGCGCCGCCTTGTTTGATGTGGGGGAGAAACGGAAATTGAAAGTGGCCGCTGGCGACAAGCTGCTACTGCAATCGAACTGGCGGAAAAAATTCGTGAATGGTGAGTTGGTGGAAGTGAAGGCGATTCAGGGCGGTTCCGTGGTGCTGGCCGATGGCCGGGTGATTCCAGAAAACTATCGCACGTTCACGCACGGCTACGCTGTCACGTCCCACGCCGCCCAGGGCAAGACCGTGGATGAAGTGCTGGTCGTCGCGTCGTCGCGTTCGCTGCCCGCCGTCCATCAGGAACAATTTTACGTCAGCATCTCGCGCGGGCGCGATGCGTGCCGCGTATTTACTGATGACGTCGAGATGTTGCGCTCGCACGTCACCCGTTCCAGCGCGCGGCTCGCGGCGGTGGAAGTGGTCTCGCCCGCCCACAGCCGAAAATTCATCCTGAAGGTTTTGCAGCGCGGTCATCGCTTCCTGGAGCAGTTCCGCCAGCGCCTCGGACTGCAACAAACCATTTTACCTGACAATCGCAGCCCACAAATGAAAACACCCCGTTATGAACACCAACGAACTTCCACCCACCGAATCGGCGTCTAACCCGCGCGACAATCCTTCTTACGGCACGGATTCCACGGTCGCCACTTTGAACGTGGTGGCCGACGATGGCAGGAGTTACCAACTGCCTTACGCGCAATTTCTGTATGCGGAGATGATTTCCAATCCGGCGTTGGAAGCGAAGCCGGATGCCCCGCCCGAAAAGCTGCTGCTCTGTTTTGCCGTGGCCGAAGTTGCGGTGCTGGGGAGCGGACTCAAGGCCGTGGAACGGGCGATCCAGAAGTATGAATTGAAATTTGTGAAGGCGTCTGACCGGCGCTACGCCGCCACGTTCAAAACCCATGTTGCCGCCGTCGCCATCGCTTTTACCAAGGAGACACCATGAATCCAGATTCATCATTGAAAATGCAGCCGCTGGAAAAATTTCCGGTCTTGATGACCAAGGAGAAAGTGGCCGAAGCGCTGGGCGTTGCCACGCACACCATCCCGCCACTGGTGCGGTCGGGTCTGCTCAAGCCGCTTGGCCATCCTGGGCGTTATTGCGTGAAACATTTTTCGCGTGACGCGCTCGCGGAGAAATTTGCCAGCCCGGAATGGCTCGATAAAGTGGCGGCGGCCATTCACCGGCACTGGCGCAACAAGAACGCGCGGAAGCGGGCACGACAGGCCCAGCCGGCCTGAAGACGGGCGAACTGGAGGCGCGGAGCTTCCGCCACGCCGCCCGCCCGTCCCCATCGTCACCCTTCACCGAATACCTGGTTTAATCCATGCCATCATCCGGCGAGTGATATTCTTGGATGATGATTGTTGGTGGCGGTGGTGGCATGTGCGGCTGAACGATAATGCCGATGCCGGCGTTGACGTGCGGTTGATTGGGGAATTTCCGGCGCAACCCGCCGCTGAATATCCACGCAATCAGAATCAAGGACAGCCAAACAAACGCGAGAAACAGATAGACTCCCCATTCTGCGATGATCCAATCGAGAAACTGGAACACCGGATCGAGCACTGTGGCAGGATTCAAGTTCATGTGATTTCCTCCGGTTACGCGCTGGCCATCACTGGCTCAACGGCTTTGGACATTTCCGCGAACTTGCTGCGCATCCGTTCAAATTCGCTCAAGGGCGGCAGTTCCACCTGCGCCCGACGGGCATACGCGCGGTGGATGGCTTTGCTGTTGTGCCCCAACGCCTCCTGCGCGAACCGTTCGGGATAACCGGCTTTTTTGGCACGTTCCGCCCACGCATACCGATACGAATGCAAGCTGACACCTTTGATGCCCAAGCCCGCGATGCGTTGGTGAAATTCCGTCGCCCGGTCGCCGGAACGAACCGAGCGCAGATATGGAAACAACGGACCGCTCCCCGGCAAATCCCGGAGAATTTCCGTCACTTCATCATCGAAACGCATGATGGCGATGGAGCCGGTCTTTTTGCGCGCGAAACTGATGACGTTGTGTTCCCAATCAATGTTTTCAGCTTCAAGGCCCGCGAGATCGGACTGCGACGCGCCCAGGTGCCACGCCAGTTTGTAGAACGCCTTGCGTTCGGGATTCAATTCGCGGGTGACGATGGCCTGATGTTCCTCCCAGGTGATGGCACGCTTGTCCTTGAACTCAACTTTCGGCCACTGCCGTTTCACAATCACCGGCCACGGCAACCAGGTCATGTCCAGGGCGAAGTTGTGGATGCGCCGCAGATAGACGTTGGTCGAAACTTTTCCGGTTTCGAGCACGCGCAAAAAGTTTTCCGGCCGGGTTTCCAGAACCGGCAGGTGACGAATCAAGTCAAATGCCTTGTCCTTGATGGCGGTCTGCCAGCGGTGTTGCGTCTCACCTTTTTTGAGTTTGACCATTTCCTCCATGACGAACTGCCAGTTGCGCGTGGCGATCTGCGGGTCGCTGGCGGCGAGATAGGCGCGGGCGATTTGCAGGTTCACGGCGGGCTGCTGCTGCGCTTCGCCGCGCGAGTGGAACAACCGCAGCGCCGTGGCGCGGTCGGTGGTGTGCAAGCTGTCCTGCTTGCCGGTCACGTCATCGTGAATGTAGTAGCGTCCGCCTTTTTTGCGGCGGTAGAGCCGGTATCGTTGTCTCATAACTGTATTCACAGCGATGAGTTTACGACGGTTGATCTCGACTCCGGCAGGGAGCAGGTGGGAGTTACGCAGGGCAGGCCAGAGTTAAATCCTGCTGGCACTTCCGCTGGCACTCGTCTGTGGAAGTTAACCAAACCTTACAGTTCCAACTGGTTAGGTTTGGAGGCGAGGGTCGGAATCGAACCGACGAATGAGGCTTTTGCAGAGCCCTGCCTTACCACTTGGCTACCCCGCCGCTTTTCAAGAGAATAACGGACACCATGCCGCAAGCAAGAACGCTTTTGTTCGTCAACGCCAATCTCCCAGGATAATACCGTCATCGGAACCCCAAACCCGACGGTGTCATTCAGCAATTTCCGGATTCATCTCCAATTTCAGGGCGTGCAAGGAGAGATTGATGTCCCGGATGAAATAGAGCAGCGAAACGATGATCGCGGCCATGCAGCCGCCGAAAAGGATCACAATGAACACGACTTGTTGC
This sequence comes from Verrucomicrobiota bacterium, assembly GCA_028873125.1. Taxonomy (GTDB): domain Bacteria; phylum Verrucomicrobiota; class Verrucomicrobiia; order Limisphaerales; family UBA11358; genus UBA11358. The sequence goes on along the minus strand of JAGWMQ010000102.1, from coordinate 9,751 downwards.
CAGTGAAACAGCAGGCAAAGAAACAAGACAATCACCAGCAGCGCCGCCAACAGCGCACCCGCAGACGCCCACGCGATGGCCGCCCGCAACAAATGCGCGCGCAGCCATAGGATTTTCAACTGCGCATCCAGTCGCGTTTGTTCCATCGCCGCGCCCGCGCGACAGGCCTCCAAGAGCAGCCGGGCGCGGTCAATCAAACGGCCCAACCGGTTGGTCATGGACAACACCAGCAGCCCCACGCCCGAAATCAGAATCACCGGCCCGACAGCCACCTGCAACGTCGCAATGAGATTTTCCAGACCCATGGCCTCCAGGCTTGCGCCAGAAACTTCACTGCCCGTGGCCGCCCTCGGTACGACCCAGTTCGGAGCGATGGCGCCATAAATCCCGCGGCTTGAAAATGCCAGTGGGCGTGATGATGCCGGTAATCAGCTCGGGCGGGGTCACGTCGAAAGCCGGATTGCGCGCGGCGCTCGAGGGGTTGGCAACGCGCACGCAGAGATGCGTCGCAGGATTGGAAGTCCGAAGTCCGGACCTGAAAATTGAAGCCACTCCCCAAGCGCCCAGCACTTCGTCCTCATGCCTCTCTTCAATCGGAATCCGAAGACCCGATTTCAAATTCCAGTCTATGGTGGAAAGCGGAATGGCTGCGTAGAATGGAATCCCATGCCTGGCGGCCAGCACCGCTACGGCGTAGGTGCCGATTTTATTGGCCACCTCGCCGGTCCGGCCAAGCACGCGGTCGCTTCCGACGAGGACCAAATCAATTTCGCCCCGCTGCATCAGATGGCCGGCGGCGTTGTCGGCGATGACGTGATGCGGGATTTTTTGCTGGGCCAGTTCCCAAGCGGTGAGCATGGCGCCTTGGGACCGCGGACGCGTTTCATCGCAGAAGACGTGAAACTTCTTTCCCGCGGCCTGCGCGGCATACAGCGGGGCGGTGGCCGAGCCGACGTCCACGAACGCGAGCCAGCCGGCGTTGCAGTGGGTCAAAATCCTCATGCCACTGCGAATAAGCCCGGCACCGTGCCTTCCGATTTCCTGACAATGGCGGAAATCCTCGTTGGCGAATTCCTCGGCCGCGGCGAGGCCCAGCGCCTGCTTCTCCTCGACCGTCCCGCCGGTGCGCATCGCGGCGTGGACGGCGTTCATGGCGTTGACCGGATCCACCGCCGTGGGGCGAGCAGACTGGATGGTTCGAAAGACCGTTTCGACGTGACGTGAAAATTTCTCCGGGTCGCGGCCGCGAAAGGCCCGCGCGCCCTGGGCCAGACCGTAGGCGGCCGTCGCACCGATGGCGCCGGCACCGCGCACGACCATGAGGCGGATGGCATCGGCGGTCTCACGAAAATTTTTCGTGGCGACGATTTTGAATTGGTGCGGCAGGAGGCGCTGCTCGATCAGCCGGACGGCGTTGTGGGGGCCGTCGAAGCTGACGGTGCGGTAATGACGAGCGCGTCCGCGGACGGTGACGTTCACAAAATTTGTTGCAACGCTGAATCGTTGAGGCATTGAGCCGCGGGTCGGAAAACCGTTCCAATGATCCGCCGCCGGGACGTTTCAACGCGCCTTGGTTTTCATCTGGCGGATCTTGTTCTGGAGGTCGCGATAAATGGGCTGTTGACGGAGCGGCTTCAGATCGGGATCCCGGGCCAGCCAATTGAAATCGCGGTAACCCAGTTGAATCGCCCGTTCGAGCGCCAAAACGGCGCGGTCAAACTGGCCGGTTAGCGAGTAGCTGCAGGCCAGGTTGTAGAAGACCAGCGGGCTGCGCGGTTCGAGGCGGGCGAGGCGCTCGTCCACCTGCAGCCCGTCGAGGTAACGGCCGCGCCGGGTGTAGTGGTCACCCAGGAGCTGGAGGGCGTCCACATACTGGGGGTCACGGCGGATGAGCCCCTCCAAAAAACCAATCTTGGTGTCGAGGTCGCGTCCCTCGGCCTGGGATATTTTCTTTCTGGCACTGCTTTTGACCGGCATAGAACGCTCCCAGTTTTCCCAACCGGCGGCGGGAAGTCAAGAGCGGGAAGGCCCGGACGACGAACAATTTTTCGTGGAAGGCCCGGGCGCCTTGGCCCAGAATGCCGCGCAGGATTTCCGCGTTATGAAATGCTTTGTCACGGGCGCCTCCGGCTTCATCGGCTCGAACCTGGTCCGCGAACTGGCCGCGCGCGGCCACGAGGTGAAGGTGCTGGTGCGGCCGGAAAGCGATCTGCGCGCGCTCGCCGGCGTGGAATGCGAGCGCGTGCCGGGCGACCTGGCGGATCGCGAGGGGCTTGAACGGAAAATGGCCGGCTGCCAGTGGTGCTTCCACGTCGCGGCCAGCTATCACTTGTGGCTGCCGGATTACCAGCCGATGTATGCCGCCAACGTGCAGGGCGCCCGCAACGTCCTAGACGCCGCCCGCCGGGCCAGCTGCCTTCGCATCGTTCACACCAGCACCGTGGGCTGCATCGGCCTGCCCAAGACAGTCAACGGCCGGCTCGTGCCCTCAGACGAGACGCGGCCTTTTTCGGAGGACCAATTGGCCATCCCTTACAAGGCGTCGAAATGGCAGGCGGAGCGCATCGCCGTCGAACTCGCGCGCGCCGGCGCGCCCGTGGTCATCGTCAATCCCAGCGCGCCCATCGGGCCGGGCGACGTGAAACCCACGCCGACGGGGCAATTGGTGCTGGATTTTCTCAACCGAAAGCTGCCCGCCTATGTGGACACGGGTTTGAACTGGGTCCACGTGCGCGACGTGGCCGCGGGCCACATTCTGGCGGCGGAGAAGGGCCGTATCGGCGAACGCTATATTCTGGGCAATGCCGAGGGCAATTGGACGATGAAGGAAACGCTGCAGGTGCTGGAAGACCTCACCGGGGTTCCCGCTCCGAAGCTAAAAATTCCGCACTGGGTCGCCAAGGCGGCGGCGCAAGTGGATGAAGGCCTTTCCTTCTTCACCAAAAGACCGCCGCGAGTGCCGAAGGCCGGCGCGGAAATGGCCGGGCACAAGATGTGGTTCAATCCGGCGAAGGCCGTTCGCGAACTGGGGCTGCCGCAAACCCCGCCCCGGCAGGCCTTCGCCGACGCCATCGCATGGTTCCGCGCCAATGGTTATGTGAAAAAGTGAATTTTCACCCTTTCCCTGGCTCTCTTTTCATTGCAGTGCTATCTTCAGTACGCATGAAAAAGCTCTTGGTTGCGGTCACCTCCATAGCAGCACTTTATCTACAAGCTGCCACACCTCCGAGCGGTAGCAATCGGCTGCGCGAACTGGTGGTTTTTCCGGAATTGAACCTGACTTTCAATTTCGGAATGAGTTTTCAAGGTGGCGAATTTGTTGTCAACGACGGGACGACCCCAGGCACCGAGATTTCCCGGCTGAGGCAAGCATTGAAACGGCGACCCGATAACATTGGATTATTGTTGCGATTGGGAGTTCTGCTGGGCAAAAACGACGAGACCAATGCGTCGCAGATTTGTTGGCGAAAAGCCGAACGATTGGCGCGAAACCGCATCGCGGCACAGCCGCAAGACGGTTTGGCATTGACCGAACTGGGCGAAGCCCTCTGGCAACTTGATAAGGATGCCGAAGCCGAGCACGATTATCGCCAGGCAGTGTTGGTTTCCTCCAACGACTGGCGCTGCTGGGTCGGCTTGGGATCTTTTCTGGCGAGCGAGCCATTCGGCTTGATGTTCCCGAAAAATTTGCGCGACCAAGTCGGGGCTTCCCTCCAAGCGCCGCCGCCGGAAGTCTTGGATTATCGCCCACCGCGGGAAGCGTTCCAAAGGGCGCAAACCTCGCTCAGGGAAGCTTCCCGGTATTTTGACCGCGCCATCACGCTGGCGCCCGCGGAACCGGAAGTCTCCCTCCACCGTGCCGGCTATATGTCTGTGTCGAATTGGGAAAATTGCTTCTTCCAGCATTTTCGCACTGGCCGAAACATTGATTCCACTCAATTGGCAGCCGCCCTCCTTTCTCCGGAAACAATCGCCAATTTGCAGAAGGCCGCGGATTTGAATCCTAAAAATTACAAGTTCGTCAGCCTCGCCGCTTACTTCACGTATTTCGGAGCGCTGCTCCAAGCCCATTGGCCCGCTCACGCCACGGTTCAGACGCTGCCGGACAAAGCGCGACGATCCATTCGCATCGCAATGACCCGTTTGGAAAACCTTTCCCACAGCCCGGACAAACACACGGCGGCGGCGGCTTTGGAGAATCTTGGGTTTCTTCAGATGGCGTTTCACAACCTGCCGGCAGCCAGGTCTGATTTTCGGCGGTCTGTTACGCTGGACCCGACGCGTGACACAGCGTGGGATTTATTGCTTGCCACGATGCTGAGATCGGCGTCCCCGGAAAAGCTCGTGTCCCTCTGCGAAGCGCGGCTAAAATATAAAGATTCCGAACGAAATCACTTGTTCTTGGCAAAGGCGCTCGTGAGAGAAGAAAAGTGGAGCAAAGCCGCCGCCCAAGCCGAAATCGCCGCCAAACTTGAAACCAATAACGTTGTTCCGCCATTGCTGATGGCGGCGATTGCCTTGAAACAAAGCGCCCAGGCAAGTTATCTGACCACGGCCGCAGTTTACATGAAGCAGGTTTATTTTATGCTGCAAAAAATGCCTGCCGGCAAAGAAAAAACCGACCGAGTGCGTGAATTCTCGCTCGACTGTGCCATCTATAACGCCTTGAGCAACCATCCGGACCTCACCAAAGATTGGGCAAATCAGGTTTTGAAGGGATTTCCCAACGACGAAACCGCGAAGAAAATTTTGGAGGCGCTGCACTGAAGATGTTCTGCACGCGCCTCCTGTCCGTCTTACTCCATTAGTTATGTCAGAAATTGATTTGCCGCCGCCGGTGCAGGGACCAGACCAGCAGGCTTCCGGCGCCCGCCAGAGCCAGCGCGGAAGGTTCGGGCGCGGCCGTCACGTCATTAAACGAGGTTCCCACGGCCAGATTGTCAATGGTCTCCGTCGCCGAACTGCCCGTCGCCTGCCGGAAGGCAATGGCGGTCACCGGGTGCGAGGAACCTCCGGTGTACGTCACGGAAGGACTGGTTCCCGAAGCGGGATCCACCCAGAGCGTGACGTCCGTGGAATCAAAGTCGTAACCGACCACGACCTTGTGAGTCGTGCCGAAAGTCAGTGCGCTGTTCCATTCGGCACCAACCGTGCTGCCGGAGCCGATTCCGAAGGTAAAATCTCCTTCCGTGGTCGGCGCGACAAACAGCCGGGCATCGAAAGTGGTGGTGTTCTGCCAAAGCATGGCGAAATAGTTTGTAGAACTGTCGCCGGTGACGGCGACGTCAAATGAATAAAACCAAGTGTCGCCGCTGCCCATGGTCGCGCCCAGGTCGCGCTCCACGTCTTCGCGGCTGCCGCTGCCTTGGGCCAACGAAATTTCGCCGCCCGAGATCTGGACCGGAGTCAAGGCGGCGGCGCTGTAGGCGGCCCAGTTGTCCTGGCCAACCAGGTCACCATTGGCAAGGTTGTTGAAGTCGGTGGAATAAAGGGCCGCGGCGCGGCTCTGGTTCACATGCATGAACCCGACGGTTAATAATGACAGAACGGCGAGTTTTTTCATTGTTTTTCCTTTCGTGTGCAGTTTTCGATGTTGGTTTTGCCCTTCGGAAGGGTCGCGGCAATCATTAGGCACTTTCAAATTATCTTGCAAGTCAAAAAAGTATGGCTTTAGATCGGCGTGGTTTGAAGTCCTTGCACGGCTGGTAAACTTCGTGGGCTCAAAAGCACCGGAGCACCAGGTGAAAAAATATAGGCAATTAATGACAAGCCGCTCGGGAACAGCCTGGAAAACTTTTCTTGCCATTCACGAACGCTTGTGAAAAATTTCACGAGCAACGAAACATCATTATGCCACACGTCAAACTGCACATCCCGGGGCCCGTCGAGGTCAGTGAAAAAACCTTCCAAGCGTTTTGCCGGCCGATGATCGGCCATCGCAGCCAGGCCTTCAAAGACCTTTACGCCAAAGTCCAGCCGCAGCTCCAGCAACTGCTCTTCACCAAGCAACTGGTCTATTTGAGCACATCGTCCGCCTGGGGCGTGATGGAGGGCGCGGTCCGCAATCTCGTTTCCAAAAAGGTCCTGAACTGCATGTGCGGCGCGTTTTCGGACAAATGGTTCGACGTCTCCAAGCGTTGCGGCAAGGATGCCGAGGCGCTCCAAGTCGAGTGGGGTTCGCCGGTTCGCGCCGAACAGGTGGACGCAAAGCTCGCCACCGGCCGGTTCGACGTGCTGACGTTCATCCACAACGAAACTTCGACCGGCGTGATGAGCCCGCTGGCCGAGGTGGCCACCCTCAAGAAAAAATATCCGGATGTCACGTTCATCGTGGACGCCGTCAGCTCCATGAGCGCCGTGCCCTTGAAATTCGACGAACTGGGCATTGACGTGCTGCTGGCGGGCATGCAAAAGGCCTTCGCCCTGCCGCCGGGGCTGGCCGTGTTCGTCTGCTCGCCCGCCGCGCTGGCCAAGGCAGCGACGGCCGGGGACCGCGGCTACTATTTCGACTTTGTCGAGTTTCAGAAGAACGCCGCGCAAAACATGACGCCCAGCACGCCGAGCATCGGACACATCCAGGCCCTGTCGTCCAAGCTCGACGAGTTTTTTGCCGAGGGCCTGGAAAACCGTTTCGCGCGGCACCGGCGGACCAACCAGATGACGCGCGATTGGGCGGTCCGCCACGGCTTCACCCTCTTTCCCGAACCGGGGTTTGAATCGCTCACGCTGACCTGTGTCAACAACGGCGCCAAACCCGGCGGCCGCGCCGTGGACGTGCCGAAATTGCAGAAGCTGGTCAAGGACCAGGGGTTCTTGATTGACGGCGGTTACGGGAAAATCAAAGGCAAGACCTTCCGGGTCTCCAACATGGGCGACGAGACCGAGGCGACGATGGACCAGCTCATTGGCGCGCTGGACAAAGCGATGGCGCAAGTGTGATTTTCCGCCATGAGCAGGGCGGAAGCAAGGCGTGAGGTGGCGCTCAACCCGCCGCTGTCCGCGGCCACCGCCGTGATGGGATAGTGTAAGACACTGTTTGTGACACAACAATGGATGGGTTCGCTTTTCCCGCCCTTTGCGGCCGGGCGGATTCTGCGGCCCAAGAAGTGAAAATTCCCCACCCGCCAATCCGCCGGGAATTGATTCCAGTTGCGCGCCGGGCTGAATGCGCGGAAACTCCGGCGATGGCAGCGCCAGACCCAACCGCCTCGCCGCCGCGACTGGCTCGCTGGCTCCGCGTTGCGGTGATTGGCCGCAATCCCAAGGTCACGCTGGGGCGCGCCCTCGTCCTGGCCGCCGTCTGCATCGTCGTTTTCAAATTCATCCTGTTGCCCGCCCGCGTGGAAGGCATCAGCATGTTGCCGACCTACCAGGACCATACGATGGCCTTTGTGAACCGGCTCGCGTATCTCTGGCATCCGCCGCGACGCGGCGACGTCGTCGGCATCCGCCTGGCGGGTATGCACGTGATGTATCTCAAACGCATTGTCGGACTGCCCGAGGAAACGGTCGCATTCCGGAATGGACACGTGTTCATCAACGGCAAACTGCTTGATGAGCCGTATGAAAAACTGCCCTGCGACTGGACGCTGCCGCCCGTCAAGGACGGTCCCGACCAGTTTTTCGTCGTCGGCGACAACCGTTCCATGCCGCCCGGGGAACACGTGTTTGGCCGGGTGGAGCGTGATCGCATCGTGGGCAAGGCCGTCCTATGAAAATTCTTTTACGGCTGGTTTTGGCCGCGGCGCTCGTCGCGCTGGGCCTCTGGCTCTGGTCCGCGCTTTTTCCCAGCCCGGAGAAAATCATCCGCAAACGGCTGGCGGAGCTGGCGCGGGACGTTTCCTTTTCGGCGGGCGAAGGCAATCTGGCGCGGCTGGCCGGCGCCGAACAGGTGGCCGGCTTTTTCTCCACCAACGTCGAGGTGCGCCTCGACGTGCCCGGCCGCGTCCGACACCGCTTTGTCGGAAGGGAGCAGATCACCCAGGCGGCGCTGGCCTCGCGCTCGGAAACCAGCGAATTGATCGTGAAATTCCCCGACGTGAACGTGAGCGTGGCGCCGGACAAACAGTCCGCGACGGTGGACCTGACGGTGGAGGCCGACGTGTCCGGCCGGCGCAACGCCATCGTGCAGGAAATGAAATTCACGTTTCAGAAGATCCAGGGGCGGTGGCTGATCACGCGCGTTGAAACCGTCCGCACATTGTCACAGGACATTTCGAGACCGGCGCCGCGCCTCGAGGCCGGGAACCTTGCGATTAGAGCGGTGGCGACGGGTTTATCGGTGTGCATTTTTGCAGCCACGCCCGTGGTTTCGAACGGCTGAACTCGAAAAGCCGCTGGCGAAATTTTTCTTGATTGTCGGAAATGCCAAATTACAATGGCGGATATGAGTTCCGGATTGCCGCCTCAGAAGGAGCCGCCAGCGCTGGACACAACACGCAAATGGTTTCCCGTTGCCGGTCGGGTTTGTGTCCTCGTTCTGGCCGCTCGTCTCGCCGTTCAAACCGCCCAGACTGCGGGCACCGTTGTCGCGTGGGGCGACAACGATTCTTTGCAGACCAGTGTCCCACCCAGCGCAACCAACACCGTGGCTATCGCCGGCGGCTCTTCTCATAGCCTCGCATTGCAACACAACGGGATGGTCGTCGGTTGGGGGGATAACAGTTTTGGCGAAGCGGCGTCGCCCGGCTTGTCGAACGTTGTGGCGCTGGCCGCCGGCAACGGGTTCAGCTTGGCGCTGCAAAATAATGGCGCGGTCTTCGTCTGGGGCAGCCAAACCAACGCACCTGTCAGTTCAACCAACGTGGTAGCCATCGCCGCCTCCTTGGACAACGCGATGGCGCTGACAGAAAACGGCAGCGTGACAGCTTGGGGTGCCGGGCCGGCGCCGCCCGCCAACGCCACCAACCTTGTCGCCATAGCCGCCGGAAACACGCACAGCCTGGCGTTGGCGGGCGATGGCACGGTGCTCGCCTGGGGTGATCCGACGCTTGGCAAGACCGCCGTTCCGGCGGGCTTGACCGACGTGGTGGCGCTGGCAGCGGGCGAGTATCACAGTCTGGCGCTCCGGGGCGACGGCACCGTGGTTGCCTGGGGCGACGACACCTGGGGACAAACCAACGTGCCCATCGGTTTGTCCAACGTCGTCGCCATCGCGGCGGGCGCTTTCCATAACCTAGCATTGAAGCAGGACGGCACCGTGGCGGTCTGGGGCGACAATTCCTACGGCCAGACAAACCTTCCGATCGGTCTAACCAACGTCAGCGGCATTGCAGCCGGGCGGTATCACAACCTGGCGATTCTGGGCGATGGCTCGCCGGTGATCACCGTGCAGCCTATCAGCCAATACGACCCCGCGACGCAATCCGCGACCTTTCGTGTGATGGTCGTGGGGCGGTCTCCGTTGAGTTACCAATGGCAGCAGGACGGCGTGAACATTGCGGGGGCAACCAATTCGACGCTTGTGTTGACCAATTTTTCAACGCCTGCCGCGGGCGTGTATTCGGTGATTATCAGTAATTCGCTTGGCGTGGCGACCAGCGCCGGCGTGCAACTGCCGCCAGCTTGGCGGCTGCCACCCTGTCAGGCGCCAGTGATCACCAGCGTACTGACTGCCGCGGGCAAGCAGGGCGGGGCCTTCAGCTACGCCATTGTTGCGACCCACCAGCCGATCTTCTACAGCGCCAGCGGTCTGCCAGCCGGACTGACTGTAAACCCGACCAACGGTGTCATCAAAGGAGCGCTCTTGGAA
>JAGWMQ010000101.1 GCA_028873125.1 Verrucomicrobiota bacterium | reverse complement strand
AGGACGCCGAACTGGCCCTGAAGGCCGGGGTTGACATGGACATGCAGAGCGAAACCTACGTCAAGTATTTGCCGAGACTGGTCGCCAGCGGAAAAATCCCGGAGTCCCTCATCAACCAAGCTTGCCGGCGAGTCCTGGAGGCCAAATACCGGCTCGGCTTGTTCAGCGATCCTTACCGCGGCTGCACCGAGGCGCGGGCGCGCGCGGAAATCCTCACGCCGCAAAATCTGCAAACGGCGCGCGAACTGGCGGAGCAATCGTGCGTGCTCCTGAAAAATGACGGGCAGATCCTGCCTTTGAGGAAATCCGGAACCATCGCGCTGGTCGGGCCGCTGGCCGATGACCAGAGCAATCTGCTGGGAAGCTGGCGCGCCGCCGGCGACTGGCGCCAGGCCATCAGCGTCGCCGCGGGCATCAGCAACCTGGCCGGTTCGGCCGTGACCATCCTGCACGCCAAAGGCGCCAATCTGGTTGACGATCCGGCGCTGCGCTCCACGCTCCGGGCGTTCGGCGAATACCTTCCGGTGGACCGCCGTTCGCCGCAGGAAATGCTGACGCAAGCGGTGGCGGTGGCGAAGCGCGCGAACGTGGTGGTGGCGGTGCTGGGCGAATCCTCCGGCATGAGCGGCGAGGCCGCCAGCCGCAGTCGCCTCGGATTGCCAAGATGTCAGGAAACCTTGTTGCGCGCGCTGGTCAAGACCGACAAGCCCGTCGTGCTGGTGCTGATGAATGGCCGGCCCCTGACCCTGGCCTGGGAGGCGGCGCATTGCGGCGCGATTCTGGAAACCTGGTTTGGCGGCACCGAGGCGGGCAACGCCATCGCTGACGTGCTTTTTGGCGATTACAATCCGTCGGGCAAATTGACGGCCGCCTTCCCGCGCGATGTCGGCCAGATTCCCATTTATTACAACCATCAAAACACCGGGCGGCCCTATCGGAATGATCCGGGATTCAAGTATGTCTCCCGCTACCTGGACGTGTCCAATGACCCGTTATATCCCTTCGGCTACGGCTTGAGCTACACCACGTTCGCCTACGGCGACATCCAACTGAGCCGGACCAACCTCACCGGTGACGAGACGTTGCTGGCCTCGATGGCGGTGACCAACACGGGCCAACGCGCCGGGGAGGAGACGGTGCAGTTGTATCTGAGCCAGCCGGAGGCCGGCATGGCGCGCGGCGTGGAGGATTTGCGGGGATTCCAGAAAGTGCATCTGCAGCCGGGCGAAACCAAAACGGTGACGTTTCGCATCACCCCGGACGATTTGAAATTCTACAATGAAAATCTGCAATACGACTGGGAGCCGGGGGAATTCATCATCCGTATCGGCGGTAACTCCACCCAGGTGAAGTCGGCGTCGGTGCGCTGGCAAAAGCGGATTTAGCAGCCGCCAATCACCCGGGAAACCGCCGCAGAGGTTCGAGGCCTCTGACCGCCTCAATCAGCCCGCCAAAGCGGGGCCTCAATGAAAGTAGCTGTCAATAGATGGTTTCCGCGCCTGGGCACCCGTCGCAAATTAAGATGCGCCCGGAAGAAAAAGATTGAAAACAGCCTCTTGACAACCCTGCGGGTGTTTGCTATAAACGGAGCGGAACCTAAATTAAAGAGAGCGATCATCAAACAGGAGCAAATATGACCTCATTGAACTGCAACTCCCGAATTTCGACACTCGTGGGTTTTTGCTTGGCGGTCGCCAGCGGAGCCTATGGGCAGATCAGTTCCATCAATTCGGCCTACTTGGATCCGAACAGTTTATTCCAGCCCCAAATCCCTGGATCCACGTTCACGTATAACAACAGCTATCCAACTTCCGTTACGCTGACCGAGGCGAATGTCGCAAACGCGGGTGGAGGTGGCAATACCTACGCCAACAAGAATGTCTGGTACTTCTCCAATGATGGGGGAGCCACTCCCTACCAGTTTCAAAGCGGCGACTACTTCAATGCGTCCTTTACCTTCACGTTGACCGGCAACGATCCCAACCAGAAGGATTTGGAAGGCGGTCTGTTCTTCCACAATCCGAGCGGAAGTTTTGGCGGTGATCTGGCAATCTATGTCGTGGGTGGAGGTGGGAACGCGGGCGTCGTCTTCCAGGGTGGAGGGCCTTCGTATTACCCGTTTTCTCCCCTTGCAGGCGGCTATCCCGGCGCAGGAGGAAGCGTGCCAAACTACAGCTTGGGTGAAACATACACCTTGGGATTGAGCTACACGATTGATCCGAACACCGGGAAGAATGCCTTTGAGTATTCCGTGAACGGCCAGTATGCCGCATCGGCGGCCGGCGACCCCTACTTCGACTTGGGTGCCGGTCAATTTGTCGGTGGCAGCGGCGGCGATACCTTGGGAGGCTATCTCCAAGTCCAAACCGACCCCACCAATCCTAACCAGGGTGGGCAGGCGGTCTTTGGGAATACCACCATCACGCCAGTCCCCGAACCATCCCTGCTGGCCCTTGCGGGTTTGGGTGTTCTGCCTCTGGTCCGGCAACTGCGCCGTCGCGCTTGAGCCGAACGTTCCCTCGTGGCACGGCATGACAAAACGTCATGCCGTGCTTTTTTCTTTTCTGACAAAATTGTCACGGGGCGTTCAGCCGGGTTTCATTTCCGCGGCGTTTCATGGGCGCGTTTGGATTTCCAAACAAGCAAGGCCGTTTTTGCGGATTGACGCCCGCGGCGCCGCGCGCAACAGTTGGCCTTCAACTTTGCAACAAGGATTGTGTCCATGAAAAAAATTCTCTGGCCGGTTCTGTTCAGCCTGGTGGCGGCGATTGGTCGCGCCGAGGCTCCGTATCATTTCATCAAGGAAATCCCCATCGGCGGCGGGGGCGGCTGGGATTATCTGACCGTGGACCCGGCGGCGCACCGGCTTTACGTTTCCCACGCGACGCACATCGTGGTGGTTGATTTGAACACGGACAAAATCGCCGGAGAAATCGCCGACACGCCCGGCGTGCATGGCATCGCCATCGCCGACGACCTCGGCCTGGGCGTCACCAGCAACGGCCGCGAAAACAAGGCCGGCATCGTGGACCTGAAGACGCTCCGAACGCTCTCGAAGGTGGACACCGCTGCAGGCCCGGACGCAATGCTTTACGATCCCGGACAAAAGGAAGCCTGGCTCTTTTGCGGACGCGCCGAGGCGGCGACGGTGATTGATGTGAAGGCGGCCAGGGTGGTGGCCACCGTGCCGCTCGGCGGCCGGCCGGAATTTGCCGCCGTGGACCCCGAGGCGGGCCGGATTTATGACAATCTGGAAAACAAGGACCAAGTCGCGATGATTGACACCAGGACGCACCAGGTCCTCCGCCGCTGGCCGATTGCGCCCGGCGAAAGCGCCTCCGGCATGGCGATTGACGCGGCGCATCACCGGCTCTTCCTCGGCTGCCACAACCGGAGACTGGTGATGATGGACGCCACCGACGGCAAGGTGCTGGCGACGGCGCCGATTGGCTTCGGAGTGGACGCCTGCGCGATTGATCCCGGAACGCAACTCGCCTTCGCCTCCTGCGGCGAGGGCAGCACCACGATTGCCAAGGAGGAATCACCGGACAAATTGACCGTCGTCCAGGTCTTGAAAACCGAGCGTGGCGCGCGGACGATGGCGCTCGACCCGACAACGCACAAGATTTACCTGGCCACCGCACAGTTCGGTCCGCCGCCCGAACCGGCGAATGGCCAGCGGCGTCGCCGCCCGCAACCGGCCCCGGGCAGTTTCAAGGTCCTGGAATATGGCATGGAAAAGTGAGCAAACCGCCCGATCGGCACGTAGAGAAGTCACGTCCGCATTTTTCCGGTTCAACCGGTTTTAAGTCATGCGCGTGCTGGTCGTTGAAGATGAAAGGAAGACGGCGTCATTCGTCCGGAAGGCCCTTCAGTCCGAAGGCTTCGCCGTGGACGCCTGCCACAATGGCAACGACGCCCTGGCCGCCCTGCGCTACACGCCGTTTGATGTCGTGGTGCTCGACATCATGCTGCCGGGACGCGACGGCTTGAGCGTGTTGCGCCAGTTGCGCGAGCGAAAAAATGCCACGCCGGTCCTGCTCCTCTCCGCGCGCGGTGAAGTCAACGAGCGTGTTGAAGGGCTGAACGCCGGCGCGGATGATTACCTGCCCAAGCCGTTTGAGCTGGCCGAACTGGTCGCCCGGGTCCGCGCGCTGGGCCGGCGCGGCGGCGACAACAAATCGCCGGTGCTGCGCGTGGCGGATTTGACGCTCGATACGGTGACGCGCCGCGCGCAGCGCGGGGGAGCGGACATCGAGCTGACCACGCGCGAATACCGGTTGTTGGAATACCTGATGCGTTCGGCGGGCCGCCTTTGCGGGCGCATGATGATTTTGGAAAAAGTCTGGGACTACGATTTCGATCCGGGCACCAATCTCGTGGACGTTTACATCAAGCGGCTGCGCGAGAAGATTGACGCCCGCTTCGAGCCGAAGCTGCTCCAGACCGTCCGCGGCGCGGGCTACACGCTCAAGGAGCCGGCATGACCATCCGCGCCCGGCTCAACCTGTGGTATGCCGCCGTCATGTTCCTGGCCCTGACGGTCATGGGCGTGCTGCTGTATGTTCATCTGGTGACCTGGCCCCGCGATTACGCGCGCCGCCACCAAGAAACGTATCGGCAGGAGGAGCCCGCCGACCCGGATGTCTTTGAGGACGTCGCCGGCATCGTCCTGTGGTGCGGCGCGCCCGCGGCGCTCCTCGCCCTGGCCGGCGGCTGGTGGCTGATGAAAAAATCCCTGGCGCCGGTGGCGCGGCTGACCCTGGCTGCGGAGAAAATCAGCGCGCATCATTTGCACGAACGCCTGCCCCGCGCCGGCCACGGCGACGAATTGGACCGGCTGACCGAGGTGTTCAACCAGATGCTGGCGCGGCTCGACGATTCCTTCCGCCGCGCTCGCGAATTCACGCTGCACGCCTCGCACGAACTCAAGACGCCGCTGACGGTGTTGTGCGGCGAAACGGAAACCGCCTTGCGCGACGAATCGCTGACGTCGTCGGAACGCGAACGGCTGGTCAGCCAGCTCGACGAATTGCAGCGCCTCGCGCGCATCGTGGATGGACTCACCCTGCTGGCGCGGGCCGACGCGGGCCAACTGGCGCTCAAGATGGACGCGCTGCGGCTGGACGAACTGGTGCGCGACAATTTCGCCGATTTGCAAATCCTCGCCGAGCCGCAGCAGGTCCAGGTTGAACTTGCCGCCTGCGACGCCGTCACCCTGCGCGGCGACCGGCACCGGCTGCGTCAATTATTGCTCAATCTCGCGGACAACGCGGTCAAATACAACCAACCGCGCGGCCGCATCACGATGAATCTGCGGCGCGCGGACAGCATGGCTCAGTTTACCATCGCCAACACCGGAGCCGGCATTCCGCCGGAGTTCTTGCCGCGGGTTTTTGACCGGTTTTACCGGGGCGACCCGGCGCACGGCGATCACGTGGACGGCTGCGGCCTTGGCTTGAGCATTGCCCGTTGGATTGTCTCGGCGCACGGCGGAACCATTCAGATCGAATCCGCGCCCGACCAGATCACCACTGTCACTGTTCGTTTGCCGATGGATCAAATGAAATGAAATCAAACCAAGCAGCCGCGGCGCAAATTGCCGCGAACGGGCCAGGATTCGCGAAAGCGCGCCGGCGTCTTGGAGTGCGGCGGCGACGCTGCTTTGGGAACGGCCAGGTCATTTGCCAGTTCATCTCAACGTTCCAAAGCGGCGTCGCGCTTCGCTTGCCGCCGCACTCCAAAACCTGGCGGCAGTTCGGTTGGTTTTCGACGCTCCTCCTTTTCATCGCCGGTTGCGCCACTTATCATCCGCAACCCATCTCGCCGGCGAAAACTGCCGCGGCGTTCGACGCGCGTTCGCTTGACGAGCCGGGTTTGCGCGCGTTCCTGGAAAGCAATCACGTCGCGGCGCCTTCGCCCGGTGATGCCTGGAACCTGAAGCAGCTCACGCTCGCCGCGTTTTATTATCAACCGACACTGGCCGAGGCGCGCGCGCAATTGCTGGCGGCGCAGGCGGCGCGGGTCACGGCGGGCGAACGCCCGAATCCTTCCTTAACCGTGACGCCGGGATACGATTCCGGCATTCCCGACAATCCCAGTCCGTGGCTGGTGCCCGTCAGCGTGGACTGGCCGATCGAGACCGCCGGCAAGCGCGGCTATCGGATGGCGCAGGCGCGGCATCTGACGGAAGCGGCGCGCTGGAATCTGGTCGGCGCTGTCTGGCAGGTGCGCAGCGGCGTGCGCGCCGCGTTGTTGAACCTTTACGCCGCGCGCCAAACCGAATCGCTTCTGGCCCGGCAGGAAACGGCGCAAAGCAACGTCGTCCGCCTGCTCGAAGGCCAGCTCGCCGCCGGCAGCGTGTCCAGTTACGAAGTTACCCAAGCGCGCATCATGCTGGACACCACGCGGCTGGCGTGGCAGCAGGCCGTCGGACAATCCCGCCAGGCCCGCGTGCAACTGGCCGCCGCTCTCGGCGTGCCGCGGCGCGCGCTGGATGGGGTTCGCCTGTCCTTCGCGGATTTCAACCGGTTTCCCCGCCGACTGACCCGGCCGGAAGTCCGGCGTCAGGCGCTGTTGGACCGGGCGGACATGCGGAGCGCCCTGGCCGATTACGCCGCCAGCCAGGCCGCGCTCCAGCTCGAAATCGCCAACCAATATCCGGACCTGCATCTCGGGCCTGGTTATGCCTGGAATGCCGGCAGCGCCGGGGACAGTGAATGGGACCTCGGCCTGACCCTGACGCTGCCGATCCTGAACCAGAATCAAGGCCCCATCGCCGAGGCGGAGGCGAACCGCAAAGTGGCCGGAGCGCATTTTCTGGCGGTGCAATCCCAAGCCATTGGTCAAATTGACGGCGCACTGGCCGGCTACCAAGCCGCCATCCAACAGGTGGCCACCGCCGCGGCCTTGCTGAAAAACCTGCGACGGCGCCTGGATTCGATCCATGCACAGGTCAGGGCCGGCGAAATGGAACCGTTGACGGCCGCCAGCGCCGAAGTCGAATACGACGCCGGCGCGGAAAGCCGGCTCAACACGATGGTCCAGGCGCAGCAGGCGCTCGGCCGGTTGGAGGATGCCGTGCAAAGTCCCTTGACACTCCCGCCGGCAACGCTCGACGCGGCGCAAAACAACACCAATGCCAAATGAAGATGCGAAGTTTAACCGCCATCTGCGTGAACCATAGACTGTCCGAATCGCCGCCAGGTCTTGGACCGCGGCGGCAAGCGGAGCGCGACGCCGCTTTCCTGGGCTTGCGGACCAGCGGGGCCGAGGTTCATTCGCGGGGACGTGCGACTTTCAAAAGCGGTGTCACAGCCACCGCACCCCAAGACGCCGCCGCGCCGAAGGAAGTTATTCGCGGATCACGCTCTTGAAACACGGCGATTTTTTTTACCAATGAAACCAAAAGCAATCATCATCGGCATCATCGTCGTCCTGTGCGCCGGGCTGGGCGTTTATTTCCTCGTCAAATCCCGCAGCGCGGCTTCCAGTTCCGACGAAGAATCGGCAGGCGAAAATGTTCCCACCGTCGTCAGCGTCCAGGCCGGCACGCTCCAGCGCAGGACGCTGCACCGCTACGTCAGTGGCTACGGCACGGTCGAGCCGGCGCCGGCCACTCCGGACCGGCCGGCGGCCGACGCGCCTCTGGCCGCGCCCAGCGCCGGCGTTGTGGCCGAGGTCAATGTCGCCGAAGGGGAGCGCGTGAAAAAGGGCGAGGCGCTGATGACGTTGAATTCGGGCGCCATGACGGCGGCTTACGCGGAATCGGAACTCGCGCGGCAGAAAAAATTATTCGCGGAACACAACACGTCCCTCAAGGCCTTGCAGGACGCCGAGACACAACTGGCCCTGCTGCGGGTCATCTCGCCGCTGGCCGGCACCGTGGTCCGCCTCAATGTCAAGCCCGGCGCGGCGGTGGACGCGAGCACGGTGGTGGCGGAGGTGATGGATTTGAAGCGGCTGGTGGTGAAGACCGACGTGCCCGCGTCACAAGCCGGCCAACTGGATCTGGGCCAGGAAATGGAGGTGCTGACGGAACCGCCCGCGACGGCCCCGCTCGCCTACGTCAGTCCGACGGTGAACACGAATAACGGCACGGTGCGGACGTGGGCGGCGTTGCCGCCGGACAGTGGGTTGCGTCCCGGTCAGTTTGTGTCGCTGCGCATCGTCACGGCGGTCCACACCAACTGCCTCGCTGCGCCGGAAGAAAGCGTGGTGACGGACGTGAAGGAACACAGCGTCATTTCGCTGGTTCATGGCGATGAAGCGATCCAAACGCCGGTGCAAACCGGCTTTCGCGAAAACGGCTGGGTGGAGGTTGACGGCAACGGTCTCAAGGCCGGCGATTCCGTGGTGACGGTCGGCGCTTACGGGTTGCCGGAAAAGACAAAAATCCAAGTCGTGAAGCCATGACGCAAACGACAAAACCAAGCTACGGAACGCGCTTGTCGTCTTGGACTGCGGTGGCCGTGACACCGCTTTTGAACCACCCGTGCGCGACGTCGTTTCACCCGCAACGATTCGTCTCCGCCAGAAGCGGCGGCGCGCTCCCCTTGCCGCCGCACTCCAAGACGCTGGCGCATTGACGACTATTGACTTGTTCCACGTGAATTTCCAATGACCTCCGCCACTTCCTCCCGGCTGGGCCGGTTCGCCACCCACCACGCAATTTCCATCACGTTCATCGCGGTGGTGCTGTGCCTGGCTGGAATTTTTTGCGCGCAGCGCACGCCGTCGTCGGTGTTTCCCAAAACGGATTTCCCGCGCATCGTCGTCATGGTCAACAACGGCATCATGCCGGCCAACGAGATGATGGCCACCATCACGCGGCCCATCGAGGAGGCGATGAAGAGCATTCCAGGCGTGGTGTCGGTGCGCTCCTCCACCACGCGCGGCTCGGCCATCGTCAACGTCATGTTCAACTGGGGCACGGACATGCAACGGGCGGAAGTCTATGTCATGGGACAGCTTTCGGAAATCCGCAGCGACCTGCCGGCCACCGCGTCCACCGACGTTTCGCGCGTGGCGTTTTCGTTGAGCTATCCGATCATCGGGATCAGCCTCACCAGTTCTACCCGCAAGCAGATGGACTTGTGGAATGAAGCCACTTACACCATCAAGCCCCTCTTTCTGCAAATTCCCGGCGTGGCGCAGGTGGAAATCCTCGGCGGCCACGAGCCGGAATTTCACGTCATCGTGGACCCGCTGAAATTGCAGGCCGCGAATCTGGGCTTGCAGAACGTGAGCGACGCGCTGACACAAAACAACCTGGTCGTTTCCGGCGGCATGATCGTGGCAAATTACCATCTGTATTTGACGACGGTGGATGGGCGCGTGCATTCGCCGGAGGACATTGGGAACGTGGTCATCGCCGAGCGCGGCGGCCATCCCGTCCGTATCCGGGACGTGGCGACGGTGGAACGCGGGCCGGCACCGGCTTACACAGACATCACGGCGCAAGGCCGGCCAGCGGTGCTCTTCAACATCGAAAGCCAGCCCGACGCCAGCGTGCTGGTCATCGCCGCGGCGTTGAAAAAAGACCTGGCGCAACTGCACAAGGAACTGCCGCCGGACATGCGCCTGGCCTTTTTCTACGATCAATCCCAGTTCGTCCGCGACTCAGTGGGCAGCGTGTGGAGCGCCATCATCTTCGGCCTCATCCTGTCGGTGTTCATACTCTATTTCTTCCTGAAAAACTGGGGCAGCGTCTGGACGGCCATCGTCACCATTCCAATTTCCGTGCTGCTTACGTTTGTCGTGATGAAGCTGACGAACATGAGCTTCAACATGATGACGCTCGGCGGCATCGCGGCGTCCATCGGGCTGATCATTGACAACGCCATCGTCGTCGTGGAGGCGATGTGCCACCGGCTGGCCGCGGGCGGGCCGCGTTTGCAATGCATTCACGAGGCGATGGGCGAAATTTTGACCGCCCTGGTCGGCTCGACCTTGACGCCGGTGGTGGTGTTTCTGCCGCTGACGTATTTGGGCGGCATGGCCGGTGTGTTCTTCCGCGCGCTGGGGCTGACCATGGTCGTGTCGCTGCTGGTGTCGCTGGCGCTGGCGGTCACGCTCACGCCGTCGCTGGCGGCGTGGTTGATCGGTCGGGCGCGTCACGCCCCGCGCGCCGGGGCCGAACCCGCACAAAGCGGCGCGCACGGAGTGACGCGCCCGACCCAAGAGGAAGCCGGTTTTGTGTTGAGACCGGTGCTGCGGATTTACGAAGCCGCGGTGCGCCGGGCCTTGCGGCACGCCTGGCTGACGTTGCTGGCGTGCGGGGCGATCTTCATCGCCAGCGCGTTCCTCTACCGGCAATTGGAGACCGGCTTCCTGCCGGATTTTGACGAAGGCGGTTTTGTCATGGATTATGTCGCGAAGCCGGGCACCAGCCTGGCCGAGACCGCGCGCGTTTTGGATGAGGCGGAGAAAAGCATCAAGGCCAATCCCGACGTCGAGGGCTATTCCCGCCGGCTTGGCACGCAACTCGGACCGTTCATCACCGAGCCGTACCAGGGCGATTATCTCATCAAGCTCAAGGCCAGGCGCAAACACACCACCGAGCAGGTCCTCGACCAGATGCGCCGGGATTTCAACCGGCGTTTTCCAATGGTCCGCTGGGATTTTCACGGCTACCTGGACGATTTGATGGGCGACTTGCAGATGGCGCCCGACCCGGTTGAAATCAAGTTGTTTTCGCCGGATTTGACCTGGCTGGAAAAAACCGCGCCGCGCGTCGAGGCGCAAATCAAAAAAATCCCCGGCGTGGTGGACGCGTTTGACGGCCTGACGGTGACCGGCCCATCCATCAATCTGCGCGTGCTTCCGGCCGAGTCGGAGCGTTATGGCCTGACGGTCCAGGACATCGCCAACGCCGTGAACACCGCGCTGCTCGGTCAGGTCTCGTCCTACGTGCTGCAGGGCGACCGCACAGTGAACATCCGCGTGATGGCCGATCCCAAGAGCGTGGACACCATTGGCGAGTTGCGCGATCTGCCGATCCGCACGCCGACCGGCGCGGTGGTGCGCTTGGACCAGGTGGCGAACTTGCAAATGGAACCCAACGAGTATGAACTGAACCGGGAAGATTTGCGGCAGAACGACATCGTCTCCGCGCGCCTGGAAGGCGTGGACCTGGGCACCGCCATGCGCGAGGTCCAAAGCAAGTTGAGCCGGGACAAATGGCTGCCGCCCGGCTCGGTGGAATACGGCGGCCTGTATCGCCTGCAACAGGAATCCTTCCGCAATTTGCTGGCGGTGCTGTTGGCCGCTATCTTGCTGGTGTTCACCGTGCTGCTGATCGAGTTCCGTTCGTTCTACGAACCCATTGCCATTGTCTTTGGATCCGTGCTGGCCTTGTTCGGCGCTTTGGCCGCGCTGTGGCTTACCGGCGTTTCGCTCAACATCATCTCCTGCCTTGGCATGATCATCGGCGTCGGCATTGTCGCCAAGAACGGCATCCTCGTGCTGGATTATTTCCAGCAATTACGGGCGCAGGGTGTGGAACTGGTCGAGGCGCTGGTGCAGGCGGGCCATCGCCGGTTGCGGCCGGTGCTGATGACCTCGCTGGCCGCCGCGCTGGGCATGTTGCCGCTGGCGAGAGGCGCCGGCACCGGCGCGCAAATGCTCCAGCCGCTGGGCATCGCCGTCATCGGCGCCCTGTTCATTTCCGTCCTCCTGTCGCTCATCGCCACGCCGGTGGTTTATTGTCTGTTGATCCGGATGCATCTGCGATTCCTGGGGAAACATCCCGGAGGCGAACTGGCGGCCTGACCAAACGAAAACCAGCCATTGAAAATGCCGGCAGGATTGTGGTCCAAGCTGAAACTGAAACCGGCGCAAATCCATCTCCTGTTCAAAATCGGCGTCGTCATCAAGGGGGTGGACGGCCTGTTGGAGGCGGCGGGCGGCATCGCGCTGTTTTTCACCGACCGGGCGTCGCTCCGCAGCCTGGTGGACTGGCTGACGGCGGGTGAACTCCAGGAAGACCCGACGGATTTTGTCGCCACCCATCTGGTCCGTTTCGCCAATCATCTTTCCATCGGCACAAAACATTTTGCCGCCGTTTACCTCCTGGGCTACGGGCTGGTGAAAATGGGCCTGGCCGCCGGGCTTTTGCGCGGGAAACTGTGGTCCTATCCAGCGGCCCTGGTGGTGCTCGGCCTTTTTCTGTGCTACCAGATCTACCGCTTCAGCCACACCCATTCGATCGGGCTGGCTCTGGTCAGTCTGCTGGACCTGGCCATCCTCGCGTTGATCTGGCGCGATTGCCAATACTTGAAGTCGCGCCGCGGTCCGGCGCGGCCTCCGGGAAGCTGAAAGGGTCAAGTAGCGCTTGAGTTCGCCGGCGCTTGCCTTCATCGTTGCGCCGGCCATGAGCAAGGGTGTTTTGCTGGTCAACCTCGGTTCGCCGGATTCCACCTCGGTCTCCGACGTGCGGAAATATCTGCGCGAGTTTCTGATGGACGGGCGGGTGCTGGACGTCGCCTGGCCGCTGCGCGCCTTCATCGTGGGCATGATTCTGATCAAGCGCCCCAAGCAATCCGCGCACGCCTATCGAGGCATCTGGACGCCGGAAGGCTCGCCGCTCATCGTGATCAGCCGGCGCGTGCAGGCCGCGTTGCAACAGCGCCTCGCCGCGCCGGTGGAATTGGCGATGCGTTATCAGAATCCGTCCATTCCCGACGCCGTCCGCAGCCTCCGCGCGCAAGGCGTGAATGAACTTTTCTTGATCCCGCTGTTTCCGCACTACGCGATGTCCAGCTACGAAACCGCCGTCGAGCGCGTCAAGGCAGTCGCCTCCCGGCTCGCGCCGCAAATGCGCGTGGAAATTCAGCCGCCCTACGGCGACGCGCCCGATTACATCGCGGCCCTGGTGGGCAGCGCCGGGGAGTTTTTGGACAAGGGCTTCGACCATCTGCTGTTGAGTTTTCACGGCGTGCCGGAGCGGCATTTGCGGAAGTCTGACCCGACCGGCGGCCATTGTCTGGCCGCGCCGGATTGCTGCCAGGTCGCCAGCCCGGCGCACGCGACGTGTTATCGCGCGCAATGTTTCAAGACCGCCGCGGCGTTCGTTGCCCGGGCGGGGATTCCGCCGGAGAAATTTTCCGTCTCCTTCCAATCGCGGCTCGGCAAGAATCCGTGGCTGAAGCCCTACACGGATTTTGTGCTGGCCGAATTGCCCGGGCGCGGCATCCGGAAACTGCGGGTCATCTGTCCGGCGTTCGTTTCGGATTGCCTGGAGACGCTGGAGGAAATCGGCATGCGCGGGCGCGAGACGTTTCTGTCAGCCGGCGGCAAAGACTTCGCGCAAATTCCCTGCCTCAACGGGCATCCGCTGTGGATCGCGGCGTTGGAAAACATGGCGAAACGATTTCTGGGCGGCTGACCGGCGGAGCCGGCGAGCAAATGCAACGGCCGATGTTGGCCCCTTTACAGGCACTTGCTTCAACCCGAAAGCCTGAGTTGGGGAGCACACCCGCCTCGGGTGTGGCTGGACGCGCCTCGCGTCCAGCGGTGTGGCGCGCGATGGCCTTCGAGAATTCCCGGAACGCTTCGGCGCGCTTATTTGATTGACGTTGCCGATTGCGCGCCGCTTTTCTTGCGCGTCAGGCCGGAGTGGCGGACGCTCTTGCGCACGTAACCCATGCGCTCATACAACGCGCTGTCGTCACCGTAATTCTTGTCGGCGACCACGCTCTTGACCACTTCGTAAATAATTAAATTATTTAACCAGTATTGCGCCTGACACGACAAGAATTGTCCGGCACTTGGCCGGTAAGTCGCAATCCCCGGTCAAGATTGGCCGAGACCGGAGCCGGGAACCGGAAAACTGGCGCGGAGAATTGCAATATCGAGGTCTGGAATCGCGTTTTGAGGGTCGAGTACTGCAATCCTGGGGTGAAGGATTGCAATTCCGCAGCCGGGAATTGTGAAATCAGGG
>JAGWMQ010000100.1 GCA_028873125.1 Verrucomicrobiota bacterium | reverse complement strand
TAAATGTGGGTTCAACCCCCGCCGCGCGCACCAAATTCGGGCGCTGTGAACGGACAGGGGCCGGCCAGTTCCTCCAGCAGACGAGCCTGACACAAACGCCGGCGCGCCCGGGGACGCGGTTCGCGCAGAAGGCGAACGCTGATCCGATCCAGGACATCGCTTTCGATCCGCGCATTGGCCAAAACCATGAGGCGAGCTTGCGGCGTGGAGTGAAAGGTGTTCAGTCAATTTTCATTCCCCGCCCAAGGATCGGCCCCCCACACTCCAGATGAACCAGCCGTAGGGATCGCCCTCGACCGCCGTCTCACGTCTTTTCCTCGATCAATCCCCGCCGCGCGCCGCCCAGCAGTTGCTCGACAAAGCCCGTGGAATAAACGCCGCGCCGGAAATTGGGGTCCTGCAGGATGGCCTGCTGGAAGGCAACATTGGTCTTGATGCCGGTGATCAGGTATTCACCCAAGGCTCGGCTCATGCGGTCCATCGCCTCGCGCCGGTCCTTGCCGTAGGCGATCAGCTTGCCGATCATCGAGTCGTAGCTCGGCGGGATCGTGTACCCGGCATAAACGTGCGAGTCCACCCGCACGCCGCGGCCGCCGGGCTGATAATACATTTCGATGCGGCCGGGACTGGGCCGGAAATCGTCGAAGGGATCCTCGGCGTTGATGCGGCATTCGATGGCGTGGCCCTTGAATTGAATGTCGCCCTGCGAGTGATGCAGGGTCTCCCCGGCGGCCAGTTGGATTTGATAACGCACCAAGTCAATCCCGGTGACCTCCTCGGTGGCCGGATGCTCGACCTGAATCCGCTTGTTGCACTCCAGGAAGTAGTAATTGCCGTGGGCGTCCACGATGAACTCGACGGTGCCGGCGTTGGTATAATGCGCCACCTCGGCGATCTTGACGGCGGCCTTGCCGATCTTGTCGCGGAGCTTGCGGAATTTGTTTTCGATCAGCGGCGAGGGAGTCTCCTCCACGACCTTCTGGTTGCGGCGCTGCACGGAACAATCGCGTTCGCCCAGGTGAATGATGCGGCCCTTGTGGTCGCCCAGAATCTGAATTTCGATGTGGTGCGGGTTCTCGATGAATTTCTCGATGTAAACGCCCGAATTGCCGAACGCCTTTTCTGCCTCCGTCCGCGCCGTGTGATAGCCCTTGACCAGCGAAATGTCATTGTGCGCCACGCGCATCCCGCGTCCGCCGCCGCCCGCCACCGCCTTGATCATCACCGGATAACCGATGCGTTTGGCCACCGCCAGGGCGTCCTGCTCCTTGTCCACCACGCCGTCGGAACCGGGCGGCACGGCCACCCCGGCCTTCTTGGCCAAGGCGCGGCTGACGGCCTTGTCGGCCAGCGCCTGCATCGCGCGCGGGTTGGGGCCGATGAAGCGGATGTTGCAGCTTTCGCAGACCTCGGCGAAATGGGCGTTCTCGGCCAGAAATCCGTAGCCCGGATGAATCGCGTCCACGTCCGTCACCTCCGCCGCGCTGATGATCCGGTCAATACGCAGGTAGCTGTCCGACGCCGGCGCCGGGCCGATGCAGATGGCCTCGTCGGCCAGTTGCACATGCATCGAGTTGGCGTCCGCCTCGGAATAGACCGCCACCGTGCGGATGTTCATCTCCTTGCAGGCGCGAATGATGCGGACGGCAATTTCGCCGCGATTGGCTACCAGAATCTTTTCAAACATGAAATCGTTGAACCGGTTTGGCCTCGAACCATCGCCACGCTGAATCGGGGCCTGGTCCGGCGCTTCCACGCCTCGACGGGGCTAACTTGGGCGCACTTTGAACAGCGGCTGGCCGAACTCGACGGGCTTGGCATTTTCAACGAGCACCTGGGTGATCGCGCCCTTGACCTCCGCCTTGATCTCGTTCATCACCTTCATCGCCTCAATGATGCACACCACCGTGTCAGGGTTCACTTCAGCGCCCACCTCCACGTAACTGGCCGACTCGGGGGAAGGCGCGCGGTAAAAGGTCCCGATCATCGGCGACTTGATTTCAATCTCGCCCGGCGTGGAAACGGGCGCCAGGGCGGGAGGCGGCGGGGCCACCATGCCGGCCAGTTGGGGCGGGGCGATGGGGGGCGGTGGTTCCTCAACCGGCGCCGGCGACGGGCCACCATTGACACCGCGTTTGAGGCGAAGTTTGGAATCCTGTCGCTCCAGTTCGAACTCCGTGATGGAGTTCTTTTTCATCAGGTCAATGATCGCCTTGATGTCTTTGAGATCCACAATTCGATTTCGTTAACGTTTCCCGAAAACCGCGTTGAAACACCGGACGGCGGCCAAATCCAAGTGCTACCGTTTTGAACTTGTCGAAGTCTAGGTGGAAACGAAACCAGCGTCAAGCCACAAATTAAGCGACCAAAAATCGGCTCGATTCAAGCCAATTTAGGCTGGTTATTTGCTTTCGTTAACGTCAACGGAAGCTTCCAGAGCCAAAAGATAGGATTTTTTACCAAATCCGGTTATTTGCCCGCGACAAACCGGGGCAATCAAAGATTTGTGCCTAAAATCCTCTCTTGCGTGAATGTTCGAGAGGTGGACTTCAATCGTCGGCACGCCCACCGCGGCTATCGCATCGCGCAGGGCGATGCTGGTGTGCGTGTAGGCGGCGGCGTTCAGAACGATGGCGTCAAACCGTCCCTTGGCTTGTTGGATCCAAGCCACCAGTTCGCCCTCCAGATTGGACTGGCGAAACTCGATCTCCGCTCCCAATTGGACGGCGCGGTGGCGCACCTGAGCTTCAATGTCGGCCAGCGTGTCGCGGCCGTAAATTTCGGCCTGGCGCTGGCCCAGCAAGTTCAGGTTGGGACCATTCAGAAAGAGGATTTTCATGAATTTGCAGACAAACTAGGGCGCCGCAAATTTTTTGTCGAATTCATTCTACATGGTCTGCCGCCAGCGACGGAAGGGCAGGCAATTGCCGCCATTCAACGCAGGAAGATCTCCGCCGCCGAGTCCGCAAAGCGCAAACCCGCCGGCGTGAGCTGAAATCGCGAGTCATCGCGCCGGCCCCAACCGCGTTGGACCAGCCGGTCCATTTCCTCCGACCAGTCGCCGCGCAAATCAAAATTCGTCACCCGGCGAAATTCCTCGAACGGCCAGCCGGCGACCATGCGCAACCCGAACGCCGCCGTCTCGCCGGCGCGCTGGAGCGGCGGCAACGCGTCGCTGGATTCAATCGAGCGTTTTCCTTGTTCGACGTGCTCGCAGTAGAGTTGCGTGTTCGACCAGTTTTTGGTCCGTACCCCTCGGACATAGCTGGTCGCGCTGGGCCCCAAACCGCAAAATGCGCCGCCGCGCCAGTAATTGACGTTGTGACGGCAGGAATACCGGGGAATTTCGGCGTTTCCAATTCGGTCCATCTCTCCGGCAGCCGGTGACGGGGAACAAGGGTTCGGCATGAGCAAGTCTTTTTCTTCGTCCCGTCCCAATGGAGCGCCGGTCAACAAAGGCCGCTCACGCAGCCGGTCTTTCGCGAAATTCGCGACTTCATATTGCCGGAAGCCGGCGGCGGTCGCGCACGCGATCAGTTCGTCATACATCTCGCACGCCAGATTTTCGTCCACGTCAAATTCTCCGGCCTGGAGCCGTTGGAACAGCGGCGTGTCATCTTCATACATGACTTCGTAGCTCGACAAATGTTCGCTCTGCATGGCCATCGCTTCGCGCAGAGTGCCGCGCCAAGTGTCCAAGGTCTGGCCCGGAATCGCGAACATCAGATCGAGATTGATGTTGTCAAAGACCGCCCGGCGCAAATTATCAAAGGATTTGAAGACCATTTCGCGGGTATGGACGCGGCCCAACCGTTCAAGCAACGGGTCGTCCAGCGACTGAACGCCCATGGAAATCCGGTTCACCCCGAAGTCGCGGAGCAATTTGGCCTTGTCCAAGGACACCGTCGCCGGATTGCATTCCACGGTAAATTCCTCCGCGCCGAGCAGATTCAACGTTTCCATCGCGCGCAGGACTGTTTTCCACTGGTGCAGGTTCAGGAGCGAAGGGGTGCCGCCGCCGAAAAAAATCGTCTGAGGGGCGAGGTCGTCAGCGACCATTTCCATTTCGCGAACCAGCGCGGCCACGTAGCGGTTGATCACCGCGCCCGACGACGCCTCGGAATAAAAGGCGCAATAGGCGCATTTCTGCGCGCAGAACGGCACGTGCACGTAAAGGCTGGCGACGCGTGGGGCGCTGGTGTCGGCCATGGAATGAGAATAGCCGGGATTTCCGGCGCCGGCCAATCAAAAAACCCGCGCGCCCAAGACCTCTCCGGCGGGCGCTGAAGCCGGGATTGGCCATCCTATTTCAGGGCCTTTTCACGCCGTTTCAGCCACTTTCCACCGAGTTCATCCAGCGTTTCTCCTTTCATCACGCGCTCGGCCATGGGAAAGACGATGCGTTCCTCATGGTCAAAATGTTCGCGCGAGGCCAGCACCGCCGCCGACAACAGCCGCCGGGCTTCGACGAGTCGCCGCGCCACTTTCACTTTCAGAAGGCTGGCATCTATTTCATGGTGCTCGTTCTCAAAGGTGTTGCGCTGGCCGATCTGTTCCAGACAATGTTCCAGCGGGGCGAACACCAATTCCTCCTCCGCGCGCGAATGGGCGCGCAGAAGACTTACCATCAACTCCGCCAGCGCCTTTGCCTCCGCCAGCGACTTCAAATCCGGCAGGCGGCTTTCGACGTGGTCGAAGACGTTGTGGAACACCAGGTGTTCCGCCAGCAGGATGTCGGTGATTTTCATGGCCGCGCAGACTTCGCGGAAACAGCTTCCGTCCGCTCGCCGGGAATGACCAACCCGATTTTGCCATTCTTTGCGCTAAATCTGTCGTGCAGAAAATCCCCGCGGAGAGGCAACGGATGAACCGACAGCCTTGCCGCCGAGTCGGTTCGGCAGTAAAACACCGGCCGTGAGAGACCTGCATGATGATTTGCTCCGGGCGGTGGAACTGGCCCAAGCCGGCCAGTGGGACGCCGCGCATCAAGTCGTCCAGCAATACGAAGACGACGCCACCGCCGCGTGGATTCACGCCGTGCTGCACAAGATGGAAGGCGACACAGCAAACAGCCGCTATTGGTATCGGCGTGCCGACCGGCTCGACCGCGTTGATGCGGAACCGCGCGCTGAACTGGCCGCCATCCAGGCCGGACTCCGCACCCGCAGCGATGCATGAATACCTGGCCTTGACTTCGCCGGTGTTTGGGCGAAGTTCCCGGCGAAAGCTGTTAATTCTAAACCCGCCCGGCAAGGTATTGACCATTCAATCCAAGCCGGCAGAAAGGAGACAATCCTATGAGTCAGTATGTCGAATGGACGATGCAAGGAACCGAGTTCGTCAATTGCAACTGTGCATGGGGTTGCCCGTGTCAATTCAACGGTCCGCCCACCTACGGCAACTGCTGCGCGGCTGGCTTCGTGCAGATAGACAAAGGCCACTTCGGCAAAGTGCCGCTGGACGGCTTGCGCTGGGGCATGATTGCCGCGTGGCCGGCGGCGGTCCATCTCGGCAATGGCAAATTCCAAACCATCATTGACGAACGCGCGAACCCCGAGCAGCGAAAAGCCATTGAAACCGTTTCGCACGGTGGCGAGACCGAGCCGGGCAGTCTCATCTGGCAGGTCTTCTCGACCACCATCACGGAATTTCTGCCTACGCTCTACAAATCCATTGACCTCGCCATTGATTACCAAGCCCGCACCGCCCGCGTGCGCGTGCCCGGCGTCGTCGAATGCTCCGGCGAATCCATCCGCAATCCCGTCACCGGCGCGCCACATCAAATCCGCACCATCATGCCGACCGGATTTGAATTCACCGAAAGCGAAGTCGTCAGCGGCAAATCCAAAGTGACCGGTTCAATTCCGATGAACCTCGACGGCTCGCACGCGCACCTCGCGCGCATCCACTGGAGCAACCGCGGCGTCGTGCGCTGAATGCCGCAAACTCCGATGGCACCATCCGGAAGCACGCCGGCAACCGCGCGCACGCCGCTAGAATCACTGTTGCTGCGCGACCGCTGGCTCATCGGCACGTCGCTGGCCGTCGCCATCGTCCTCTGCTGGGCGTGGATTGTGCCGATGGCGCACGACATGTATGGCGCCATGGACGGCCCGTCCGCTTGGATGATGACCGACACGTGGGACTTCCCGCATCTCGCCCTGCTCTTCGCCATGTGGGCCGTGATGATGGCAGGAATGATGTTGCCCTCGGCCGCGCCCACCGTCCTTCTCTACGCCGGTGTCATCCGCAAAAGTCCCGGTGCCGAACGCGTCCAGGCCCACGTCTATGCCTTCGCGGGCGGATACCTTGTGATTTGGACGGCGTTCAGCCTCGCGGCCACCGTGTTGCAACGCCTGCTCGCCCACGCCCTCCTGCTCTCGCCGATGATGGAAATCCGCGCCCGCTGGTTCGCCAGCGCGCTGCTGATTGTCGCCGGCATCTATCAACTAACTCACTCCCCTCAAACACACCTGCCTTCAATCCTGCCGGTCGCCCGCGGCCTTCATCGCGCAACACTGGCGGTGCGGCGTGAAAGGCGGCTTCCAAATCGGCGCGGCGCACGGATTGTATTGCCTGGGCTGTTGCTGGGCCTTGATGCTGCTCCTGTTCGTCGGCGGCGTGATGAACCTCTGGTGGATTGCCGCCCTGACCATTTTCGTCCTGCTGGAAAAGATCGCGCCGCTCGGCGCCCAAGGCGGCCGGCTGTCGGGCTGGCTGATTATCGCCTTCGGCCTGTTCAATCTCGTGCAAAACATTTGGCATTAACGCCGTTGAACCGCGCGCGGAATTGGCTGCCATCCGGGCTGAATTAACAACGGACGAACACCGATGAACACGGATTCAATTCAACGATTAGTTGTTGACCGTAACACGCTTCAAAAGCCAATTGCGTTGCAGGGTAAAAAAGCCAGGCAGTGTCATCCAGGTTCGCGTGTCGTTTATACCACGATTCGCATGCGGAAAAATTTTGATGACGACATCGTGATTACCAGCCTTCGTTAATGCGGCTTTCCAAATGTCCGCGCTCTTTTGGGCGGGCACTAGCGAGTCCATTTTGCCAAATATTGCAAGAACCGGACAATGCACTTTGCATAGCGCCGGAACCGGATCATAGTTCCATATTCGCTGCCACTGTTTGTCGGCCCCGGGGCTGATAACACCTCGAACAAAGGGGTTGACGTTATACCAGGGCTTGTTCTGGTCGGCGTTACGTGCGGCTTTTAACTCATCCCAACCGCTGCCCGTCCGCGTGCAACGAGAGGTCAACAGATATAAGGAAACCGCTTCGCGGACATCATTTTCTGAATAACCTGCAGCTTTCATCCAGCGTTCAGCGCAATAAGCCCCTTGCGCCTGCGGTGTTATGCCGGGGCCAGAAACACTGATGATAAAGGCGACATCTTTGGAACGGGAAGCAGCCAAACTGACAATCCACCCACCTTGGCTCTCGCCCCAAAGGCCAATTTGATGGGGACTGATCTCCGGCCGTGTCTTCAGCAGTTTTACCCAAGCCAGCGCGTCACCAGCAAGGTCATCGAAACCGGATTTGCGCCAATCGCCCGTCGAGGCTCCGCAACCTCGTTTATCATAAATCAAAGCAGCCACGCCGTTCAGTGCAAAAAAATCGGCATCAATACGCTGCGCACTGCGGACGTTTGCACCCGCCCCGCTGACAAGCACCACTGCGGGATGCGGACTTTTGGTGGGAGGCAATACCAATGTGCCGGACAAGGTGACATTTCCGTTCGTAAACGAAACATCCTCCTCCGGCAGCGGCTTGATCCGGGTGCCGACCAAAGCCGGAGCGTCATTCGGTTTCCATTGCATGGCCGTGACCTGGCCAAGTTGATTGGTCGTGAAGTGAATGGCAGCTTGCACTGGATATATCTTGGTTCCCGAACCACAAACGAAATCAGCGCCGGCGTGGGGAAGTAAGACTCTTATTTGCCCGGACTTAGTATCAAAACAAAACAGCGAAATATTGAACGGAGCTATTGTGATGAAATGTCTTGGACCGAGTCGATAAATGCCCGCGTATCGGGGACGATTGATTTTGGCCATCAGATCCAGGCGAAAGGGCAATCTCATTCCTCTGTCTTCCACCACGCCAGTCATCACGCCATTAGTCACTTCCCCGTTAAAAGACAGGGGGCGGGCTTTATCAGCCAGTTCGAAGTGTATGCGCGACGCGCTCATATCCAGCTTGTCCAGCGGCTTGCCCATGACCCATGAATTTACAGGCAGACCAATCGGGTTGACTTCGAGTGGCTTGTCTGTGGCCCATGGATCATAAGCCATGTCAATAACGTCAATCGTTCCGGTTGTTCCGTCATTTGCCGTCCCGAAATGCACATGGACAAAAACACGGCTTTTCGGCCGATCGAAACCGCCAATCCAGTCTCCATCCAAGGGTGAAGCCGCCCAAATTGAGGGCACGCAAAGAAATAGCAGCAGAAATATTGTTGTGCGCTGGTATTTTTGCATCGGCCCGAGCAGGAACCTATCCCGTCAAACGCACAAGGGCAAGCCTGGCAGGAGGCAAGTGTAAAAGGCACCCGATAACGCTCAGTCCCGAAAACAGAAAATGAGCAATCCCTCGAAAATCACACCATCTTGCAGACGTGCTTCGTCAGTCGGATACACTCTTTCGCCCTTTCTGGGCTTCAATCTGCGTTCATCCGTGTCCATCCGTGGTTGAGAATAATTCTCCATCCCCGCGCAGGAACAAACCGGGTTGCGGTCGCCGAAGATGTTGTCCACGCGGCTGACGTGCGGCTACTATTCAAATTCTTCCAAATCCATTTCCACAAAATCGCCCGGCTTTAGCGCGGCAATTCTTGCGGCAATTTTGTCACCTTTGTGCCGGAGCGTCGGCCAATCGTTGGTTGGCAGAACCAAGATTGCGAGCTTTTGCCGGGGAACGCTTTGTTGGTATTTGAGATTCTTGTCCGTGGAGGCAAACGCGTCGAACTCCGCCTCGACTGCCTGCAACAGCGCGCCGTTTTTCAGCGTGCCCCAGTCCATTTCTTGCGCCGTTTTGACTGTGTGAATTGCGAGAAAAGTTCTCAGTGGACGCGGCACGCAGGCATCCAGCAGGATTTTCATGCGGGTTGCAACGCCGTTTTGTGAGCGTATTCCAAAACCGCCACGGCTTGTTCGCGAGTGACATCAGGAAAACAGTCCAGATATTCGTCGAGACTCAAGCCGCTTTCCAGATTGGTGAACAAACTGTCCACCGGCACGCGCGTGCCTTTGAAACAGGGCGCGCCGCTCATCCGTTCCGGATCAATCCAGATCGGAAGGTCCGGCGGAAACTTCAATGTCGGCTCTGTTTTCATCTGTTTAATTTAACAGACACCGCAGATTTGTCACGCGGCGTAATTCTCCATCCCCACGCAGGAGCAGACCGGATTGCGGTCACCGAAGAATTTATGCCGCCAGCACGCGGGCGGCGAGAACTTCATCTTCGCGCAGCGGTTCGAGCGACATTTTCGGAAACGGCGGTGACGGCGATGGTGTCGCCCAGCGCGTTGAAAACTTCGATGGAATAGCCTTCGCTGCCGTCGGGCGCGATGTGATGGTCAACCAGTTTGACGACATCGCCGCGCTTGAGCTTGTGCTCCGGCACGTCGCAGGTCAAAACCGCGTCGGTATATAGCTCGAATTTCATGTCGCCAGCGCATGAACGTCAGCCAGCGCTTCTTCAATCGTCAGGCGACCCTCCTTGATCGCCATGCACGCGCGCATCGTGTGCAGTTCGGCCAACATCGGGTCGTTGAGTTCCTCCTCCGCAAACGATTCCGCGAGGCGTGCGAGTTGGTCTGGCAAAATTCCAGCCTGCCGGGCAATGGTTTCGTAATCAAAATAGCGCATGTTAATTTATAGTTCCGGTGGCGATAGAATGTCAATAGCTGGCAGACCAGATGCCACGTTGACGCCGCCAACCAACGCGCGCCGCCGCCGGTTCACCAAATGCTTGAAGTTCCATGACACGAGCACGTCCTGCCGTGATAATGTGGCGGATGCAACATGAACGGCGTCGTTGAACATCGTCCGCGTGAAGGCGGCGGCAAGAATGTATTTTTCGGCAAGATTCCGCATCTCGTCGGTCACGGGAATGATTTGGAATGGTTTCAGCAAGGACTCCATTTCTGATCGCAAATTCATATCGGCGGTTTGACGCAGTTCTTCCACCGCCAATTGCGAGGCCGAGCACTCGTAAGCGGCGAGCGTTTGCCAAAACTCCCGCGTCAGCGATTTGCGATCCGTCGCGCGGTCATCGAAATAAGCGCTGAACACCGAAGTGTCGGCGCAAATTCGCAGTTTCATTTTGACATCGTATCAGGCGCGGCAGCAAATGTCAGCAGCTTTCAGCTTTGATAATTCTCCATCCCCACGCACGAGCAAACGGGATTGCGGTCGCCGAAGACGTTGTCCACGCGGCTGACGTGCGGCCAGAATTTGTAGTCGCGCAAATCTTTCGCCGGGAACGCCGCCTGCTCGCGCGAATATGGCCGGTTCCAATTGTCGCTGGCGATCTGGTCGGCGGTGTGGGGCGCGTTTTTGAGCAGGTTGTTTTTCGCGTCGGCGGTGCCGTTTTCCACGGCGGTCATTTCGGCGTGGATGGCAATCATCGCGTCGCAGAAACGGTCCAGCTCGTATTTGGATTCGCTTTCGGTCGGCTCGACCATCAGCGTGCCGGCGACGGGCCAGGAGAGCGTGGGCGCGTGGAAACCGTAATCCATCAGGCGCTTCGCCACGTCCTCGGCGGTGGTGGCGTGGAACGCGCGCAAATCCAGAATGCATTCGTGCGCGACGAGGCCGTGGTTTTTGTAGAGCGTCGGGAAATATTTTTCCAGCCGCTTGGAAATGTAATTCGCGTTGAGAATGGCGTATTTCGTCGCCTCGGCCAGGCCGTCGGCGCCCATCATGGCGATATACATCCAGGAAATCGGCAAGATACCCGCGCTGCCCCACGGCGCCGCGCTGACCGCGCCAATTTCCGCTTTCCGCTTTCCGCTTTCCGCTTTTGAAATGACAGGATGGCCCGGCAGGAACGGCACGAGATGTTTCGCCACGCCGATCGGGCCGACGCCGGGACCGCCGCCGCCGTGCGGAATGCAAAACGTCTTGTGTAGATTCAAATGGCACACGTCCGCGCCGATGTAGCCGGGGCTGGTGAGGCCGACCTGTGCATTCATGTTCGCTCCGTCCAAATAGACCTGCCCGCCGTTGGCGTGAATGATGTCGCAAATCTCCCTGATGCCGCCCTCAAAGACGCCGTGGGTGCTGGGATACGTCACCATCAGACACGCGAGGTCGTTTTGATGCCCCGCGGCCTTGGCGCGGAGATCGGCGAGGTCAATGTTGCCGTCGGCGTCGCAGGCCACGGCCAGGATCCTCAGGCCGGCCAGGGCGGCGCTGGCCGGATTCGTGCCGTGGGCGGAAGTGGGGATGAGACATACGTTGCGATGCGCCTGGCCGCGCGAAGCGTGATAGGCGCGGATGACGAGCAGGCCGGTGTATTCGCCCTGGGAACCGGCGTTGGGCTGCAGGGATATTCCGGCAAAACCGGTGATTTCCGCCAGCCATTTGGAAAGCTGCGAAAAGAGCTTCCGGTAGCCTCCCGTCTGCTCCACCGGCGCAAAAGGATGAATTCTCGCAAACTCCGGCCACGACACCGGCGCCATTTCCGCCGCGGCGTTCAGCTTCATGGTGCAGGAGCCGAGCGGAATCATCGAAGCGGTGAGCGACAGGTCGCGCGACTCGAGCCGTTTGAGGTAGCGGAGCATCTCGGTCTCGCTGTGGTGGCGGTTGAAGACGGGGTGCCCGAGGAATTTGGATTGCCGATTGCCGGTTGCCGGTTGCCGACCGGCAGCGAGATCGGCCACAGAAAAACCGGCGGGTTTGTCACCGTTGAAAACCTGCCAGATTTCAGCCACGTCGTTCGCGCTCGTGGTTTCATCAAGCGAGAGGCTGACGGCG
This sequence comes from Verrucomicrobiota bacterium, assembly GCA_028873125.1. Lineage (GTDB taxonomy): Bacteria > Verrucomicrobiota > Verrucomicrobiia > Limisphaerales > UBA11358 > UBA11358. Next base: position 2,039 of record JAGWMQ010000100.1, on the reverse strand, counting down.
TGTTCACCCAGCACACGGATGTTCATCCGGTGCCCTTCGGCAATTCTTCGGATGTCGGAAGCACTGCATTGGCCAATAGCAACGGTGAGGGTGTCAAAGTAACGCAGATCTCGCGTCTGCCTCGTTTCTTTTCCATCCGGCGCCGGCCCGGCGGCGAAACCGAGCTTCTCCAAACCTGCGGCCAGAATGCGGGTCAGCGCATGAATCCGCCGGGCAATTTTTTTCAACCCTTCCGGCCCGTGATAAACGGCGTAGAGCGACGCCATGTTGGCCAGCAGCGCCTGCGCGGTGCAGATGTTGCTGGTGGCCTTTTCACGGCGGATGTGTTGCTCGCGCGTGCCCAGCGCGAGGCGCAAGGCGGGTTTGCCCCGCGAGTCCTTGGAGACGCCGACAAGGCGGCCGGGCATCTGGCGCTTGAAATCGTCGCGCGTGGCGAAAAAGGCCGCGTGCGGGCCGCCGTACCCGAGCGGCACGCCGAAACGCTGCGCGCTGCCGACGGCGATGTCGGCGCCGAATTCGCCCGGCGGCTTGATGAGCGTGAGCGCCAGCAGGTCCGTGGCGGCGGTCAGCATCGCGCCGGCGGCATGGACCTTTTCGGCGAGGCCGGAGTAATCGTGAATCGCGCCGAAGGTGTCGGGATACTGCACCAGCGCGCCGAAAACTTTCGTGTCGAACTGGAAATTCTGGTGGCTGCCGACGATGATTTCAAAACCCAGCGCCTTGCCGCGCGTGCGGACGACCTCGATGTTTTGCGGATGGCAGTTTTCCGAGACGAAGAAAACATTCCGCGGCAACGGGCCGCCGGCGCTCCCGGACTGGAGCCGGTGGCTCATCATCATCGCCTCGGCGCAGGCGGTGGCCTCGTCCAGGAGCGAGGCATTGGCGATGTCGAGCGCGGTGAGGTCGGCCACCATCGTCTGGAAATTCAGCAGGGCTTCGAGCCGGCCCTGCGAAATCTCCGCCTGATAGGGCGTGTATTGCGTGTACCAGCCGGGGTTTTCGAGGACGTTGCGCTGGATCACCGGCGGCGTGATGCAGTCGTAGTAACCCATGCCGACGAAGGAGCGGAAAATCCTGTTTTCGCCGGCAATCTTTTTAAGTTCGGCGAGCGCCTCAAACTCGCTGCGCGCGGCGGGCAGGTCCAGCTCTCCGTGAAGCCGGATTGCTTTCTGAACGGCCGCGTCAACCAGTTTGTCCAGGCTTTTGAAGCCGAGCCGCGCGAGCATGTCGCCCGCTTCCTTCGCATTTGGGCCGATGTGGCGCCGGACAAATGGGTCGGGATGTTCGGCCAGATTCTCAGTCAACGACATTGCGCGAAAATAAAGTTCACGCGGGAAAAAAGCGAGTTGATTTGGGGGCGGCGCGCGGGTGTGCCGCGTGCGACCGCCGCACGCGGACATTCCGGAAAGCTGTCCGGCGAGCTGACGCCCTGCGGCCGGTCCTCGACACCGCCGCGCCCCTACCTTGCTTGCAGCGCGGCACGAACGACGCGGCATTCGCCGTAGCCATATTTGCCGCCGAGCGATTCGGCCACGACACCCAGACTTCCAAAGCCGTGCCTTTTAAAGGCCGCCGCGATTTCGCGCTGCGCTTCGGGAGAAACCAGGGAATTTACGTCAATCGCTTCGCCCGCAAGCATGGCTTTTTCAAGGTGCGAGTAAACGGTGCCTGCCGTCAAGCCGCGAATGCTGGAAATTTCGGAAATGGTCCGGCCCTGCCGGAAAAAATGTAGCGTCTCGCGCACCGTGTCGGTCAGCCATGAATGGCGCGGCATCGGCGCCGACGGCTCCGCAAACGATTCGTCGGCAAAGATCTGGCGCGCATTCGTCTGCAAATGCGACGCGATTTCGCCCATGAAAATGCCGCCAAAATCGTGAAGCTTTTTCTCGCCGACGCCGCTGATGCGGGAAAACTCCGCGTGGGTCGCCGGATAAAACCGCGCCATCTGGCGCAGCGCCACGTCGGAGAAAATGATGTAGGACGGCAGGGCGCGTTCGTCGGCAAGCCGCTTGCGCAACGCGCGCAGTTTTTCAAACAGC
>JAGWMQ010000099.1 GCA_028873125.1 Verrucomicrobiota bacterium | reverse complement strand
ATGCCGATGGTCTTTTCCAGGAGTTCATGGCCGGTCTTGCGCTTCCACTCGCCGCGGCGGCTGGCATCCACGCCGTAAAGAAAATTTTTCTCCAACGCGAGCAGGAGCAGAAACGTGTGCTCGGCCACGGTGGTGTGGTTGACCCCGGGCGTGTAGAGGACGGGAATTCCAAATTCCGTCGCGGACTTCACGTCAATCTTGTCCACGCCGATGCCGTATTTGCTGACGACCTTGAGTCTGGGGCGCGCCTTTTTCAAAACCCGGCGGGTGATGGCGTCGTCGCCGCAGATGTAGCCGTCCACCTCGCCGACGAGGGCGAGGGTGTCGGCTTCATCGAGGGGACCGCGGGCGCGGAGGAGATCCCAGCCGGTCTGGGCGAGCAACTGGTGGTGCGCGCCTGGAGTGTCTTGAAAGGAAGTGGTGGTCAGCAAAATCTTCATGCGGCCAGTCTAGAAAAACGACGGCCGCTCCGGCAATCATTCAAACCGATGAAAAATTGCCGGTTGCCTTGAAAATTTTGCACTTCAGCCCGCGCCCAGCTCGGAATACGCCATCGTGGTCAGTTGCGCCTGGGCCTGTCGGGAAAGGTTCAGCAAGACCATGGAGACGTGATAGCCGGCGTGTCTGTTGCCCGAACAGGCGACGACCACCCCGGCACATTGCAGCCGGCCGCCTCGCGGCAATTTCAGTGCGACCGTCATTTCCGTCCAGGGGTTGAACGGAGTGGGGCTGCGAAATTCAATGCCGTTTTTATGAATGACGACCGCGTCGGCAGACAACTCCAACCGCGCCTGCCGCGCCTCCAGCGTGACCGGCGAATGAAACGCGTGACCGCTTCCGATGGTTTTCGCACTCATGCCGTTATTTTAACGTGTCTGAAACAGTTGTCAAATTAGCGGCGGCGATTCACTCAATCAGTTTTACATACGTCGGCTGCCGTGGTCCGCGGGCGCGCTACCATTGGAGGACCGCCGCGCCCCAGGTCAGGCCGGCGCCGAACACGATCAGCAGCACCAGGTCGCCCCGCTGGATCCGCCCCGAGGCCACCGCCTCGTCCAGCGCGATGGCCACCGAGGCCGCCGAGGTGTTGCCGTAGCGGTCCAGGTTGACGAACATCTGCCCGGGCGTCGCGCCGATCCGGCTGGCCACGGCGTCAATGATCCGGCGGTTGGCCTGATGGGGAATCACGCAGTGGATTTGCGTGATGTCCAGGTTGCAGCGCCGCAGGGCCTCCTTGGCCGCCGAGCACATCGCCTGGACGGCATTTTTGAACGTCTCGCTGCCCTCCATCCGCAGATAATGCAGCCGGGCCCCGACCGAATCCATCGTGGCCGGGCAGCGGCTGCCGCCGCCGGGCATGTGCAGGAGGCCCGCCTTGGAACCGTCGGCGCCCATGACCGTGGTGAGGATGCCGCGCGCGGCGCCGTCGCTGCGCAGAATCGCCGCGCCGGCCCCGTCGCCGAACAGCACACAGGTGTTGCGGTCTTTCCAGTCGGTGATGCTCGAAAGTTTTTCCGCGCCGATGACCAGCACGGTTTCGCAGGCGCGCGAGGCGACAAACTGCCGTCCGATTTCCAGGCCGTAAATGAACCCGGAGCAGGCCGCTTCGAGGTCGAACGCCGCCGCGTGGCGGGCGCCGATCTTTTGCTGCACCAGGCAGGCCGTCGCCGGGAAGGGCATGTCGGGAGTGATCGTCGCCACGATGATCAGGTCAATTTGTTCCCCGGTGACGCCCGCCATTTTCATCGCCCGCCGCGCCGCTTTGGCGGCCATGTCGGAGGTGAACTCGTCTTTCGCCGAAATGCGGCGTTCCTTGATGCCGGTGCGCGTGGTGATCCACTCGTCGGAGGTGTCCACCATTTTTTCGAGGTCGGCGTTGGCCAGGACCTTTGTCGGCACGTAGGAGCCGACGCCGGCAATGGAGCAGGCGCGGCTCCGGAGATGTGGCCGGGCGCGCGGTTTTCCGTGTTTGGGATTCATGCGGTAACGGCGACGGAAGCGTCCGCGCTGGCGAGCATTTCGTTCGCGCGGGCGATTTCCAGGGTGATGAGTTCGTTGACGCGATGCCGGACCGCCTCGGCGGTGATGCGGAGGGCGCTGGCGACGGCGCGTTCGCGGGCCGAGCCGTGTGCCTTGAACACCATCCCCTTGAAACCGAGCAGCGGCGCGCCGCCATGGACCTCCGGGTCCATGCGGCGGCGGATGGCCTGAAACGCATTTCTGGCCAGATAGGCCCCCAGTTGCCGCTTGGGGTTGCGCATCAGTTCGCGCTTGAGCATGGAGACCATCGCCACGGCCAGGCTCTCGGATGTTTTCAAGACGATGTTGCCCACGAAACCGTCGCAGACGACGACATCCACGCGGTCGCGGAAGAGGTCGTGTCCCTCGACGTTGCCGATGAAATTCAAGTCGAGCCGTTTGCAGAGCCGGAAGCCCGCCAGCGTCAGTTCGTTGCCCTTGATGTCCTCCGTGCCGATGCTCAGGATGCCCACCCGCGGGTTCTTGCGCCCGAGGACCTCGCGCGAATAGACGCTGCCCATGACGGCGAACTGGGCCAGGTGCAGCGGCTTGCACTCGATGTTCGCGCCGGCGTCCAGCAGGACAAATTCACTGCCCTGACGCGGAATGACCGTGGCGAGGCAGCCGCGATCCACGCCCGGAATGCGGCCCACTTTGAAGGTGGCGGCGGCGAAGATGCCGCCGGTGTTGCCGAGCGAAACCAGGGCGTCGGCCTTGCCTTCGGCCACCAGTTCGGCGGCGTGCGCGATGGAGGAATCCTTTTTCTTGCGAAGGGCCGCCGCCGGTTTGTCGTCCATGGTCACGACCTCGCTGGCGTGGACGACGCGGACGCGATGGTCGCGGAAGCCGCGCGGCGGCAGGGCGGCGTGGATGGCCGCCTGGTCGCCCACCAGAAACAAGGCGGAAATTTTCCGGTTGGCTTGGAGGGCCAGCTTCACGCCTTGGATGACCACCCCGCAACCGTGGTCGCCGCCCATGACATCCACCGCGATTCGCATATCTCTTGGCAATCGGCCATCCCCGTCCGCCTGAGTTCACTGGCGTTTCGTTGCAAGCGGAGGACCGACGACTCCTCCGCCTCATGCGCCCGCGGTGACACTGACAACCTGGCGGCCCTTGTAGTAACCGCAGGATGGGCAGACGCGGTGCGGCACGTAGGGGGCGGCACATTGCGGGCAGGTGCTGAGTTGTGGCAGGGTCAGCGCGCTGTTGTAGGCGCGGCGCATCCGCTGCCGGCTGCGGGACGGTTTGCGTTTTGGAACACCCATAAATTCGATTAGATATCCGACACCAACATCTACAATTTCAACTTGTCCAGTTCGGCCCACGCGGAGGACTTGAATCTCTCCCTCTCTCCGGCGGTTCGGGCCGCCGCGGTCGTGATCGCTTTCAACCCGGCGCACCCCGGTCTGCAAAGCGGGTGCGCCGGAAATTCCAGCAGCATATCTTCCCGGACAAACGGCGTCAAGTCCACGCAATCGTCATGCACGGCCGGGCGCTCGTCGCCTGCCAACGGCAGCAGGAGCGTCCAATGCGGGAGGGCGACGGGGCGCTCGAAGGGGGTCAGGCAGCGGACGCACTGGCAATTCAGGGTCACCTGCAGCCGCCCCTGCGCCAACAGGGCGTGGCCCAGTTTCTGAACGGTCAGATCGTACCGCAGCGGCTGTTCGGCGCGGATCATCTCGTCGTCCAACCCAAAATCCAGGTCTTCGACGGACAGTTCGCCCTCCAAATGGATTTCGTGCGTTTCCACATGGCGAAGATTGACGGCAAGCATGACTTAATTTAGCGCATCGGCCCGGGGATGCAAAGCCGCAAACTCCGGGGTAGCGGAAAACGGCCGGACCGCCGGGGCGCCGGAGTTGGCCTGTTCTCCCCAGACCGATTCCTCTCTCAGCCCGACGTCCTGTTCCGCCGCGGTTTCAATTTCCGGATCAATGCGGTTTGTACGTGAGCCGGAACAAAGGCGCCCACGTCGCCACCCAGCCGCGCGATCTCCTTGACCATGCGCGAACTCAGGAAGGTGTAGGTGTCCTTGGGCATCATGAAAATCGTTTCGATGTTTTCGTCCAGCTTGCGATTCATCAGCGCCAGTTGAAATTCAAATTCGAAATCCGACACCGCGCGCAGCCCGCGCACGATCACCTGCGCGTTTTGGGCGGCGACGTATTCAACGAGCAGTCCGTCGAAGGTCCCGGCCTGGACATTCGGCAGATGTGCCGTCGCCTCGCGAACCAGGGCCAGCCGCTCTTCGAGGGTGAAGAGCGGCTGCTTCGAATCGTTTTTGGCGACGGCGACAACCACGCGGTCGAACAACTTGGCCGCACGCTGGACCACGTCCAGATGGCCGTTGGTCACGGGGTCAAAGCTGCCGGGATAAATCGCCGCCCGCATTGGCGGAGTTTCGGGTCTGGCGCCCCGGGTTTCAAGTTTCATTTCCACGGCACTTCGTAAATGCTCACGGGGGCGCGGATGCCTTTGACGACAACGGGCGGCAGCAGGACGCAGGTGGCGGCCAGTTCCGGATCGTCGTGGCGCAGGTGCTGGAAGGTGGATTCGCTGATGATGATGCGGCCGCTGCCGGAAACGCCCTCCAGACGCGCAGCCAGGTTCACCTCGCGTCCAAACACCGTGTAGTTGTACTGATGCGCTTCGGAGCCGACCAGGCCAACGGTGGTCAGGCCGGTGTTGATGCCCGTGCCCAATTGCTGCACGGGCAACAGGGGCTGGAGCGGCAGCCCGGCGCCGGAACGGGCCCGGTTTTCCGTCTCGCGCCGCGCATTTTCCGCAATCCGCTGCCGGTTCAGTTCAAAAATGGCGCGCTGCGCGTCCACCGACGCGCGCACACACGCCGTCGCGTGCCGGGGATTGGGTGTGGGCGCGCCCCAAAAGGCCATCACGCAGTCGCCGATGTATTTGTCGAGCGTGCCGCCGTGCTGCTTCACCGCGTCGGCCACAAGCACCAGATAGACGTTGATTGCGGCGAGAATCTCGTGCGCCGCGGCGTCCAAATGCGCCGACGCCGACGCCGGATCCAAGTGGTGCGAACGCACGAAGGCCACCGCGCGTTCCTGCATTTCGTCGGTCAAGGCGGTGAAATTCCGCACGTCGGTGAACAACACGGTCACTTCGCGCTGCGTGCCGCCCAAGGACAGCCTGGGCGCCCGCAGCAGTTCATTGACCACATCGGGGGAAACGACCTTGGAGAAAATCGTTTTGACCCGGCGCTGCTCGCGTTCCTCGAAGACGACCCGATAGGTGACCAGGCAGACGTGCTCCATCAGGATTGCGCCGCCGACCGGAAAAACCAGCGGCAGCCACAGGCCGTCACGCGCAAATGCGTAGTAAGCGCCCGCCGTGTAGCCGGCCATCAGCAGGACCACCGCCACGGACGCCCACACCGCGCGCAACTGCAGCGTGGTCACCGCCGTCAGCGCGCCGAGCAGGAGGATCAATGCCAATTCCGACGGCACCGAAACGCGCCGGATAAACTGGCCGGTGAGGATGGAATTGGCCACGTTCCAGTATGCGGCGACCAGCAGCGCGTCCTTTTGCAGCGGCGTCGCGCCGCGGTCGGTCAGGTCGTTGCCCACCGCGGCGGAGCCGACGACGACGAGCTTGCCGCCGAACGCATCGCTCAAACCGTTGGTTCGCCCGGAGGCACGGAGACGGTTTTGCCGCAGCAAATTCTCGATGGGCGCCTGCTGCAGCCGGGGGTCGTTGGGCTTGAGCTTCCAATCAATGTAAAGGTAACCGTCGCGGTCCACGGGAATCACGCGTTCCACGCCATGGGCGCCGCGCAAAATGATTCGACCTTGAGCCAGATCCACCCGGGCATGGGCCAGGTCGACATTCAGGGCCTGCGACGCCAGCACAATCCCCATCTGCCAGACACGTTCGTCGGTGAAGGCCCTGGCACGGGACGGAACGCCAGGCGGGAGCCGGTCACCGACGAGGTCGGCCAATGCAAAGTTGGTCTGGGCGTCAATGGGCACCTTGACGACGTTGGTGGTGCCGGTTTGCGGCAGCAGGATCGCACCCGGCTCAATTTTGGCCTCGGCCAAATCCAGGCCGTAGCGCGCCGCCGCCTTTCGGAAGAGGGGATGCCAGTGGCGCTCGATGGCAAAGGCGCGCACGCGGCGCAAAACGCCATCGGCATCCTTCTCCGTGGAGATTTCCCCCAGCGCCAGGGCGTTGGTCGCAAACAGATCAGGCAGCCTCGCGTCGGTGACGGTGGCGAGGATGACGTTGCCGGCGCGGCGCATTTGCCGTGCGAAATATTCATCCGACGAAATGACCGTGCCGGCGCGGGTGGCGACCTTGGGATGGTCGGGCCGCAGGTCGCCGAACCAAATATCGAAGGCCACGGCCCTGGCGCCCTCGGCGGCCAGTTCATCCACCAAATCCCCGTACACCTCCCGCGGCCAGTACAGGCCGTAACCGTAGTTGCGTTGCACGCTGGCGATGCTCGATTCCTCGATGGCGACGAAGGCAAGGTTGGTGGCCGCCGGCGTGGGAAAATGAAGCGCGGCCTTGGCGCGCAAATCGTATGTCAGGTCCTCCAGCCGCTCGAAGAAATCCAGACGCAGCAATCGGAGGAAGCAAAGCAAAATGACGACCGTGAGGGCCACCCAGAGCGGCGCCGCCTTGAAGGGCATGAGCTTCACCGCGCCGATTTAAACAAAAAACCAGAGCAACTTTCAAGGTTGCTCTGGTTTGAAGATTTCTTTCAGCGCCTATTTAACGGGCGAAACATACTCAAGCGGGGTGCCCGCATCCACCGGCGCCTGGATCTGCGTCGTTGTCAGCACCTGAGGCGGCTGGTTCGCGGCAGCCCACTGATCCACGGATTCACCGACGGGTACCAGGTAAATCAACTGGCCGGTCGAGGGATTGTATTGGTAGCCGGCGCCGACCACCTGGGTAACGGTCTGGCCGTTGACCACCATCGAGACGACGACCGATCCGGAATAGACTGTCACCGTGCCGTCCACGCTCAAAGTGAACGCCGTGCCGCGGATGCCCGCCACGCCGGTGGGCGTTTTGATTTCGAAGCGCGACATGGCGGAAAGTTTTTTGACGTTCCCGAAAACCTTGCCCGCGCGCAAATCCAGTTCGGTGTCGGTCGCAGTTTCAGCACCCGTGTCGGTATAGGCCAGTTTGTCGATCGCCAGCACGCTGTCGCCTTCCACCCGGATGACGTTTTGCTGTGCGGTCACGTTCATGCGCATGAGCGGAGGCATTCTGCCGAACGTGGGAGAAGCTACAACCGGTATGGTGGGCTGCGTGAGCCCGACGTTGGCGCGGCTCTCGGCCAAAACCATGTCCACGGTGGAACCGGGATCGGTCTTGACCACGGCGCCCTGGCTGAGCGTCATCCCCACCATCAGCGGCTGCCATGCGCCGTCGCCGGTGGTATAGGTGGCTGTGCCGTGGATGCGGACGATGGTCGCAACCCCTTGCTGCTGGGCGCTTGCGCTCGTGGTGAAGAACAGTGCTGCGCCGCAGAAAACCGTCAGAACCAACGCCTGTATGTTTTTCATAAATTAATTCCTTTCAAGTGCCATTCTTGGAAGAAATTATAGAAGTGAGCGGAGAAATGTCAACAGGAAAATTCAAATTATTTCAATCCCCGAAGCCCGGTCGCCGCCCCGGGCCGGCGGCCTGGTCAATCAATTTGTGTTCAACGAGTTGCAGATAAGGGCCGGCAACCGGACTTTGTTGATTTTCGTCCAGCCGCACGGAGCGCTGCAACCAGGTCCGCGCGGCCGCATCGTCCCCGGCTTGTGCATAATGCCAGCCCATGTTGAAGGCGGTGTAATAGCCATTGGGATCGAGCGTCACAGCACGATCGAAGAGTGGCTGGGCCTGCTGATGTCGGCCCAGCCAGTCCAGGCACATGCCTTGCCGCATGTAGCTGTAGGCGTCAAACGGGTCCAGCCGGGCGGCGCGCTTGTACCAGCGCAGCGCCGTTTGCGCCTGCTCCGCATAATCCGGGCCGCCTTGGAAGCTTTGGAGGCGCCAAGCTTCACCGAGGTCGTAGGCCGTTTGCGGGTTCATCGGCTCCACCGCGAACGCTTTTTGCAGAAGGGCCGCGCGCGTCAACGCCGTCAGGCCGGGGCGCTGCGCACGCTGAAGGCGGAGGTATTCATCGCCGCGGCGCCATGTTTGCCAGCCCAGGTAGGCCAAGCCGCCGGCCAGTACCAGCGTCACCAGCACCCGGGCCGGCGTCCGTGCCGAGTGCCAGCAGTCGTCGGTGGCGAACCGCAGGTTGCTGCTCAACAAGGCCAGCAGCGTGACGCCGAGAATCGCGTTGGCGGGAATGTGCAGGTTGAAATCCACGAACGAATGGATGGCCAGCGCCAGCAATCCGGCGGAGGCCCCCAGGAAAAACGCCAGCCGCTGGCTCAGGCCGCTGCCCAGGTCCGTCTCCGATTTGCGGACGCGCCTCCAGGTTTTGATCCAGCCCGCCCCGAAGATCGCCATGCCCGCCAGCACGATCCCGCCGCCCACCGCGCCCCAATCGGCCAGCAGGTTCAAATAATCGTTGTGGGCGTGGCCGGGATGTTTCTGAATGTCCTGCGGGCGGTATTGCGGAAAGCGGGAATCATAGAGCCCCGGTCCCACGCCCCACCACAAGTGGTCCCGCCACATGTCCAGCGCCGCGACCCACATGCCGCGGCGCACGGCAAAGTCCGGGACGCCCGTCTTCTCGGTCTGCTCGATCCGCTGGAGATAAGTCACGGTCTGGCCCAGATAATTTCTCACGAAAAAAAGGCCGCCGCCGATCAGCACGATCAGCAGCGCCAGGGCCGGCAGCCGTTGGCGCCGCTGAAAGGCGAACGCGGCCAGCAGCGCCACCAACGCCGCCGTCGCCGCCGCCCAGCCGCCGCGCGAAAACGTCACCGCCATCCCCGCCAGCATGACCAGCAGGGCGTAGCCCAGCAGCACCCGCATCAGGGCCTTCATCCGCCCCGCCAGGATGGACGCCAGCGCCAGCGGCAGGAGCATTTCCAGGAAGCCGGCCAGATCGTCCGGCGAAATGTAGCTGCCTGACGCGCGCCCCGGATAGGGCGAAACGTGGCCCCACACCAGGTTGGAACGGGTCAAGAACTGAAAGACCGCCCACCCGGAAATGGCCATGGCCAGAAAGATCACCGTGAAGCTGATGACTTGCGCGGATTCCTGGCGGTACAGGTTGTTGACCAGGGCGAAAAAGAGGAAGCCGTACACCAGCACCTGGATCATCTCCAGCCGCGCCACATATTCAATGTCCGCCGTCCAGTACCGTCCGATGGCGTAAAGCGCGAAGGCCAGGACCACCCAGCACACCGGTGGCCAAAGCAATTGCGGCTTGGGGCTGATCCAAAGTCGCAGCCCCCACAGGAGCATCACGCCGAGGGTCAGTGTCTGCACCACCAGAAATTCCCACGTGCCCACCGCGCCCATGGCCAGAGGGGCAAAGAGCAGAATACCCAGCACCAGCAACAAAATGCCCCGCTCGCAGGTGTCATCCAACGTTTCCCGATTCATCGTCAATTCCGAACGGGCAGCATGAACCGCACCCGCGCGTTTGGCAATCGCCGAATGCCGGCGCGCCAGAACCTGCCGGGGGTTCCGCGAAAGAAGCCAGGTCCTCTGCACGGACGGGCCTCACCAGGGTAGTCCGTAAAAAATTTCTTTCCCGCCAAAAATCCAGAGCACCGCCGCCAGCGCGATATAGGGGCCGTAAGGCATCCGCGAAGACCATTCGCGTCGGCGCAGGGCGATGAGTCCCACGCCCACCGCCGCGCCAATCATCGAGCTGACCGCCAGCGAAAACACCACCCCCGGCCAACCAATGAACGCGCCGATGGCCGCCATGAACTTCACGTCGCCCAAGCCCATGGCCTCGCGCGGCAGCACGATGTCGCTGCCGGTCGCTTCCAGACAGGGCACGCACTCGGGGTTCCATTCCTCGGCCGGCGCCCCGGCCGGCTCGATGCGGAGCCGGGTGGGCGACAGCCGCACCACGGCCTCCCCATAGCCCCGGTCAATCAACTCCACCCGGCGAGCCTTGACCACGATTGCGTCCGACTTGCGGTAAAAAACCTCCTCATACGGAAGGTCGCGATCCGGCAGATGCAGGGAGGTTTCCGTGAAAATGAATTTGGTTTCCGGCGGCCAGTGCAACCTTTGCCGACCAAAGAGCCATTTGCCCAGACGCAATATCGCATAGACAATCCCCGCTCCCACAGCCGCGCCCAGCAGGCTGCGGACCATGCCGCCGGTCAGCGACCGCGCATCCTGGAGCGAGGGCATCAGAAGGGAGGTAACAAATCCGGCGAGCAGGCCGCCCACGGTGATTTCGTCGGGGATGATGAAATGTTCAAAGTCAATGAACGTGGCCGCGATCAAGCCCGCCAGAAACAGGGCATAGACCACCGCCCGCCCCGGCGAATTTTGCCCGAAGTCCAGCCAGCACGCCAGGAAGGCCGCGCCGGTCAACAGCTCCACCGCAAAGTAGCGCGGCGAGATGGGCGCCCCGCAGTTCTTGCAGCGGCCCCGCAGCGCCAGCCACGTCACCAGCGGGATGTTCAGATACCACGGGATCGAGTATTGGCAATGCGGACAATGTGAAGGGGGCGTGACGATGCTCATGCCGCGCGGCAGCCGGTGAATGCAGACGTTCAAAAAACTGCCGACGATGCCGCCCAGCGCGAAAAACAGCACCGCCCAGAACGGCGACGCCGCCAGCGGCCAGTTCTCGGAATGAAACATCGCCTCAAACATGGGTCGCGTTCGAGGTGCCTCGCCAACCCCCTCGGATAGCAGGATGCTCCGCGCCGTAAACGGTTTCAGCCATAAATGGATTTCTCGAGCGCGTGCCGCATCACCTCCAGCGGCGCGGGTCTGCCGGTCCAAATTTCAAAGGCCTTGGCGCCCTGATGGAGCAACATGCCCAGCCCGTTGGCTGCCCGGCAACCGGCGGCCCGGGCCGCCCGCAGCAGCGCCGTCTGTGGCGGACGATAAATCATGTCGAAGACCGCGCCCGCCCGGCGCAATGAAAATTGCCGTTCGTCCAGCGGCGACGGGTCGTCCGCTTTCAAGCCCAGGGACGTGGCGTTCACCGCCAGGTCCACCGCCGACTCCGGCCAGCCGACCATGAGGTGAACGGCCGGGAACCGCTGTTTGATTTCGTCCGCCACCGCCTTGGCCCTGGCTTGCGTGCGGTTGGCCAGGCACAGTGCGCCGACGTTTTCCGCTGCGAACTTCAAAGCCGCCGCCTGCCCGGCGCCGCCCGCGCCCAGCAGGAGCACCTTGGCGCCGCGCGGTTCAAAGCCCAACTCTTCCCGCAAGGCGGCCATGAGCGCATCGGCGTCGGTGTTGAACCCGACGGCGCGGATTTTCCCGCCACGGGTTGTTTCCAGGTGAATGGTGTTGACCGCGCCGCACGTTTTGGCCGATCCGTCCAGCGTGTCCACCCATTCCAGCGCCGCCAGTTTGTGCGGCACGGTCAGATTGAGTCCGGCAAAGCGCATGGCCCGGGCGCCTTCCAGCGCGGCGCGGAGGTCCCGGGGAGTCACCTCGAAGGCCAGATAACGCCAGTTCAGACCGAGCGCCGCAAACGCCGCGTTATGCATCGCCGGTGAGGCCGAATGAGCGATTGGCGAGCCGAAGACGGCGCAGCAGCGCGTGGCGGCGTTGATCGGCGGAGCGTCAGACACGCGGAATAATAGAATTCAAAATGAAAAATGAAAATTAAAAAATGGATCGGACGTCGCCCCGTGCTTTCGGGCGATTTGCACAGGAAAAACGGATCACACCCGGTCCGTGACGCCATCCACTATGTCCCATCCGCCGCAAGCGTTCCGTCCCGGACCGGGCGGCAGATCTTCGGCACATCCACCCGTAAAGGCAGAGGTCTCTCCAGCCCTTGCCCGCCTGGGATGCCGGCGACGGAAGCTGTCTCAACTTCCGGCCGATTTCACTCGCCCGCGCGGGGTCCGGCGCGCATTTTCAACTTGAGCTGCAGGCCGGATTGGATGTAATTCTTTAGCGGCAGTTCGGCGGGTAGGTTACCCAAGCGGTCAACGGGGGCAGACTGTAAATCTGCTGGCTTACGCCTTCGATGGTTCGAATCCATCACCTACCACCACCTATTCCGACAAGGAAAAAGCGCATAAAATCCAGTAAAATAATCGGTATTATGCGTTTTAAGAATTTCAACTTGTGCGCTACCTTGCTTTTGCCTTCTCTTTCGTTCCCTCCCCACTCGATGCACATAAAGCAATCATAAAGCAATCAATGGCTTCAGCTTGGAAAGCAGCGTTCTTGTTCTTTTCCTCGCTGATGACAATACCACCCACGGATGTGGTATGGCCGACGGTGGGGTAGATTCGTTGTCTGGCCGGCGGCAGTCTTTCCATGTGAGCCTCGCCCCAATGACGTTGTTTGCTCCGTTTTCTCGGCGCTGGGATGTCCCCAACAAGGAATTTGATGGACCGCGTAGCACAGCCACCTGGTTCGCCATCACGCGCGACGATGAAACCGGAATTGTTGCTGCTTCAGAATGACTTAAAAAATGTGCAGATGAATTAGTAACTTCTTGGTTGACTATGAGGTGCGAAAATGCTTTAATAAGTGCGGCTTGGGTATGATTTCAGCGGAATACTCGAAAGTGCCAACGAGCGCGGAAACAAGTCTCATCCGCTTTCTGCGAAGTGATTCTTATTGTCCCAATTCACCAACTGGCCGCAGCTCGGTCTTGGTTCAGCGTGGGCACGGCGAATTTCGCCTTCGCCTCTTTCTCGACAACCAGAAGCCGCCGCCGCGATGTCGCCACCACCGCCGCAGGAGAATTTAATCACCAATTGTGAACTAAAACCCCGTTAGCAACTGTCGTGAAATTGAACCGGGCATCAATTCTAATCGCAGCCATCTTGAGATGGGCCTGCTTTCACGCCCACGCGGTCACGATCACTTTGACCCATGTCAGCGGAGGAAACTGTGGCGCAATCTCCAACTGGAATCAGAACCGCGCCTTCCGTTCTTCCAGCAACGGCGCTTTTGCCGCCGCTGACTTCTGTTCCTTCACGCGGGATAGCAGTCTGGCCAGCACTGCCAACGCCCGGCACCCCATTACCATCCGCAGTGGCCGGGCGGCTAAAAGGCACAACCTGGCAACTGTGGTCACGGACGCAGACCGGGCTGACGCGATGGCATTGCGGGTTGAGTTGAACGCCGGCACTGGCTGTTCGCCGCCCATTCCGGGAGTAACAGAAGGTAGCACGACGTTCGCGTTTGATTGCGACGCCCTCATTGGGAAAAATAATCAGATGCAATCCGGCCCCCGTCCGGCGCAATCCGACTGGAACAATTTGGACGGCATCATTAGTGGCACCAAAGCCGCCTTGAGCGTCACTGCTTCTCCCATCTCCGATTCGCAGCGTTCCCCGCTCGTCCTATAAGAATCCGTGGCCGAATTCTGCGGGGATGTTTTTGGCGTAGCAACATTTCCTCGCACGCACATTCCATGAAACTAAACTATGAAAACTGAAATCCAAAAACGAATCGGCGCGCTGGCGTTGCTGGCGCTCTTAACCCTCTGTCTGCGACCCTCAACCACTTTCGCCCAAGCCTGGGGCAATTTTGTGCTATCCTCTTCGCCAATTGTCGGTAACCAACCAAATTCTGTCGTGACAGTGGATGTCAATGGCGACGGCAAAGTGGATTTGATTTGCGCGAACGGACTCGACAACACACTTTCCGTGTTGACCAACGATGGCAGCGGCGACTTTACACTCGCCTCCACACTCAACGTGGGCGGCTTCCCCTACGGCGTCGCGGCGGCGGATGTTAATGGCGACGGCAAAATGGATTTGATTTGCGGGAACCCGAATGCCAACGCGTTGACGGTGCTGACTAACGATGGCAGCGGCGGCTTTGCGATTGCCTCCACGCCGGCTGCTGGTATCCAGGCTGAATACCCGATAGCAGCGGATGTCAATGGCGACGGCAAGGTGGATTTGGTTTGCGCAAACGCAAGCTCCATCTCCAGTGCCAACACGATAACGGTGCTGACGAATGACGGCAGCGGCAACTTTACACTAGCTTCCGCTCTCACCG
The DNA here is from genome assembly GCA_028873125.1 of Verrucomicrobiota bacterium. GTDB lineage: Bacteria > Verrucomicrobiota > Verrucomicrobiia > Limisphaerales > UBA11358 > UBA11358. The sequence goes on along the minus strand of JAGWMQ010000099.1, from coordinate 28 downwards.
TAGGCAGCAACCCTCGATGGGTCACTGC
>JAGWMQ010000098.1 GCA_028873125.1 Verrucomicrobiota bacterium | reverse complement strand
TGATCGGACAACGGTGAATCCCCCGGCCAGCGCGGATGTCCTTCCGCGCCGGCCTTTCGATTCTTGCGTCGGCGGTCGCGAGTCGGCAATGGAGCTGAATCCGGACCGGGCTGATGTTGAAATGGAATCGTGAGAGCGGCGTTGAGAATTTTGATTGGGTTGAACCTGGCCTTGCTCGGCGGGCTGGTTTTCTTTCTGGCGAATCAACGCACGGCAGAGGTCGCCACCCCAGCGCCGGGGCATGCCGTCGCCGCGCCACCGACACCGTTCGAGACGGCGATGAATCCGTTTCGCTGGCGCCAGCTTGAGTCAACCAAGGACTACCGGGTCTATGTGGCCAATCTGCGCGCCGCCGGCTGTCCAGAACCGACCATCGAGGACATCGTCCGGGGCGATGTCGAGCGGGCCTTTGCCTTCGAGCGCAGACAATTGAGCCTGAACCGCGCCGGCGCCGGCCCATGGTCGCGCCTGCGGGAGGCGCAACTGGAAGCCGAGTTGCTGGGAAAACAACCCCTCGTCGCCGGGACCGCCGTTCCGGCGTCAAGCGCCGCAGGTCAGGTGCGGCAACAAGACGGGAAAGAAGTCGCACAAAGTTCGGCTCCGGCAAGCGCCGAAAGTTTTGGAGCGCGGAATGGCGGCTCTGCTAGGACCCAAAACGTGCGGCAACAACCATTCCAGTCGGACTACATCCCTTCCTACCCGCTGGCCTTTGAAAATCTGAATCTGGATGCCTTGAGCTTGAGCGCCAGCCGGAAGGCCTCCATCCGACGGGTGCAACAACAATTCGTGAACGAGATTGGCGGTCCCAACCAAAACCCCGACGATCCGGCTTATCTGGCGCGATGGCAAAAAGCCCAAAGCGATGCCGACGACATGCTGCGCGCGACGCTCGGCGTTCAGGATTACATGGCTTTGCAACTCCAGCGCTATTACGCCAACTTCCAACAACTCATGGAGAAGTCGGGGGACAACCCGGGAATGATCAACCCGGACTCGCTGTCAAAGTAAATTCATTTCGAGGCGGACGACCTTGCGCGGCTGGGCGTGGATCGCGGCGGCCATCCGCGCCGCTTCGGCCAGTGGTTCGGGCGTGAGGCGATGGTGTTCGCTCAAGTTACGATTCCATTTCGGATTTGGCGTGATTTGTTACAATTGCGTGATCGGCCTGGATGGTTCACAGGTTGGCCAGCCGCCTCAGGCATAAGTTTCAGAACACGAAAAGGTTGCAAGAATCCGCCAAAGCGTCCGATTCATTGAGGTCCATGTCTGAAAACAGGAAGTTTGGGGCGATGGCCTTGACTATGATTCCGGCTCGAAACGATGAACAAATTCTTTGGCAAAATCAATCGACGGCGCCTGGGGCTGGCGGTCCTGGCGGTTTGCGCCCTGCCCGAAATCGCCGCCGCCCAGTATTTCACGTATAACGGCGGCGATCTGCTCTTGGGTTTTCGGAAGACGACGGGATCCGCTCCCTACGATCTGGTCGTGGATGTCGGCAGCATCACCAACTTTCTGGCGTTGCCGGCCGGGACGGACATTGCCATCAGCCAATTTTCTCCCAGCCAGCTTTCAGACGCCTTCAGCGACTTCAACAACCTTCAATGGTCGGCGTCCGCGGCGTGGGCGACGTATGGTTCCTGGTCTGGATTTCCCCTGCACACGATGTGGGTCACCCTGCCGCGCGAGAATCCTAATTCCCAAACCACTCCTCCGGCGCGCCAATCATCGGGCGCCCAGCAAACACCGTTTAATTTCATGGCGTCCATCGGCACCGCGGCCGCCAACAGCGTCTCCCCGCAATTCGCCGGGCCGGTCGGCCCGGACAACAACACGACTTTGGTGAGGGAACCCACCGGCAGCAGTTATGACCGGTTTGATTATCACTACTTCGTGGAAGATCCGTTCAACGCCGCGGTTGGTGATTTTGACGGCTATTTGCCGTGGAATGCGGAAAACACAACCCCGGGTGCCTTCACCAATACCCCGGTGGTGTCAGACCTTTATCAATCCATCCCGACGGGTTATACGGATCCCTACACCGGCACCAACAGCGGTCCGGCTTATTACGTCGGTTATTTCACCTTGAACCCGAACGGCACAATGACCTTTACCCGGGCCTCGGTTGCCGCGCCCCAACCGCCCACGCCGCAAATCGTGTCCCTGGCGCGCTCGGGCGACATTTCGACGATCTACTTCACCACGACGAACGGGACCTTCACCTACACGCTCCACTACACCAACGCGGCCGGGTTGACGACGCCGGTGACCGATTGGCCGGCATCGCCGACGACGCTGGTTGGGGACGGCAACACGAACCATTTGTCCGATACCACGGCCGATCCAAGCCGGTTCTATCGGATTGGGGTTCAATAGAACGGTATTCCGGCCGCTTGGAATTTACTTCGAAGCAGTTCCTACTCTGCTCAAGATGCCTTGGGAAGAATGACGGTCACCCGCTTGACGCGCACGAGTTCGGGATGTTTCTTTTTCTTCTTTTTCTCGTCCTCGGTGTTGGCGGTGGCGACCTGCTGACTGGCGTCGCTGCTGGCAGCCACGGCGGCGCTCTGACTGCTGCTGGTGGCCGTGGCGGATGTGCCCAGCGTGGACTGGGAGGCGCCGCCGTTGGCCGAAACGTTCTGGCTGAGCAAGGTGGCGCTGATGCCGCCGCCGCCGCCGGCGTTCACCCCGGTGACGCCGATCACGGTGCCGGCCACGGTGCCGCCGGCGGAAAGATTGGCGGTGCCGCCGGAGAGCACCGTGCCGCTGAAGTTTTGGGCCGCTTGGATGGACGAATTCTGCCGGGAAATCACCAAGCCGCTGATGTTGCCGCCCGCCGTTAGATTGACCGTCCCCCCAATCACGCCGGAGTCGCCCAGATCAATGTTGTCCGCGGCGTCCAGCGTGATGACGGGGCCGGCGGAGATGTTGCCGTTGAGCGCCTCCTGCAAAATGCCGCCCTGGCTGGCGTAAATGCCGCCCTTGTCCGCGGTTACCGTGATGTTGCCCGGGACGGCGGCGCTGCCCGGAACCTGCGACGCATTCACCAGGGTTTGGGCCACGATGCCGTTGGCATAAACCTGCTCGAACGGCTCCGCCAGTCCGGCGCTGGGCGAAAAGACATTGACCGGAATGGCCACCGTGCCGCCGCTGCCGGCATCCACGTTGCCGGCGTAGGATTCGATGGTGATGTCGCCGCCGTTGAAGGTCGCAATCCGCGAGCTATTGATGTCAATGTCCCCCTGCGCCGTCACCTTCACATTGCCGCCGACCGAGGTCGTCATGCCATCAGCGGTGGTTTTCACGTTGTGGCCCGAGGTGTAAATGCCCAGGGCAAGATTGTCCCCGCTCATGATTCGAGATTCGAACGGGAGCAGGCTTGGGTCGCCCAAGTCCAAATCTCCGCCGGTGCTGATGACGTTGACATCGCCGCCCCCGAGTCCGCCATCGCCGAGCGCCGCGATGGTGGAACTGGGCATGTTCAAACTCGCCACGGTTTGGCCGCTTTGATTCATGTAATCCTCATTCACCGTGACGTTGATTGTCGCTCCCTGCGCCGTCTGGAGAAGGGTTTTCAGGTAGGAATAGTCTTTGCCCAATAGTTGGCCGTCGCCGACGGAGAGGATGCCATAGGAGTTGCCGAGGGAGATGGAATCGGCGCTGATGTCAAACGTTCCCGGACCGCCAACGATATAGCCGCCGCCCGAGGCCGCGGACCCCAGCGCGGGCGCGGATTGACTGGCGGCGTAAAGGGACGCAATCGTGGAAGCATCGCCGCTGGAAACCCAATTGATGGTCGCGGTCTTGAAATGACCGGCGGCATCCAACAGCGGCTGGCCGTCGGGTCCATATTCCACCATCGTCAACGTCTGCCGCTGCAAGTCGCCCAAGAGGTCCGCGGGCATGGGGCCGACGGCGGTGAGCGTCTTGGTGGCAGGATTATAGGCCAAGTGCGCCGAGGGGTCAACGCCTGGGAACAGGCGATCGGCGCTCAAATAGTTGGCGTAGTCCGACTGTGAAACGCCCAAAAGCGACTGCGCGGCTGCCTTGGCCGGATCCACCGCCAGTTCCAAGACCAGATACCAGGCATCCGCCATGCCCGCAGGCAGCAACGTGTCGCCGGCCGGCAGGCTTTGAGACAGTTGAAGCAAATCGGGAAGGCCATCGCTCAAGGGAGGAGCCTGGGTGAATGAACCTGGGTTGGAAATGCGGCCGGCCACGGTGATCGAAGTCTCGTCGCCGGCCTGCAGATTCTGCCCGTAAAAAGTGCATCCGGTCATGTTTCCGCCCACGTTGATCTGGGTCGCCTTGGAGGTCTGCAAAATCACGTTATCCATGTTGCCGGCGATGCTGATGTTCACCGGAGTCGTATTACCCAATTCAATCGGCGTGCTGCCGTGATCCTCGCTGCTGAAGGGTTGCACTCCCCCCGAACCGGCGGCGATTTCGGCGGGAATCCACCGCTTTTGGGCGCTGTCAGACATAAACAGCGTGTGACCGTTGCCTTCAAACCCGCCGCCGCTCACCGTGGTGATTGCGAGGTCTCCATCGGGGGAGGGAAACAAAGTAAAGTCGTTTCCCAAGGTGACTCCACCGGCGCCGGCGTTGATGGTCAGGGTCGAGGGCAGAAGGATGGGCACCTCGTCAATTCCACCGCCAATGGGACTGGGCCGCGGCAGGCTCTGTCCCGTCAGATACACCCCGCCGTTGTCCGCCGCGAGGCTCACCGAGGCCTGTGGATCATAGTCGAACAAGTGATTGCCGCGAGTGCCGTAAGCACCCTGGGTGTCAAAAACGCCGTTCGGATTCCGCACTTCCTGCAAGTAAATGTCGCCGTTCTGCGCGTCCAGCGTCCAACTGCCTGTGACCAGGCTCAACGCCACATTGTCCGAGGCGGTCCCGACATCCTGGCCGGCGGTGATGTTGCCGGTCCCGTTGACCACCACATAATGCCCAGAGACGCTGCCGCCGGCGGTAATCGTCACATTGCCGGGCTGGGAACCGAAAGCCCCGGTCCCGGCGTCGCCCGAGTCGGTGCCGGACGGAAGATAACTGATGACGTCGCCGCTGGCGTTGAGGGTCACATTTCCGCCGGCGACGGTGCTGATGCCGCCAACCGCAGCGGTGGCGTAATAATAAGTGCCAAACGAGCGATAGTTGAACCCCGAAGGATTTTGGCCGGTGTTGACATCGCCGTGCTGGGTGGTCACCTCGATACTGCCGCCGCCGAGCGTCCGGACGGCGCCGCCGTGAACGACGACTTCATTGGCGGCGTCCAGGCTGATGTCGCCATTCTGAGTTTGAAGGTAGGAAGCGCCGTTCAGATAAATGCCGTCGTTGCCAGAAGTCGGGGTGCTACCCGAAGGCAGGGAGGTGCCGGCGGACAGACTCACGTTCCAATTCTTGCCGGCCGAAATCCCGTAGCTGATTCCCGAACTGTTGTTGTCGAAAATGATGTTGTTGCCCGCGGACAGACTCAAGGTGGCGGCGGCGCTTTGGTCGGGGAGAACCCAGGCCGTGCTCAATTCAATGTTGTGATCCGCCTCAAGATTTATCTGAGAAAGGCCATTCAAAGAACTCACATAGGAACTATTCAGAAGGATGTCGTAAGGATCAATGGTCAGCGTGCCGCCCAGAAAATCTGAAATGGCTTGGCCGGCGACGCGGGACCGGATGGAATTGATTTGAGGCGCGGAAATTTCCACCTGCCCTCCGTTGCCGCCTTGCTTGCCGCCGGCAACGCTGATGGCGGAGCCGGTTTGATCGGAGAAACTGTTCTCCGACTTGATCGTCACCGAGCCTCCGGCGCTGGCGCCCTGCGCGCCCCCGTCCGCCGAGATGACGGATTTGGCGCCCAGATTGACCGAGTCGCCGGCGACCAGTTCAATGGTGCCGTTCACGTCCTTGACCGAATTGGCCTGAATCAATCCGTTCTGGTTCACGGTCTGCGCGTTCAGGACAATGTCGCCGGCCTCCGCCGTCAACTGGCCTTGATTGTTCACCACGCCTTCATCGGGCACCGTCGCCGTGACGCTCAAGCCGCGACCGTCGGGCGTCGTGGACACCAGCACTTTTTGTCCCGCATAGAGGCCGACTTTTCCTCCCGGCGCCGAAATCCCGCCGTTGTTCTCAATGTCGTCAGCGAGGAGGAACGCCGAACCTCCGCCGCGGATGTTGATTTGGCCGTAATTGACGATTTTAGCACTCGGCGGCGGCGTGTTGAAAGACCACGGACCGCCGCTGGAAAGATCAGGCGTCGCGGCCGGACTGGCGGTGGTCAGAAGCAGACCGTGAGTGGAGATGGCGGCCTGGCCACCGATAAAAAACCCCGACGGGTTTTCCAACACGACATAGCCGTTGGCATTCAGATTGCCGAGAATCTGAGAAGGATTGGGATCGTTGATTTGGTTCCAGACCAGCGAGGAGCAGGACGGCTGGACAAAAGTGGTGGTCTCGCCGGCGCCGATGTTGAAACTTTGCCAGTTGATGAACGTGTTTTGCGCCGCACTGATGGTCAGGGTCGAACCGGACGCGGTGAAGGTGGCGGCGCCTTGGGCAACGACGCCTCCGGCGGGATTGGCCCACGCCAAACGCCCGTTCACCTGCCAAAGCAGCAGCGCCAACGCGGCCAAGCGCGCGTTCTGAACGAGGCCCCTGGAAAAAATACTCATGTTTGGTCTTGCTTTCGAATCTAGCACCGGGTTCGACCACGCGTTGCTTTTTTGGGTGACATTTCTGTGACAACTCAAAACTGGGCGGTCAGCGCGAAATTAAAATACGGCTGCCACGCCTCCGTTGTGCCGGCGCTCAACAAAGGCAGCGAGAACAACAACAGAGCCTGCCAGTGCGAACCGACGGACGCCGTCGCGCCGAATCCCGCGCCCCACAGGGACGCACTCCCGGGCCGGCCCTGCGGGTCCAGCAAGAAAGCCCTCGCGTAGTCCATATAGACCGAACCGCGAACCGTGAGTGGCACGTCGCCATAAACCAGCCCCACAACATAGGGCGGCGTTTGTTGTTCCAGGGAAAGGCGCCAGCCATTGTCGCCAAACACTTCGCCTTCGTGATAGCCCCGGACGCTGTTGACGCCGCCGGCGGCAAACTCCTCGGTGTTGACCAGCGGTTCGCTGGCCCACTGGGCGTTCGCGCGAAGCATCAGGTTCCAGTTTGTGTGAACAGGGATGTCCCAAGACAGGCTTGGGGTTAAAGTGATCCAGTGGCCGGTGGATTCCGGGGAGCCGGTCACGGCGTGCAGATTCGTGGCGGAGCCGGAATACCAGGCATTGCCTGTGATCCCCATCCCAAAGGAGGCCGCTCCCAACGCGCCCCGCAGCGTCGCGCTGTAGTTCAGCGTCACGGGCAAATACTGGAGGCGTCGTTCCGTCATCGGCACGGGCGAACTGACGGAGCTGATGATCGGCGGATTGAGTTGGCCGGAGGTGCTGCGGGTGATTTCCAGGAAACTGAAGATGTTGGTCTTGTAGTCGGTCAGCGAATAGGTCTTATAATCCAACCCTCCGGACAGGTCGGCGCTGGCGCCGTTCTCTGATGGGAACGGCTTGTCCAGGCGAAATCCGAGCGCCTCATTGATCGTAAGGTCCTGCTGGACATCCTGCTGGCTGACCTGACGCACGCCGGGAACATTGTAGATGACGGCGCTGGACAGATTTTGGACGCCGGTGTCAATGGCCGAACGGCTGGCATACAAAGTCAATTCCGTTTGACCGGAAGGCGGCGGCAAGACGAACTGGTGCGTGGCCTCGTTGTAGCCGAAGCTGTTTGGATTGCGCAAAAAAACGTTTTCAACCGATTGTGGATTGCCCAGCGGAAGGCGATAGAAACCGCTATAGTAGGCCACCATCGGCTCGTCGTAAAAGTCCCACTGGTTGCCTTGCTTGTAGGCCTCGGGCGAAAAACCATATTGCAGACCGAATGAATGTTCCAACTGCCAGAGATTGGCATACGCGGCGGACGAGTTGATCCGCAGCGCCGGCGTCCCGGGGGAGCTTTGGTTGTTCAGTTCCACCTTGGCGTGCATCGGGAGCCGGTCCTTGACCCGGAGCGTCAGTTCGCTGGTGCCCGGTTCGGGGCCGGGACCGATGATGGGATAAATTTGCCGATCTTCATTCGCGTTGGCGCGGTTCAACTCCGACTGAAACACCAAGCTGTTCAGAATCATGTTGGCACGGAGACTCGGCATCGCGCGCAGGACGTTGTTGGAACTGAAATAGCGGTTGCCTTTGACCTGGATGTCGGCCAGCCTGCCTTCCGTGACCTCAAGTTTCACGGTGGCATTGGTCAGTTTCTGCTGCGGCAATCCCACCGAAACCGTGATGTAGCCGTGTTGACGATAAGCCGCTTGAAGTTGCTCCACCGCCTCGCGAATCCCCCCGAAACTGACGTTCGTGCCAAACGCGTCTGGAACATTGGTCATGGCCCGGACAACGGTCTCCGGCGCCAAGACGGAGTCGCCCAGCACTAAATATCTCTGGACGTTAAACCGCGGCCCGGCGTTTGTCGCGGAAACATGCGTCGGCGCGCCGTTATTGCTGGCCGCCATTTTGACCGGCTTTTTGGCGGCGTGTGGCGTCTGCGGCTGGTTGGCCAAGGGGGTTGGCGCTGCTGACAAGGTCTTGGCCCTTCCCGACGTGGCAGTCGGAGCGGGGTAACGCACGCCCGCCACCACGATCTGGGGAACTGCGGTCTGCGCCACGTTCAACGTGACGATGCCGCTGGTGATTTGCTCGGGCGCAAAGGCCACGCTCATGGACGGGTGGCCGAGACGCCGGTATTCCGCCTGCAAGTCCGCCGCCGCGCGCACGATGGACGTCAAATCCACGTTGGTCCCGATGTCCCTCGCAAAAATCGTGTCCAAGACGCCAGTCGGAAGCGGCACATTTCCTTGAACCACATAGCCTCGGATATTAAAGTGTTGGCCGGAGAGTTTTTGCCCGGGGGCAGCGCCGGCGGCGGTCCCCGTCCCACCAGCCCTCAACTGACACTCGGTTGCCGGCAGGCAGCAACCCAGAAACAAGAGCATCAGAAGCCGCCACCGGACAAAGGCCGGGTTCCGGGGTGGCAGCCATCTGACCCTGGGATACCGGTTCTTGTCACAAATTCGGAGAGTGCTGCTCATTGCCCGGCCTTCCAAACAGGATCCTGGGCAACACAAAAGCCACCAGGTTGAATCCGCCACTGCGATGGATGGTTCGAAGTCTGGTGGACCAACACGCGGTGGTGACGGTTTGCAGTCCGCTGCGGGGACACCAATGTTTGGCCTCTTTTTGCGTATTTTGCAAATCGGCGATTCAGTATCGAACCCTCCTTTGCCGGTTCAGAAACGGCGCCCCTTAAGTTTTGCACGGGGGAAAGTTGGACAACTGTTGTAACAAACCACTGTCGGCATTGTGACAAAACGGAAAAAAGCACCCGCCATGGCCGGCGCCATCCGAGAATAGTTTCGGGTCTTTTTCAAAGCGGCCACGAGTCCGTAACATTCTTCCTTTTAAGTTTCCAACCAGCCTGACGTGAAATCCTCACTGAGGGTGGTTTCCAAGCATCAGTCAGGCGTGTGGCATCAGGTTCCAGGCGCCTGAACGACATCTGGGAAGGAGCGAACACATGAAGAAGAAACAACGCTCGTTTGAGCCGCACCTTGCCATCCTGCAATTGTCTGTCCCGCCCGGCGGGGAATGGCGGCCGGAATGGTCCGGCTGGACACTGGTTCAAGTTGCCGGTGGCGCCGGCTATTGCCTCCACGCGTACGGAAGCGCAGAACTGGAAACAGGGGCGGTGCTGGTGGCCTCGGATCAGGCGCAGACAACCTTCCGTGCCAGCCAGTTGGGGGCGCTGTTGCTCCACACGTTCAACGTCGCGCCGGCGCGGCTGACGGGACTGATCACGCTGGGCGAAGAGGATTTTTTCAAGGTGGCAGCTCTCCGGCAGGAGCACGCGGTCCGGACGCATCCGCCGTATAGTCCGGTGGCCCAGAAAATGAAAGCGTTGCCGCTCGGCGGCAGCCAGGCCGGATTGATGTTCCGGCTGCAATTGCTCCAGTTGTTCGCCGAAGCCTTTCACGGGGCATTTGAACAAACTCTTGCCGTGCCTCAAATTTCGGACGCCAAGGAGCGGCTCCGGGCGCTCCTGCAAAGAACGCCTCCGGGCGAGTGGGCGGAAATGAGTTGCAGCGAGTTGGCCCGGGAAACCCATTGCACCTCGCGACATTTAAGCCGCATTTTCCGCAAACTGGTCGGCATGTCTTTGCGCGATAAACGCGCCGAACTCCGAATGGCGCGGGCCCGCGAGTTGCTGGCCACCAGCAGATCCAAGGTGGTGGACGTGGCGCTGGAGAGCGGCTACAAGTCCTTGAGCCTGTTCAACCTCATGTTTTCACGGCGCTTCGGCACCAGCCCCGGTCGCTGGCGCCAGCAACATAACAACCACGCATCCAGGAAAAATGGCCGCGGCCGGCCTGCCGGGTTTTGAAAAAATGCCTCCGACCGCGGGCGAGACGGACGGGGGACGACGGGTTGAGACGGATGTGCCATGGTAGGGCCGCTGCGTGTCATGGTTGCCGGCGACGATGCCGATTTCGCGGCAAGCGGGGGGATCAGGGTCCGGCAGCGCCCGGCAATCCGGCCGGCAACGGAAAAAATCCAGGTGAACGCCGGCGCAACCGGCGGCGCCTCAAAATTGGTGCAACGACATGCCGAAACTGGTATAAGCAATGGCGACGTGCAAACAGACACCGCATCGCAGGCCATCGCCAATTCTGAACGCGCAAAAATGCCAAACACCACCATCAATCCGGTTGAAAGGATCAGCAGACGCAGTCTGATCAAACTGGTGCTTCTGGCCGGCCCGGTGATGTGCCGACCGTTTTCGTTGCTGGCAGAGGCGCTCCCCGGCTCATCTGCGGGCCGCGCCCCCGGGGCCGATGTGCTGCCACAACATCCCCGGCTTTTTTATAACGCCGCCTCGCTGGACCGCCTGCGACCAATGCTCGCGGCAGACGCGGCAACCCATGCCGTTTTGAAAAAGCATGGCGACAAGTTGCTGGCCGCCAACTTCATTCCGGAGGGCGAGGCCATGCGCGGCGTCGGACAACATGCGAGTTACGGCCTGCCGGGCAAGCAGATGTCGGAAATGGGTTTGACGCTCGGCCTGCTCTATCATCTGACCGGCGACGAGCGTTATGCCGACAAGCTGCGCGACGCGCTGCTTTATTATGCCAAATACGTCCGCTGGGCGGGCCAGAGCTTCTTCCACCGTTCCCCACCGTGGCACTCGGAATTGGACACCGCGGAGTTCGGCTTTGGCTACGCCACCGGCTACGACGCGCTGCACGGCGTTCTCTCCGATGCCGACCGCAAAACGATTGCGGATGCGATGGTCCGGCTCGCCGTCTTGCCCATCCTCAACGATTGGGTGCTGCCCGGCGTGCGGATTCATTCCTTTGATTCGATGGGACATAATTGGTGGGGCGTCTGCGTCGCCGGGGCCGGGCTTTGCGCGCTGACGTTGCTGGGCGACGATCCGCGCGCCCAGGAATGGATTGACGCAATGGACGCGGGCTTTGAACAATGGTTCAACTATCCGGGCGACGTGCTGCAGAACCGCGTGGCGACCTTCGAGCGTTCCGGTCCTTCCTACGAAAGCGTGGCCTACAACAACTACGGCGTGTCCGAATATCTCCATTACCGGCTGGCTTGGCAGAATACCTATCCGGGCCGGAAGGCGGCGCACCTGGAGCCGCTAGACCATATCGCCCGCTATTTTCTCCACACACTTTATCCGACTTCAAAGGGATTTTATGCCGTGAACTTCAATGATAGTTCGCTGGAATCCGATTCGACGGCGACGGTGCTGTTGCTGATCGCCTGCGGTCTGGGCACGCCGGAGGCCGGCCGCTTTCTGGAAGTCGTGCATACCCATTCGCAGAGCGCGCTGTTCTCGCTGCTGCGGCAATATCCCGCGCCCGCGCCCGCCCTGGATGTGCCGAACTCGCATGTCTATCCGGACATGGGGTGGGCGATGATGCGCTCCTCGTGGAAAAATGACGCCACCCTTCTGGCGGTGAAGTCCGGTTACACCTGGAACCACGCCCATGCCGACGCCGGCTCGTTCATTCTCTTCAAAGGAGGTGCGCCTCTGATCATTGACTCCGGAACCTGCTCCTATAATCGCCCGGAATACACCACCTACTACCGGCAGAGCCGGGCGCACAACGTGATTCTCTTCGACGGCTCCGGCCAGCCGAAGGATGACATTCTCCTGGGCTGCAAATTCCCCGGCCACCTGCACAGCTTGATTGATGGGCTGGGCTTGAAGTATGTCTATGCCGACGCCACCGGACCCATGGCGCGCTGGTTCTCGCGCAATTATCGCCATTGGCTGTGGAGTGGCGAGGTCATCCTGATCCTTGATGACGTGCGCGCACATACCTCCGGCCGCATGGATTGGCTGCTGCACTACGACGGGAAATGCACGACGGATTCGGACGGGGGCGTCAGACTGAAAAACGGCTCAGCCGAGGCGGTGGTGAAAATGCTCTACCCGCCGACCAAGCTACGCGAGGACACGGGCCTGGCCGATCATGACCCGGATAAGAGCGTGCCTTACCTCGTCTTTTCTCCCGACGCTCCAGCGCAATCGCGTCAATTCATCACCGCCATCTGCCTGAATCCAGACGCGGTGCCGAAATTTGAAGTTCTGGAGCAGAAGGACTGTCTCGGGGTACGGATGCGGACACCGGACGCGGTGGAAGAAATCTATCTGGACCTTCGCGCGGTCAACAGCCCGGGCACCATCAACCTGCGAATCGGGGATTGGGTCACCGACGCGTATTTGCTTCATCTCAAACGCGCGGCCTCGGGTGACCGATCGGTGCGGCGCTTCTTTCTGGGCGACGGCAGCTATCTTCGCCACAAAGATCGGAGCCTGATCGAATCCCTCTCGAAACTGACCGCGTGCTGGTCGCCGGGCGACTCGCTGGAGGTTTTTTCCGACGGCGCATCCGACACCATCCAGATTGGGGCGGAGCGTCCTCCCCGAAGCGTCAAATGGAACGGCCGCCCGGCCACTGCCCGGTTTGACCGGCAAACCAGGCTTGTCTCACTGCACGTTTAAGGATGCGCTCAAACCACGGCCCGTCTTCGGCGCTGCGTCGGCGAAACCCGGCGGACCGCCCGAGTCCAATTCAATATTCCGAATCCCGTTTGATGCCCGGCTCGGGAATGGGATACTTGCCGCCGGCATCGGCCAGCAGCGGTGCCGGGGAATCCATCTTCAGCCTGTCCACACGAGGGGCATATTCGCGATCGGAATTGAGAAATTGCTCCAAGGTGATTTCCTGCCCGGTATGAGCCGCCATGCGGCCCAACGAGCTGACGGCGCTGGCATAGACACCGCGCTCCACTTCATTATACGGCTTGTCATTGCGAATGGCGTCAACGAGATCGTTCCACTCGTTCAAATACGGATCGCCCTCTCCGGGAGGCGTCTTGGATTCCCAGAGCAGATGGGCGCGATCCGGCTTCAGGCCGCGGAAAAGACTGGAGGGTTGTCCGCAATCGCCCGAGCTGGAGACAATGGCGTTGCCTTTGGTTCCCTGCGCATAGCTCGAGTAAATCTCCTTGCAGCCGTTGATGCAGCGGCCATCCATGATGAACCTGGCGCCGTCGGCAAAGGTGTATTCCACCGAATAAACATCGAAATTCTGATCCACATAAGGAGCGCCTTCCGGGCTGACCCGACATTCCCTGCCGCCCAGCGCCTGCGCCTTGACCGGCCACGCATTTTTCATCCAGCAGCATTGGTCAATGTGATGGATGTAGAAGTCATTGTAACAGCCGCCGCTGGCCCAGATGAAACTGTGGAAGCGCTGAATCTGCCAGAGCAATTCACTGGGGTTGCCCGGCCACCGGGTCGAAAACGCCGTGCCCACCGGTCCGTGCATGCGATAGCCGCGCAGCAAAGCCAGATCGCCGATCTCACCCTCTCCAATGCGTTGGGCAAGCTCCTGCATGGGCCGGCTGTGCCGCGACATCAATCCCACCCCCACCTTCAAATTCCTGGCGCTCGCCGCCTTCGACAAGTCGAGCATGCGACGGGATGTCGGGCCATCGGCCGTCAAGGGCTTTTCCATGAAGACGTGCAATCCCCTTTGGATGGCGTAGGTGAAATGGACCCATCGAAAGGCCAGCGGAGTCGTGAAGATCGCGATGTCCCC
>JAGWMQ010000198.1 GCA_028873125.1 Verrucomicrobiota bacterium | reverse complement strand
CGAGCCACCGACCAGCACGCCGTATCCGTTCCCGCCCGTCAGCCCCGAGCCGCGCATCCAGGAACTGGCCGACAGCTTGAAGCGCGCGGGTTATCGCCCGGCGTATGCGCCGACCGGGATCCTGTTGGACGAGGCGGACATGGCGCATGGCCGTTGCATTCGTTGCGACACCTGCGACGGCTTCCCGTGCCTGGTTCACGCCAAGGCCGATGCCGAAGTCATCGCGGTCCGGCCCGCGTTGAAATATCCGAACGTAACCTTGTTGACCAACGCGCGGGTCCAGCGGCTTGAAACCAGCGCCAGCGGACGCGAAGTCACCCGGGTGATCGCCGAACGCGCCGGACAGCGCGAGGAATTCACCGGCAACCTCATCGTCGTCTCCTGCGGCGCGGCCAACTCCGCCCGGCTGCTGCTGCTGTCCGCCAGCGCAAAACATCCGCGCGGCCTGGCCAACGGTTCGGACCTGGTCGGACGGCATTACATGTTTCACAACGCCATCGCGCTGGTCGCGCTTTCCCGGCGTGAAAATCCGACCCGGTTCCAGAAAACGCTGACGATCAATGATTTTTATTTGCGCGCGCCGGATTATGAATTTCCGCTGGGCAATATCCAGATGCTCGGCAAATCCCAGGGACCGATGTTCCAGGATGACGCGCTGAAATTCGCGCCGGGCTTCACGCTCGACCGGATTGCGCGGCACGCGGTGGATTTCTGGCTGACCGGCGAGGATTTGCCGCTGCCGCAAAACCGCGTCACCTTGAATTCCCGGGGTGAAATCCGGCTCCACTACGAATTCAGCAATCGCGAGCCGCTCACCCGGCTGCGCCAGAAGTTGCAGGCCATGCTCGAACATCTGGACCTGCATCCGCACCTCATTCCCAATAATCTTTATTTCGGGAAAAAAATTCCCATCGCCGGTGTCGCTCATCAGTCCGGCACCTGCCGGTTCGGCACCGACCCGAACAATTCGGTGCTGGACGTGAACTGCAAGGCGCACGAACTCGACAACCTCTACGTCGTGGACACGAGTTTCTTTCCCAGCATCGGCGCGGTGAATCCGTCGCTGACAGCCATTGCCAATGCGTTGCGCGTCGGCGATCACCTGATCGAACGACTCAAATGAAAAAACCATGGCTCAACGCAGCGAAATAGTGAGCGTGTATGTCGCCGGAGTGATTCAAGGCGTGGCGCTGGTCACCTTTCCGGCCGCGAGCACGGTGTTCACCGGCGCCGACGGCTATGGGCTGTCGAACACGGAATATGGCGGCATGTTCGTGCCGCAGGCCGTCATGGCCATCGTGTCATCGTTGCTGGGCGCGGGCGTTACGCGCCGGCTGGGCGCCAAACCCGTTTATCTGCTCGGATTGGCCGCCAATTTGGCGGCCATGGCGCTGCTCGTCCTGAGCCAATTCGAGATGCACGACCACGCCTGGGCTTACGGAATATTGCTCGTTGCCACGGCGTGCCTGGGCATCGGTTTTGGATTCACCGTGCCGGCACTGAACACATTTGCCGCCGCGTTCTTTCCGCAAAAGGTGGACCGGGCCGTGCTGGGATTGAATGCGCTGTTGGGCCTGGGAACCGCGCTGGCGCCGGTTTTTATCGCGTTGTTCACGGGATTGGGGATCTGGTGGGGATTGCCCGTGCTGGTCGGTGGGTTCCTCCTGGCGATGCTGTTGTTCAGCATGAACCTGCGCCTGAACGAAGGTCCGGAACCGCGCCGCGCGCAAACGCCAACCGGCGAATCAAGGTTCCCCCGCCGATTCTGGATCTTCGCCGCATTTGCGATGCTCTATGGCGTATGCGAAACGATGAATGGCAACTGGGCTTCGCTCTACATGGCAAGACACTTCCGGGCAAGCGCGACGCTGGCTGCGCTGGCCCTGACGATTTTTTGGAGCACCGTGACCGCCGGGCGCGTTCTGCTCGCGGCCATCGAGCGCTGGTTTCCCGAACGACTCGCCGGGCGCGTCCTGCCCCTCGTGGTGGCCGCCGCTTTCATCGTGAGCGCCAGCCTGCCGGCGTCCGCGCCGCTCGCCGGCCTGTTGGCGTTTGCCCTGGCCGGGCTGGGTTGCTCGGCGCTGCTGCCTTTAACCATCAGTTTCGGTCAGAAGGAACTGGCAAGCATCGCCGGCTCGGTGGCGGGCGGCCTGATTGCCTTCTACCAGATCGGCTACGGCATAGCCGCCTTCGGCGTCGGCCCGTTGCAAACCTGGGCGGGATTGAACCTGAACCGCATCTACGGCGGAACGGCGGTCGTCGCCTGCGCGATGTCGGCGCTGTCCTTCGTTATCGTTCGTCGTGACAACGTATTGTCAGGCAAATCGCCTACGCAAACACCGGCCGCCTCATTCAAACCCGAACGTCATTAGTCATAGGAGAGAACCATGAATCTGAAAGGCAAGGTCGCCATCGTCACCGGCGGCAACAGCGGCATCGGCATGGCCATCGTGCTGGAACTGGCCCGGCAAGGCGCCAACATCGTCATTGATTACGTCGCGCATCCTGAGGCGACCGAAGAATTGGAGCGGCAGGTTCACGCATTGGGCGATTGCGTCATCGGCACGAAGGCCGATGTCA
>JAGWMQ010000197.1 GCA_028873125.1 Verrucomicrobiota bacterium | reverse complement strand
GGCGTGCGGCGGGTCCGGTTGCATGACCAGCGGGATGCCATGATAGAGGATCATGATGGACACCATCATGCCCAGGCCCCAGGTCAGCCACGGATTGACGTGCGGCAACGCGTCCAGGAGCCGGAACAGGAACAGCGGGCTTAATCCATAAACCACCACGGTGAAGGTCTGGGTGTAATTGTGCTGGCCGCGGAACGTGTCGCCCAAGGACTTGATCAGGTGGGCGCAGACCACGATCGTCAGGAACATCAGCCCCATTTGCAGGACCTCAAAAATCGCCGCCTCGCCACGGGTGAACACCGCCACCCGTCCGGTGCCCGTTTGTAATTTGCCCCACTTGACAAGGCCGAATCCCTCGACCAGCGCCACGACGAGCATCATCCGAAGCAGGTACCACGCTAGGATGAACCCCATGCTCCGGCGCGCCTGGGCCACGCGTTCCCACGCCACGCCGGGTTCAAAAATCAAAAACAAAGCCTTGATCATGCGCGCATAGTGATACCGACAATGTCGTCGCCTGACAATAAAATCCGGAAGGTGACTCGCCGGAGGGCGGTATGGTCAACCGTTCGCCCGCCGGCGGGCGGCATGACAACGCAAATTGCATGGCGCGTGCATGGCGCAACAGGCATGGGCCTGGTCGTCCGGAAATCAGGTCTGCTGCCAGGCGCTCCGGTTGAGCGGCCGGGCGACCCATGTGGGCGGGAGAGAATACTGCCCGACAGAATCCGCTTCCGCCGCCGTGTCCCGCGTGTTTAACTGGCGCCGTGAACGTGAATCTGGGCATCTGGAGCCGGCTGACCAAGGTCGTCATCGGCCTGGTCGTGCTGGCGGTGCTGCTGCTCATCGGCATGTGTTACCTGCCGCTCATCCAGGAAAACGAGCGGATGCAGGCGGAGATTCTGCGGCTGAACCAGCAGATCCTGAGCGAGCAGGAAAAATCCAGGCAACTCCAGGCGCAATTGGACGCCCTCCGCAACGACTCCAACACCGTGGAACGGCTGGCGCGCGAAAAGCTTGGTTACGCCAAACCCGACGAGACGGTGATCCATTTTGAGCCGGCCACGAATCTGCCGGCGCGATGAGAGGACGCGTCGCCCAAATTTTTGAACTTTCCTTGCGACGGAATCCCTTTACGCTTTCGCCATGAAAGGCATCATTCTGGCCGGAGGCGCCGGCTCGCGGCTCTATCCGCTCACGCTAGTCGCCAGCAAGCAGCTCCAGCCGGTCTATGACAAGCCCATGGTGTATTATCCGCTGACGACGCTCATCGAGGGCGGCGTCCGTGAATTGTGCCTCATTTCCACGCCGCGGGACCTGCCGCGCTTCCGCCAGTTGCTCGGCGACGGCGGGCGCTTTGGCGTCTCCATCGAATACCGCGAACAACCCCGGCCCGAAGGCATCGCCCAGGCCTTTCTCATCGCCGAGTCCTTCATCGGCGCCGACAATGTGACGCTGATCCTGGGAGACAACATCTTTTACGGCGGCGACGTCTTCCACCGCGCCTTTGCCGAATTCAAAGACGGGGCGACGATTTTCGGCTATCACGTCCATGATCCCGAGCGCTAGGGCGTGGTCGAATTCGGCCCGGACGGCCGCGCCATTTCCAACCAGGAAAAACCGGCGCAGCCCCGGAGCAGTTACGCCGTGCCCGGACTTTATCTTTATGACAACGCGGTCGTGGCCACGGCCAAAAGCCTGAAACCATCGGCGCGCGGCGAGATGGAAATCACTGACGTGAATCTGGCTTATCTGAGGCGCGGCGCGTTGCGGGTGCAACGCCTGCACCGCGGCTGCGCGTGGCTGGACGCGGGTACCAGCAGCAGTTTGCACGACGCCTCGGCCTACGTGCAGACCATCGAACAACGCACGGGCGTGAAAATCGGCTGCCCGGAAGAGGCGGCTTTCCTGAGCGGGTTCCTGCCGCTGGCCGACCTCGAAAAGCTCGCGGCCCAGATGCCCCGATGCGAATACCGCGATTATCTGAATGAAGTGGTGGTGGAAGCCAAACGATTAAAAAACTAGGGTGGGATGAATCCGAATCCGCAAGAAATCGTTGAAGCGTTGAAGCGGTGCGGCGTTGAAGCATCTGCCGACCTGTGGCTTCAACGGTTCGACGCTGCAACGCTTCAACGCAAACGATGATTCTACTCCTCGGAGCCACGGGCTACATCGGGACGGCGTTCGCCAGCGAACTGCAACGCCGCGGGACGGCTTTTGTGCCGCTGGCCCGGAACCAACTGGACTACACGCGCTTCGATGTGCTGTTTCCCTTCCTGGCATCTCGCAAACCGGAATTTGTCATCAACGCCGCGGGTTACACCGGCAAGCCGAATGTGGACGCCTGTGAAACGGCCCGGGCCGACACGCTGGCGGGCAACACGCTGCTGCCCCAGACCGTCGCCCAAGCCTGCGCGGCGCTGAAGATCCCCTGGGGCCACGTCTCGTCCGGCTGCATCTTCTCCGGCGCGAAGATCGTCAAGGGCGGGCGGACGCAGGTGGAAAAGGACCTGACGCGGCCGGACCTGCGCGCGCTGGCCGACCGGTCGCCGGACTGCATCCGCGGGTTCAGCGAATCCGAC
>JAGWMQ010000097.1 GCA_028873125.1 Verrucomicrobiota bacterium | reverse complement strand
CACGTCCTTCACGCCGGTCTTGCCGCCTTTGACTTGAATGATGATCTGCTCCGGCCTGGCGGCCTTCGGGTCGTCGCGGAAAAGGAGTTTGCCGTCAATGCCATGGTCCGCTCCTTTCTTCCGCTCGACGGGCCGCGCGCTGACCAGGCCGAGCACCCACCATTGGAATTCATATTTGTCCTCCTCGGCGAGAGTGGCGGCCTCGTTGGGCGTCGTCGGCTCGCCGATGATGCGGACGATTGAGGTTTCGGGGAGCGCGGGCGTCCCGCCTGCTGTCATCGGCGTCACGCCGATGACTCCGGGCGCGTGGGATATTTCTTGCATGCTGGATTGTTTGTGCGCGCTCGGTGTGTCCGATGTGTCCGGCGCGACGCCGGACACGGCACGCGGGACGCGTGCGCCCCCCTTTTCATTTGCCGATTCGGAACCGCTCACGAATTTCAGCCGGCGGCCGTAGGCGTCTTGTAGGCGGTTCTTGATGAGGGAAATGGCCAGTTGCGTCACGTCCATGCCGATCCACTCGCGGCCAGGTTCTCGACGGCGTCAATCGTCGTGCCGCAGCCGCAGAACGGGTCCAGCACCACGTCGCTGGGGTTGCTGCTGGTTTGGATGATCCGCTCCAGCAACGCCACCGGCTTTTGCGTCGGGTAACCGAGACGTTCGGCGGATTGAGCCGCAATAACGTCAATATCGGTGATAACGTCGGCAGCAGGAACACCGGCAGTCGGATTGAAATACCGCTTGAAGCCGGGAACTTTTCCTTTCGGTGGCCAATACATCAAACCTGCCTTATCGAGGGCATCCAATTTTTCCTGCACTGACCGGTCTTCACTTTTGTCGCCGAACAATTCGACCAGAACTTTGGTCGGGACAGCCCAATGCCGTCCGGCTTCCGTGGGATTTACTTTGCGCCAAGCTTGCCCGGATTCACCAGTTCGAGTTCCCGCGCCGGTCAAATCACCAATTCGGAATCTTCCTCTCGCGTCGGAGAAACGATAAAAACTTTCGAGATATTCTTCCGAGTAAGTTTGAGAGACCGGATTCCAGACGAAATCGTCTGTTTTTGAATACATCAGAAATACGTCGTGAACCGGCGCAAATCTTTTTGCACTATTGTGCGAGCTGGTTCGTTTCCAGATAATTTCGCTGCGAAAATTGTCTTTGTGCAAAATCGCATCGCACAGCAGCTTGAGGTAATGCGAGGCGGTAGGGTCGCAGTGGAGGTAGAGCGAGCCGGTGGGTTTGAGGACGCGGCGCAGTTCGACCAGGCGCGAGGACATCAGGGTGAGGTAGGCCATCATGTCGTTGCCGCCGAGAAAGGTGTAGAAGGCCTGCATCACGTCGGAGACCTTGCCGGGCTGCTCGGTGACGGCGCCGTAGGCTTTCTTGGTCTCAATGTCCCAATGCCAGATGTCGTCGAAGGCGCGAATCTGGCTGGCAGCGTCGCGCCGTCTTTTTCGTGGAAGAAGGCGTTGTAGCTCTGTGCGGAGTTGAAGGGCGGATCGAGATAAACGAGATCAACGCTTTCGTCTTTGAGGTAGCGACGAAGAATTTTGAGGTTGTCGCCGTAATAGAGCGTGCCCATGAGCAGGCGTTTGCGCCGAAAATATACCGGCGTCAATTCGCGTTCGGTTTGAGCGCGGTTTGTTCGTCACTTCATCACCTGCCGGGGGATTTTGTTTGCCATCGGCAATCGGTTTCATCCAATTTACCGTCAAAATTTCTTAAATTTTATGAAAACGCCGGCGGAACTGTTTTCGCTCAAAGACAGGGTGGCGGTCGTCATCGGCGGCACGGGCGAATTGTGCGGGGCGATGGCCGAAGGGTTTGCGAAGGCGGGCGCGGCGGTGGCGCTCGTCGGCCGTGACTCGGCCAAGGCGCAGAAACGGCTCGACAAGATTTCCAAGGCCGGCGGCCGGGCCGAGTTTTTTCCGTGCGACACGACTTCCAAGTCCGCCCTGCAAAAGTTGCTGGCCGACGTATTGGCAAAGTTTGACCGCGTGGACGTGCTGGTCAACGGCGCGGGCGTGAATTCGCCGACGCCGTTTTTTGACATCAGCGAGGAGGAATTTGACAAAATCATCCGGGTGAATTTGCAGGGGGTGGTGCTGGCCTGCCAGGTGTTCGGCCGGCACATGGTCGAGCGCGGGTCGGGCAGCATCATCAACATCGGCTCGGCCTCGGGGCTGAAACCGTTGTCGCGCGTGTTCACCTATTCGGCGTCCAAGGCGGCGATCCACAACTTCTCGAAAAATCTCGCCCGGGAATGGGCGGCCAAGGGGGTGCGCGTGAACGTGTTGGTGCCCGGCTTTTTCCCAGCGGAGCAAAACCGGAAAATTCTCAGCCCCGACCGGGTGGCCTCCATCATGGCGCACACGCCCATGAACCGGTTCGGCGAGGCGCACGAACTGATCGGCGCGACGCTGTTGCTGGCGTCGGACGCGGGCAGCTTCATCACCGGCACGGAACTCGTCGTGGACGGGGGATTTGACGCGATGGCGATTTGACGCGCGATGGCCTGAAGCCGGCCGCTGAAAGGCGTCACATCGGTGCGGTTTTAACGCGCCCAAATCGCGCCGGCGGAGTTGACGGGCATGAACTGATTGTTCCCGATGTATTGCAACTCCACTGCCGTGCCCTGGCCACCGGTGAGATAGCCGGTCGTTCCCGCGGTGGTGACGTTCAGCGCCGAGGCTTGCGCCGTGTAAATGCCGCCGCTGGTGGCGCTGTTCACCGCCGCCGCCAGCCGGCTGCCGTCGGACGACGAGGCGAGGGCGCTCCAGTTTTTGACCGGCGCGCCGGTCTGCTGCGACCACGTGACGCCGTAATTGCTCGAAACGTAAATGCCGCTGCCGGAGACCGCCGCCGCCAGTTTGCTGCCGTCCGACGAGGCTGCCACAGCAGTCCAGTTGGCGCTGCCCAGCACTTGGCTCCACGTCGAGCCCGAATTGGCCGACACCCAGATGCCGCCGCCGCCCGCCGCGACCAATTTGGTGCCGTCCACCGACGATGCGACCGCAGTCCAATTGGCGCCACTTAGCGGCTCGGCCCACGAGGAACCGGAATTGGCAGAAATCCAGACGCCGGCGCCGCCCGCGGCGATCAATCTGCTCCCATCTGTGGACGACGCGACGGCAGCCCAGTTGCCGCTGCCCAACACATGCGTCCAAGTCACCCCCGAATTTGCGGATACATAAATTCCGTCGTTGCCGCCGCTGCCGTTGGATACCGCCGCCAATCGGCTGCCGTCGCCGGAAGATGCGAGGGAGGTCCAATTCAGCCCGGTCGGCGCGCCGCATAACGCCCAGGACGCGCCGGCGTTGGTGTAAATCCCGCCGCCATAGATGGCCGCCACCAGCTTGCCGCCATCGGTGGACGAGGCGATGGCGCGCCAGGAAGCGCTGACCAGCGGCCCATTCGGCCCTGACCAGTTCAGCCCCGAATCGGTCGAAGTGAAAATGCCGCCGCCGCTCCCACTGGCAACGGAGGCCAGTCGCGTGCCGTCGGCGGACGACGCGATGGCGTTCCAATTCAGCGTCGTGGACGCTCCGCTCAAATCCCAAAGCGAGTTGGCGAAGCTGGAAAAGTGTCCCAGCACGGACTGATTGGCATTCTGGGCGAGTTGCCAGCCGCTGGCGCCCGCGCCGGCGATGCGCACGATGTCGCCGACACTCGGCGAGGCGGGCAGCGTCACCGTCGCCAATTGCGGGCTGGTCAGAAGATAGCCGCGGTCAATCTGCGCCTGCACCGCCGTGCCGTTGGTGGCAATCCAGCCGACCAGGCCGTTGCCGAAGAAGCTGCCGATAAAGCTGTTGCCACGGTTCGTAAAGTTGTTCGCGCCGCTGAAGGTCTGGTTGCTGTCCACAAAGGCCGTGTCTGCGGGCAACTGGTTATTGGCCAGAACGCCGGTCAAATGCGTCACGTTCACGTTGGTCAGGCCGGCGCCGTTGCCGCTGAATGTTCCCGTAAAAAGATTCGCGCCGTTGGTCAGCGCCACGGTGTTGGTATAACCGGCGAAGGCGCTGGCCGGCAGCGTGCCCACCAACTGGGTCGCCGCCAGGCCGCCCGGCAGATTGCTCGCCGAGTCCGCGAAGATGGCGTACGGCACCGGTGTCAGCGGCTGGCGCGGAGTCAGCTCGGTGAAGTTGTTGGTGGCGCCGCCGGACCGCACGCCAATTTCCAGCCAGAGCAGACGGCCCGTGAACACGTTGCCGAAATCGAGCGTCGTGACGAACAACCCGTTGGTCACCGGCACGGCGGCGTTGGTCAGCGAATTGCCAACGCTATTCCCATTTGTGACAGCATCGTAAATCGCAAATCGCAAATCGTAAATCGCATTGGCCGGCGCGCCGCCGTCATTCAACCGGCCTTGGTAGGTGAAGGCGGTGCTTTGAGCAAAGGCGGAAGGCGGGAGGCTGAAGACGGAAACAATTATGGCGGCAACCTCAAAGGACAACGAACGGAAAATTTTTCGGTTCATGCGCGGACTTTACCGGACGACCGACAAGGATTTCAACCGCCAAATCGAGTTCGTTGAAGTGCCGGAGAGTTAACGCGCCGAATCGGTTCTGCCGGTTCAACGCTTCAATGCTTCGACATTTCCGAACAGCAGCCGCAGGCTGTTCATCACCACCACGACCGTGCTGCCCTCGTGGCCCACCACGCCGAGGGTCAGGGGAATTTTCGCCAGCATCGCCAGCGTCACCAGCACGACCACGGTGCCGAGCGAGATGACCAGGTTCCAGCGGATGATCCGCCGCGCCCGCCGGCTCAAACGGAACGCCGCCAGGAAATTTTCCAGCCGGTCGTGCATGAGCACCACGTCGGCCTGTTCCAACGCCGCGTCCGCGCCCCGGGCGCCCATGGCCACGCCGACGTGCGCCGCCGCCAGGCTCGGCGCGTCGTTCACGCCGTCGCCGATCATCGCCACCTTCCGGTTTTGCCGGCTGAATTCCTGGATGACGGCGACTTTCTCCTCCGGTTTCAACTCGGCGCGCACGTCGTCGAGGTGAAGCTGTTCGCGCAGGTTCTCGGCGGCGGTCTTCCGGTCGCCGGTCAGCACCACCGTCTTCAGGGCCTCGCCGCGGAGTTCCTCCACGACCGTCCGCGCCTGCGGGCGGACGTCGTCGCGCAAAATGATGCGCCCGACCAAATCGTCCTGCGCCAGCCAGATTTCGGAAAAGCCCGCGTCCATTGTCCGGGCCATGGGCGCGGACCAGTCCGGCGGCGTGCCGGGTTCCGAAGCCGAAGCGGCGGCGCGACCGGCGGCGCGGGAATTCAAGACCCAGTCGCGTTTGCCCAGAAAGATTTGGCTGCCGTTTCGCCGCGCGCGCAAGCCGAGGCCGGTGACGGATTCGAAGTGCTCGAAGTCCACCGGGTCGAACTGCTGCTGCTTGCCGTGGCGCGTGATGGCGCGGGCCAGGGGATGCGTGGATAGTTTTTCGAGCGAAAATGCCAGCCGCGCGATTTCCTCCTCGCGGCCGGGCGGGAAGCTTTCGACTTTTTCCACCCGCAATTCGCCGGTCGTCAGCGTGCCGGTTTTGTCCAGCGCCACGACTTCGGTCTCGGCCAGTTTTTCCACCGCCGCGCCGCCGCGGAAGAGGATGCCGTGCCGTGCGCCCCAGGCGATGGCCGCCAGCACCGCCGAGGGAATGGACAGCACCAGGGCGCAGGGCGAGGCGACGACCAGCAGCGTCATCGTGCGGTAAAAGGCGCTCTGGGATTCGACGGCGGCCTCGAACGGCGCGAGCCGGAAGCCTAGCCACCACACGAAAAACATCACGAACGCAAGCCCGATCACCGCGTACGTGTAAATCGAACTGAACTTGTCGGCGAAGAGCTGGGCCGGGGCCTTTTGCTGCTGCGCGTGCCGGATCAGTTCGATGATTTTTTGCAGCGCGCTTTCGGCGGCCGGGCGGGTGACGACGGCCTCCACCGCGCCCCAGAGGTTGAGCGTGCCGGCCAGCGCGGTGTCGCCCACGTGCTTTTCGACGGGGACGGCCTCGCCGGTCAGGTTCGATTCGTCGGCGGCGGTGGCGCCCTTGGAAATCTCCGCGTCCACGGGAAATAGGGCGCCGGGTTTGATGAGCAATTTCATTCCGGGATGGATTTGGGCGACGGGCACTTCGCGTTCGCGGCCGGCCTCGTCAAGCGCGAGGGCCGTCTTGGGGGCGTCGCGGAAGAGCGAGCGGATCTCTCTTTGGGTGCGGCCCAGCGCGAAATGTTCGAGCGCGCCGGACAGCGAAAAGAGGAAGAGCAGCGTCGCGCCCTCGGCCCACGCGCCGATGGAGGCGGCGCCGGCGGCGACGGCCAGCATGAGGAAATGGACGTCAATGGCGCGTTTTTGAAACCGTTCCCAGACTTCCTGCGCGGGATAAAATCCTCCGGCCAGGTAGGCGCCGGCGAACAGCCAGATCCCGAGGGGCGCGGGCGAAAAATAGGCCGCCAGTCCCAAGGCGCCGCACAGCACCGCGGCCGCCAGTTGCAGTTTCCATTCGTTGATGTGCTCCTCGATGTGCCCGGCCTCCTCGAGGTATTCCACGTCCCGCGGGACGACCCTGGGCAGCGGCAGGTCGCGCCAGCGCCAAAATTTGGGCGCCGTCGGGCAGGTGACGCGCGCGATGGTGGTGGTGGGGCCCTCATGCCGGACGGTGATTTTTTTCTGGTCGGCTTCCAGCAGCGGCGTCTCGCAGCTCCGGCAATCGCCCGAACCTTCGAGCAGCAGGCAGGCATGGCGGACATCGGCCTGATGCACGGCTTGCAGTTGTGACGCGAGGCGATGGGTCAGTTCCTCAGTGTTGGCGCGGCCCAGCGTGGCCACGGAAATCGTCTTGCGCGCGCGGTCAATCGTCACCGCCTCGAGCGCCGGCTCCTGCGCCAGGGTGTGGACCACTTCCCGTGCCAGGCACGGCCTGGCCGTCGGCCCGGCCGGCACAGGGCGCTTTTCACGCGGCGCATTCATGCCAATCCACTATTAGCACAACATCTGGGGCAAGGCGACGTAAAAAGCCGGGGCCGAAAAACGCCGCCGAATCAAATTTCCACTTGTTCAAGGCGCCCGGGTTGTGGCAAGTTGAACGGAATTTTAAGCGGAATTTAAGATGAACGACACGAATTATGATGAGTAACAAATCTTCGATAGCGAACCACCGGGCGGCCGCGTGGGTGAACGAGATGGCGGCGCTGTGCCAGCCGGCGGCCATTCACTGGTGCGACGGCTCGGACGCCGAACACCAGACGCTCTGCGATCTGATGGTCAGGAGCGGCATGCTCACCAAGCTGAACGAGAAGCTGCGGCCCGGCTCGTTTCTGGCGCGGTCGCACCCCAGCGACGTGGCGCGCGTGGAGGATCGCACCTTTATTTGCTGGCAGACCCCGCGGGAGGCGGGGCCGACGAATCATTGGGCCGATGCGGCCCAGATGAAGCAGAAGCTGCTGGGTCTCTTCAAAGGGTCCATGGAAGGCCGGACGATGTACGTGATTCCGTTCGCCATGGGGCCGCTCAATTCGCCGATCTGCAAGATCGGGATTGAAATCACCGATTCGCCCTACGTGGTCGCCAACATGCGCATCATGACGCGCATGGGCCAGGCGGTGCTCGACAAGCTTGGCGCCGAAGGCGCCTTCATTCCCTGCCTGCACTCGGTGGGCGCGCCGCTGCGGCCCGGGCAAAAGGACGTGCCGTGGCCCTGCGAGCCCGACCCGAAAAACAAGTACATCGTCCATTTCCCCGACGAGCCATCCATCTGGTCCTACGGCTCCGGCTACGGCGGCAACGCGCTGCTGGGCAAGAAATGTCTGGCCCTGCGCATCGCCTCGGTCGTCGCCTGGCGGCAGGGCTGGCTGGCCGAGCACATGCTGGTGCTCTGTCTCACCTCGCCCGCCGGGAAACGGCACTACCTCGCCGCCGCCTTCCCCAGCGCCTGCGGCAAGACGAATCTGGCGATGATGCAGCCGACGCTGCCGGGGTGGAAAGTCACCACGCTCGGCGACGACATCGCCTGGATCCGCATCGGCAAGGACGGGCAGCTTTACGCGGTCAATCCTGAAACCGGTTTTTTCGGCGTGGCGCCCGGCACTTCAATGAAATCCAACCCCAACGCGATGGCCGCCTGCGCCCGGAACACCATTTTCACCAATGTCGTTCTGACGCCCGAGGGGGACGTCTGGTGGGAGGACATGGGGGTGCCGCCGCCGAAAAGGGGGATTGACTGGCAGGGCAACGAATGGACCCCGGACAGCGGGCGGAAAGGCGCCCATCCCAATGCCCGCTTCACCGCGCCCGTGTCACAGTGTCCGGTGATTGATCCCGACTGGCAGAATCCCGACGGCGTCCCGCTTTCGGCGATTTTGTTTGGCGGCCGGCGCCCGCACACGATTCCGCTGGTCAACGAGGCCTTCGACTGGGAGCACGGGGTGTTCCTGGGCTCGGCCTGCGGTTCGGAAACGACCGCCGCCGCCCTCGGCCAGGCCGGCGTGCTGCGGCGGGATCCCTTCGCCATGCTGCCCTTCTGCGGTTACCACATGGGGGATTACTTCGCACATTGGCTGTCGTTCACGCAGCGCACCGACCGCGCCAAGCTGCCGAAGGTTTATTTCGTCAACTGGTTCCGCAAAGGCGCCGACGGAAAATTCCTGTGGCCCGGCTACGGCGAAAATGCGCGCGTGCTCAAATGGATTTGCGAACGCGTCGAAGGCGCGGGCAAGGCGCAGAAAACGCCGATTGGCAACCTGCCGACGCCCGACGCGCTGGACCTGACCGATCTGCGTCTGCCGGAGGAAAACGTGAAGGATCTCCTGGCGCTGGACGTTGAAGGATGGAAAAAGGAGGTCGCGGATGTGGAGGCCAGCTACGCCCGGTTTGACGGCCACTTGCCCAAGGCGTTGCGCGACCAATTGGACGGGCTCAAGAAAAGGCTGGCCGAGGTCGGCCATTGACCCTTGACACGGGAGCCGCAAAGGCGTTGAGTGGGCAACATCAATACAGTCATCATGAAAAGACAACTTTTGATTCTGGCGGCGGCGGTTTCGTGCCTGGGACTTTTGCCGGCCCGCGCGCAAATGGGCGGGGGCGGCGTCATGCAATATGGCAACGGGATGGAAAAGCTGTTTGGCAGCAACCAGACCTTTTCGGCCACCATGCAGATGCGGGTTCAAGACGGTCCTGGTGGCAACCCGACCACCTTGTCGGGCAAGATGAGTTTCGACCGGGGCGATTCGCGGTTTGAGATGGACATGGCGGGTCTGCCGCCCGAGGCCCTGGCCCAGATGAAGGCGGTCGGTCTGGACCATCTGGTGACCGTCTCCCAACATGACAAGAACATCGTCTATATCATTTATCCCCACGCGCAGTCCTACACCGAGATGACGCCGCCGGCCTCGGCGGGTCTGACCAATGCGGACTCCAAACTGGATCTCACCGCCCTGGGCAAGGAGACCGTGGACGGCCATCCCTGCGTGAAGAACAAGGCGACCCTCACCGACAAGCAGGGCCAAAAGCATGAGTTCACCGTCTGGAACGCCACCGATCTGAGGAGTTTCCCGGTCCAAATCGCCATGAACGAACAAGGCAACGCCGTCACCGTGTCGTACAAGGACGTCAGCTTTGCCAAACCCGATGCCGGGGAGTTTGCCCCTCCCGCGGGCTACACCAAATACGACAGCGTGCAGACCATGATGCAGGGCCTGATGATGAAACGGCTCGGCGGCGGGGCGGGAACGCCACCCGCCGGACAATGATTCCCTCGCGCCCCGGATTGGCCGGAGCGTGGTTGACGTTTTTCGACCGCGAAGAAGGCGCTTCCGGTCAGTGCACCTTGCCGTTGCGGTGGCCGTTCTTGCGTTCGACGCTCTTGGGATGGTCGTCGAGGTTGCGCGAGAGATAGACGTGCCGCGTTTCCTGGCCGAAACCGGTCTTGCGCAGGAATGCCAGGGCGTCGGTGTTGTCCTCGTCGGTGTCCACCAGCATGATCCGCGCCTCGCGGTCAATGAAAAGCTGCGTCAATTGATTGAGCAGGCGCCGGGCGATCCCGTGGCGTTTGAGGCGCGGGGTCACCCCCAGCCATTCCAGCCAGCCATAGCGCCAGGCGCTGCGCGGTTTTTCCATCATGCAGCCCAGCGCGAAGCCGACCACCTTCCCGTCATCCTCCGCCACCAGGCAGGTTTCCTCATCGGACTGGAATAATTCCAGGATCTCGTGTTCGTCCCAACTGCGATATAACGTCGGCAACTTCTCCGCCGTGAATAGCCGCTGTCCCAGCCGAAAAACTTGGGGCAGATCGTTCAACTGCATCTGCCGGATGTCAATAATTCCATTCGAGGCCTTGTTGGGCCTCTGCTTGCGTTTCATACCGGCTGAATTTTAGAAGGGCGGTCCGCCCGGCAACAGATAAAAAGGAAAGCGACCATCCAAGTCGTTGGTAATCAGGGGAATAATGCGCTCGCCGCAAACAATGGCTGATGATTGGCAAAATCGGTCCAGGGGGAGCGTAAAAGCGTGAAAAGACGCACAAAAGCGGGGATTTCCCGGGGTCAAGCCAGCAAGGCTTTCACCCGGGCCAGCGCCTCGTCCAATTTGGCGGCATCCTTGCCGCCGCCGCGGGCGTGGTCCGGCCGCCCCCCGCCTTTGCCGCCCACAATCGGCGCGATCTGCTGAATGATTTTGCCCGCTTGGATCTTCCCGAGGAAATCCGAAGTGACCGCCGCGACCAGGACCACGTTGCCGGGCTTCGGTCCTCCGCCCAGAACAATCACACCCTGGAAACGCTCCTTCAACGAGTCGGCCACGGACTGAAGAAAATCGCCGTCCACCGCGCCCAGATTATGGAGGATGGCGGGAATGCCGTGGACGGTCTGGATCTCCTCGAGCAGGCGGCTGGCGGCGTTGGAGGCCTCGCGTTGCCGGGCCGCCCGGAGTTGTTTCTCCATCGCCTTTTGCTGTTCGAGCAGCGACTCGATTTTGTTCTCCAACTCGCCGATGGGCGCATTGACCTTGCCGGCCAGCGACTTGACCAGTTGCAATTCCTCGGTGGCCCGGCGGTAGGCCTCCAGGCCGGCCACCGCCTCGATGCGGCGCACGCCGGCGGCGACCGCGCTTTCGCCGACGATGCGGAACAGGCCGATCTCGCCGGTGGCGCGGGTGTGCGTGCCGCCGCAAAGCTCCATCGAATAGCCGTCCAGCTTCGCCGCGTGGCCGCCGATTTGGACGACGCGGACGGTGTCGCCGTATTTCTCGCCGAAAAACTGCATCACGTCCTTGCGCGATTTCACGCCGGCGTAGGGCACTTCCGTCCACGAGACCGCGGCGTTTTCGACGATGCGTTCGTTGACGAGCCGTTCGACATCGGCGACCTCCCGCGGCGTGAGCGGCGCGCTGTTGAAGTCGAAAGTCAACTTGTCCGCGCCGACGAACGAGCCTTTCTGCGAGGCGTCCCTGCTCACGACTTCGTGCAATGCCCAGTGCAGCAGATGCGTGGCCGTGTGATGGCGTTGGATGGCGGCGCGACGCGCCGCATCAACCTTCAAATGTGCTCTCAGGTTTTCTCCGAGCGGCGACCATGGTTCTTCCGGGGTCTCTTGGAGCAACAAGATATACGCCTGCGCGCGCTTCATTGTGTTTAGAACACGAAGGCTGGTTTTCTCTCCTTCAATCGTTAGCTCGCCTGAATCTCCCACCTGCCCTCCCATTTCAGCATACATTGGGGACCTATCTACGACTGCTAAGAGACCCTCGGGGGCTGAGGCAAAGTCCACAGAACAGTCCGCTTCAAGCTGATCATAGCCCACGAATTCCGTTTGAACCTCGCTGATTTTGGAAATAGAGATGATTGTCTTTTTCTGCGCGGCGCGGGCGCGGGCGCGCTGTTCTTCCATCAGCTTTTCAAAACCTTCCTTGTCCACGGTCAAACCGCGTTCGCGCGCCATCAACTCGGTGAGGTCGAGCGGGAAACCCTGCTCATCGTAAAGCTTGAATGCAAATGAGCCGGAGATTTGCGCGCTGGTCTGGGTGGAACGGGCCACTGGCCCGTCCTGCCGGGCAACCTGCCCGGCAGCTTGGGCGTATGGCAATGAGGTCGGCGCGGCATACGGCTGCGCGGCTTCAATGTTCTGCGTCCACAGCCACTGATACGTTGTTTGCTCATCTACGATTCCAGCGGCCCAGGGATTTCCGCATACATAACGGAACTTCTCCTGCAAGTCCGCATCCGATCGGATATAGCGATCGAACCGTTCCTCCTGCCAGAGGATGCCGGATACGTTTTCCAACGTGTTCACTTCTCTTGCGGAAAACGATTTGATGGAATGAAGTATCTCGGACAACGGCCAGAACACCGGCTTGCCTTCTGCATCCTGCTCCTTGATGCCCGGCTGAAGGATCAGGTGGACATGATCCGGCATCACGCACGCCGCGACGAGACGGTAACGGCTCTCGCGCCAGTGAAGAATACAATCGAAAACGATGTCGCGCGCCGCAGGCGAGAGTTTTCTTCCGCCGTAAGTCTGGAAATTCACGACATAAATCGCCCACGGCTTTTCGAAATGCGGAAGGTTGCGCTTGGAGTATGTCGCCCCCGGAGCGGCGGGCAGGTTGCCCGCCTGAACAGGCTGGTAGCCTGTTCCACCCTGGGACGGGCTTCCGCTGTGCCGGGGGGAGCGGCCAACTTGGCCGCCCTGCCGGGCAACCTGCCAGACAGGCTCACCCAATAATCGCACGACTTCCTCCTCGAAAAGCGCAATCCCCCGGTCCAACGTCTTATTAAACGCCTCTTCCTCGGCGCGGATGACTTCCTGCACGTGCTGCTTCTTGGCGCGGATTTCGGGGAAGACATCGCCCATCGTGTCGGCGAGCACGTCCACGAGTTTGTAAAAGAACGGTTCGCGGAAGCCGAGCGTGCGTCCGTAGCGCACGGCCCGGCGCAGGATGCGGCGCAGCACGTAGTTGCGGTCGGTGTTGCCGGGCTGGATGCCGTCAGCGATGGCGAAGCCCAAGGTGCGGATGTGGTCGGCAATCACCCGGAATGCCACGTCAATTTTCTCTTGGTCAGAGTCGCCGGCGTTGCCGGGTTTCGGGAGCGTTGAGCCGTATTTCCGGCCGCTCAATTTCTCCTGCGCGTCGAATAGCGGACGGAAAATGTCCGTCTCGTAGTTGGAAATTTTGGCGTGGGCAAAATCCTTCAGTCCCTTGGTGCCTTGGATGATCGCGGCGACGCGCTCGAAACCCATGCCGGTGTCCACGTGGCGGGCGGGCAGCGGCGAGAACGTGCCGTCGGGGTTGGCGTTGAACTGGATGAAGACCAGGTTCCAGATTTCAATGCACTGCGGCGAGCCGGCGTTGACCAGTTTTCCGTTCGTGCCGCCGTCCGGCGTCAAATCCACGTGCAGTTCCGAGCACGGACCGCAAGGGCCGGTCTCGCCCATCATCCAGAAATTGTCCTTCCGGCCGCCGCTGACGATGTGAATTTTCGGGTCAAGCCCGGCGGAGCGGAATTTTTCGGCCCAGCCATCCCAGGCCTCCTGATCAAATTCGCTCGGGTCGTTCTGGGATTTGTCCGGAGAGTAAACCGTGGCGTACAGCCGCTGCGGCGGGAACTTCCACTTCTTGACGACCAGTTCCCACGCCCATTCGATGGCTTCCTTTTTGAAATAATCGCCGAAGGACCAGTTGCCCAGCATCTCGAAAAAGGTGTGGTGATAGGTGTCCAGGCCGACGTCTTCGAGGTCGTTGTGCTTGCCGCCGGCGCGGATGCACTTCTGCGTGTCGGCGGCGCGGGTGTTCTTGCCGGGAACGGCGCCGGCCCATTGGCTCACGTCGGGCTTCTTCTGACCCAGAAAAATCGGGACGAACTGGTTCATGCCGGCGTTGGTGAACAGCAGGTTCGGCGAATCGGGCAACAGGCTCGAGGACGGGACAATGGTATGGCCCTTCGATTTGAAGAAATCGAGGAACGACTGGCGGATTTGGGCACCGGTCATCACGGCAAAATCAACATCACGGCTGCAAATTCAAAATGACCGCGAAAGGGCGCGAAGCGCTCGAAAATCCCTTCCGCGACAAGGCAGGAAGATTAGCCGAATTGTCCGGCGCAAGGCGAGTGGAAGTTTTGCCCGTCGGCACGGAAATTTTTCACGATTTTTTTCTTGAGAAAATCCCCGACCCGGACGATATATTTTGCAGAGTGGTTGATGTGAAGGTGATTGATCTTTGGAATGCTCACGGGTTTTACCCTGCCCTGTTCGTGATTGGTGGCAAATCCTTGAACCGTAGTAAAGTGATCCCGGAGCCTTAGCCGAGGTTGTGGCCGACAGGCCTTGACTGGAAGTCGAAAGCAGCCCGGCCGGTTCCACATGTTGTATAACATGTTCAAAGGATACTGCCGCACACGGCGAGGGCGGGGGGTTATTTGTTTGCGATTGGTCCTTTTCGCGTCGCGTCGCCTGTCAATCTCAGCCAATTGCAGTTGTCCTTCAATCGGGGTAT
>JAGWMQ010000004.1 GCA_028873125.1 Verrucomicrobiota bacterium | reverse complement strand
TTTGCGGGAGTCGTCGCCCCGTGTTGACCCGGGATGAAGGTCGGCGGCCGGGCCTTTGAGCCTTGCTGCCGCCTGAACAGCCGGCGCCGTCCTTGGTCAGGCCCGCACTTCGACAATCCGGCCTTTGAAGATCTCCAGCGCCTTCTGAATCAGCGGATCGTCCTTGAAATCATTTTTGCCAGGCGGGGACGGCGGCGCTTGTTTGACCCGGGCCGCCGCAGGCCCAGGCTGCGGAGGTTTTGCCGCTGCATCGGTTCCGGCTTCCGGACGCGAGGGGCTTCCGACCGCCGACGGCGGGTTCGCCGGCGCTCCGGCCCTGACGAATTTGACTCGGCAATTTGCATGTCCCAGTTCCGTCAGCTTGGTCTGGAGCAGCGTGTGGTTCCGCGCGTTGTCCACGAGACCCAGATGGTCTTCAAATTCGGGATCGAAGCCGATGACCAAGGTGCCCTTCTCAAAGGAAACCGGATGGGCGTCCACGAGGTAGCTGCGCGTGAAGGGGCTGACTCGCCCGACTGCTTCAATGAGCTTGGTCCAAATGCCGGCCAAATCCGCGGAAACGGGCGCAACCTCTGTGGGCGGCGCCGGTGTGGCGGGTGCCTGCCGGACAGGATGAATGCCGTGAACCTCCCGGGCCTGGAGGACGCTTGCCGCCTCGTCGCCCGGCTCCGGGGCAGCCGAAGCGCCGCAAGCCGGTTTCGGCACAATGGACGAGCCTGCGTTTCCCCGACCGCCGCGCAACTGGTTCAACTGTTTTAACACGGCGTCAATCGGCGCGGCCTTGCGCGCTTCGATGGCTTTGAGCAGCGCCACTTCGAGCAGGATTTTCCGGGACGTGGCGTCGCGCAAACTCAGTTCGGCCTCGGCGAGTGTTTCGAGAATTCGCGTGAGTGAATCCGCATCGGCTTTGGCGGATTGTTCCTTCAGCGCGCCGATCTCGGCCTCGGACACTTCCAGCAGGCTCAAATCGCCACGCGAGACTTGAAAGATGAGCAGGTTGCGGACATGGCCCAGCAAATCGGAAAGCAGGCGGCCCAGGTCCTTGCCGTTCTGCGCCAGATCGTTCAGCAGCGTCAGGGCGGTCTGGATTTCGCCGCTCAACACGGCGCCGCTCAGGGCAAGAATCTGCCGCTGCGCGGCCAGGCCGAACATCGAGAGCACGTCGCTTTCCTCGATTTTGTCCCCGCAAAAGCTGATCAACTGGTCGAGTGTGGATTCGGCGTCCCGCATCCCGCCGTCGGCCCCGCGGGCGATGGCGTGGAGCGCGGCCTCGTCAACCTTCACCTTTTCCTTCTTCGCGATGTGGGCGAGGTATTTGACGATGAGGGCGGCGGGGATGCGGCGCAAATCAAACCGCTGGCAGCGCGAAAGGATGGTCGGCAGGACTTTTTCGGGGTCCGTGGTGGCGAACATGAATTTCACGTGCGCCGGCGGCTCTTCGAGCGTCTTGAGCAGCGCGTTGAAGGCCGCCGTCGAGAGCATGTGCACTTCGTCAATGATGTAGATCTTGAACTGGGAATTGGCGGGGGCGTATTTGCAGGTCTCGCGCAGCTCGCGCACCTGCTCGACGCCGTTGTTGCTGGCGCCGTCAATCTCCAGCACGTCGAGCGAACGTCCCTCGGCGATTTCGACGCAGCGCGGGTCCTGGTCGTCAAAATCAATCTTCGGCCCGCCGGCGCAGTTCAGACATTTGGCGAAAATCCGGGCGATGGTGGTCTTGCCGGTGCCGCGCGGGCCGCAAAAGAGGTAGGCGTGCGCGATGCGTTTTTGGGCGACCGCATTGGCCAGCGTCCGGGTGACGTGCTCCTGCCCCACCACATCGGCAAACCGTTGCGGCCGGTATTTGCGTGCAATGACTTGGTATGACATTTAGATACACGATTTTCGATTTACGCGCGCGTCGGCTTTTCGGTGCCAATCGTCAATCGCAAATCATAAATCGTAAATTCAAAGGCCAGGGCGACCACGGCAGATGTCGAGCAAACTACCGTTGCTGCCTTCCGGCCCTGGCGGGGTTCGTAAGTCCACATTCCATGGGCCCTGGCGAAAGAAAGTCTGCCGCAGCCGGCGCGCGGCTTCAAGGACAAATCCATGGTTTACGATTTTCATCGCCGGATTTACGATTCACGCCGGTTGGTTTGGGCGGGCTGCCCGCCAACCGTCAATCGCAGGTGCGCATGCCAGTCGAAAACCCAGAGTTCGAGGCATTTCTGGCCCACACGGACCGGGACTCTCCGGCCGTTCCGGGAAAACTTTCCGTGGACCGCTGGCGGCTGCAGTTCCGTTCGGCGTCGGCTGAATTGGAAATTCCGCTGGATCAGATCGAGGTCAAACTGGGCCGCCGAAGGGACGCGCGGATTTATTTCCGGGACAGGCGACAGCCCGCCTTGAGTCTTTTCACCGAGGACGATTCCGTTCTTGCGTGCGCCTCCTTCGTGCAATCGCGCGACCTGAGGCGCCAGTTGGAGGCCGAATTGGGCCGCCGGGAACTCATGCGCCGGATCCGTTTGACGGTTTATTTTTTCGCCGGGTGCGGCCTGGTGGCCTGGCTGGGCTCGCTGGCGGCCGGCGCGATGGTGCGCTCCTTCGTCAACGAAATCCCGCCGGCCTGGGAGATCAAGACGGGCGATTCGCTGATGGGAAAGCTGGAGGCGAAACTCCCGTTTGTGGAGGACTCCAACGCGGTGGCGCAATTGACCGCCCTGGCACAGCCGCTCCTGCGCGCCATTCCCGTGAAAAAGGTCCCGTTCCACTTCCACATCTTGACCGATCCGTCGCCCAATGCCTTTGCCCTGCCGGGCGGTCACATCGTCGTCACCACCGGGTTGCTGAGATTGGCCGGCGGTCCCGACGAATTGCTGGGCGTCATCGCGCACGAGACGGCGCACGTGACTCGAAGGCACGCCTTCCGGCATTTGATCGCTGGCGAGGGTCCGGTCTTCATACTCCGGATTTTCATGGGCGGACGGAGCCGTTTGCTCGAGGCGCTGGCGTATCCGTCCGAGAAACTCGTTTATGAAAGCTTCTCTCAGGAATACGAACGCGAGGCCGACGACGTGGGCTGGGATTACCTGGTGGCGGCGCACATCAACCCGCATGGGATGATTGACATATTTCAGAAGCTCAGGAATTACGAATCGGCGAAAGGCCTCTCGCAAAAGGGATCGGCCTTCGACAGCCATCCATCCCTGGACCGCCGGATCGCCTGGCTGGAGGCGAAATGGGCGGGTCTCCCCGACAAGCACGACTTCATCGTGTTGACAAATCCGGTGCCGAAAATCAACGAGAGCGACGTCGAAAAAATGGAAAAAGTCGGGAGGCTGTTGCGTCCGCGATGAATCTGAATTCACCGCCTGAACCAGCCTAATTCGCCCTTTTTCGCCCAGTACAACTGGCCGAGGACGCGCACCTCGACCGCCAGCAAATACAATCCGAGCAGACCAGACAGAACCGCGGGCAACACCGGCACCGGCAAAATGTCCGGCAAAAAAGTCCGGCCCAACCAGCGCACGAGCAGAATGACGGCGAACAACGCCACCGTGAACAAATACTCCAGCGGAATTCTCAAAATGGACGGGACGATCAACAACGGATTGACTGCGCCGATCGAGTCGAACATCGCCACTGCCGTGAAGGCCATCGGAAAATAAGCGCATCCAAAAAGGATGCACGCCGTTGTCGCCCACCCCAGCCACGCCCCGCCTTCCTTGGCCGTCATCGCATAAATTGTCAGCGCAATCGCCGGGGCAAAACTGAAGACGACCGTGCCGACCAGTTGAAAAAACGGCGAGGTGATGCTACTAAAATCCGTGAATTCCGGCCAGTCGGGCATGGCTTTTTCGCCCGCGGCCGTGTCCGTCAAAATCCGCCGCAGATAGGCCGCCAGATAACCGGTCCCAAAAACCGTCAGCAGAAGAAGAAGCACCCATCCGTAACCAGGGACGAACCTCAGCACATACTTCGCCCCGTCAATCACCAGCAGAAAAATCGTCCCGCCCACCAGCAGAATCACGCCGTCGCCCTGGAGTGGATAGGCAAACGCGCCTCGCGCCATGCTGAAAAACGACGGTTCGGGTCCGGCAGACGCCGGCGCCGTTTCCAGCGGCTGGCACTCCACGCCGCAGGCGCGGCAGAAGGTGCGGCCCTGCCTCATGCTCACGCAGGCGTCGCAGAAATTCCGCTGGCATCGCGGACAATGCAACCGCGCCAACGCCCGGGGGTGGATCTTGCAAAACGCCGCGGCGGGCGCGTCCGCCTTGGCGCCGGCCGGCAATGGAATTGCCGCCGTCGGTTCGGCGTCCGACTCCAGCCGCAGCAGCACGTCGCCCAGCCGGAGGGTTTGGCCGGGCAACAAGACCGCTTCGTCCGCCGGGGCGTCGTTGACAAAAGTTCCGTTGGTCGAACCCATGTCCTTGATGAGCACGCCCGAGTCAGTCACGGTGAGCAGGCAATGCGCGCCCGAGACGGAGTCATGTTCGATGGGAAAATTATTTTCCGCGTTGCGTCCCAGGGAGATCACGCCCGGCGCGAGCGGAATTTCCCAGGCGCTTGCTGTTCCGGGATTGACAATCAGCCGGCGCATGGCCTCGAGTTTGACAGGTTGCGCCTCCATTCCTAATCCGGCGCAGGAGTTTGTCAAGAACACTCCGCCTTTCCATGAATCGTAGCGCAGTCGTCCCGACGGCGGGTGGCGGCGGCGTCTCGCCGCCAGCAGCCTCAACACCCCGCGAGACGCCGGGTGAACCCACCGGCGAGGACGCCCGCGCTACGGACGACGCGGAGTTCATGGTCCCGATGCGCGATTTCAAAATCGTCGAGCCTCCCCCGGCATTTTGCGGCTCGAAATTTTTGATTCACAGCAGGTCCGTCTTATGTTAAGATTGCCTCAATTCATCGGAACGCGATTGCCCCGTGGTCTGGATCGAACATTTGCAGTCCGTGAACTGGAGCCGGGCGGCCGGATGCGCCGCGGCGGGCTATTTGCTGGGCTGCTTCTCGACCGGCTACTGGCTGGTCCGCCTCCGCGCCGGCGGGGACGTCCGCGAACTGGGCAGCGGCGTCACCGGCGCACGCAACGTGGGCCGCGTTCTGGGACGGTCCGGCTTTCTCTTCACCTTGCTGGGCGATTTCAGCAAGGGCGCGCTGGCCGTGTGGCTGGCTTTCGAGTTCAACGGCGACGCCCCCCTGCCCGCGCTGCTGGCGTTGCTGGCCGCGGTCGCCGGCCACATCTGGCCCGCCCCGCTGCATTTCCGCGGGGGCAAGGGCGTCGCCACCGCGCTGGGCGCGCTGTTGCTGCTCGATTACCGGCTGGCCCTGACGTTTGCCGTCCTGTTTCTGGCCGGATTCGCCGCTTCGAGAAAAACCTTTCTGCCGGCCATGTTCGCCTTCGCCGGACTGCCCGTGGCCGGCTGGTGGTTCGAAGGCGGCGGGCTGGCGGCGACGCTGCTGATTGTTCTGGCGGTGATGATTTTGTTTGCGCACCGCAGGAATTTTGCGGATGAAATGGCGGCAGCGGTGGCGCGGCATGAGGTCGCGCCCAAACCCGGCGAACCGAAATTATGAACACGCACGAACCGCTCATTTTCAAATTTGCGACCGAAGACTGGGAATTCGAGCAGGTTCACCGGCTCAACTACAAGACCTTCGTCGAGGAAATCCCGCAGCACCAGCCGTCGGCCGCCCAGCGGCTCGTGGACAAATTCCACGCCGAGAACACCTACCTGATCTGCCTGCACAACCGGAGGCTGGTCGGGATGCTGGCCGTGCGCGGCGACCGGCCCTTTTCGCTCGACCAAAAACTGCCCGACCTGGACTCGCATCTGCCGCGCGGCCGGACCATTTGCGAAATCCGGCTGCTGGCCATTGACAAAAAATACCGGGGCGCGCGCGGCGGCCAGGTGCTCCAGGGCATCCTCGCCCTGCTCTGGCAGCACGGTGTCGAAAAGGGCTATGACCTGGCGATCATTTCCGGCACCGCGCGCCAGCAGAAATTGTATCAGCACCTCGGCTTTGTGCCCTTCGGCCCGCTCGTGGGCGCCGGCGAGGCGCAGTTTCAGCCGATGTACGTCACGTTGGAAACGTTTGAAGTGACCGCGCGGGAATTTTTGCGCTCCTCCCCTGCCCGCTCCTTTCATCCCAGCGCCGTGAATTTCCTGCCCGGCCCCGTCACCGTCCGGCGCGAGGTTCGTCGCGCCTTCGAGCAGGCGCCCGAGTCGCACCGCGGCGAAGGTTTCAAAAAGGATTTCCAGGCCGCCCGGCAGATCCTGTGCGAACTGGCCAACGCCCGAAACGTCGAGCTGCTCCTCGGCTCCGGCACCTTGGCCAACGACGCGGTGGCGGGCCAGCTTTCGTTGCTGGGCGGGCGCGGCCTGGTCCTGAGCAACGGCGAGTTCGGCGAACGGCTGCTCGACCATGTCCGGCGCTTCCAATTGAAATTCGACGCGCTGGAATTCGACTGGGGCGAGCCGATTGACCTGGCTGCAGTCGCGAAGAGATTGGCCGCGCCACCGGCCTGGCTCTGGTGCGTGCAATGCGAAACCTCGACCGGAATCCTGACAGACCTGGCCGCGCTCAAAGAGTTGTGCGCGCGGGCCGGAACCCGGTTATGCCTGGACTGCATCAGCAGCATCGGCACCCTGCCGGTGGATTTGAGCGGCGTCTATCTCGCGTCCTCCGCCAGCGGGAAAGGGCTGCGTTCGTATCCGGGACTTTCGATGGTTTTCCACCATCATGCCGTGGCGCCCGCGCCCGACCGGTTGCCGCGATATTTGGATCTGGGCCATGGCGCGGCGCACGAAGGCATTCCCTTCACCTTCTCCTCCAATCTGTTTCACGCCCTGCACGCGGCGGTGCGGCGGGTGAATTGGGAAAAGCGGTTTGCCGAACTGACGGAACTTTCCGCGTGGTTGCGCGCGCGTCTGGATGCGGCCGGGTTCCCTTTGGTCGGCAATGGCGCGCCGGTCTCGCCCGCCGTGGTCACCATCGGCCTGCCGCCGGAACTGAACTCGGTGAAAATCGGCCAGGCGATGCAGGACGCCGGCTACCTCTTGAGCTACAACAGCGATTATCTGCGGCGTCGAAACTGGATTCAGATCTGTCTCATGGGCGAATGCCCGCGGGAAAAGGTCGTTTCCGTGGCCAACGCCCTTCAACGAGTCTGTTTCCCGCGTTCGCGGGAATTAATAGCCGGGCCGCCGGCGCGCTGACCACAGTGTCGCCGTGGACGCGGCCGGACCGACGACTTGAAGAACATGAACCAGCCGTGCCGGGTTCAACGCCTGCGGGACCGGACTTCCGGTCTTCAACCCGCCGATGA
Organism: Verrucomicrobiota bacterium; assembly: GCA_028873125.1. Taxonomy (GTDB): domain Bacteria; phylum Verrucomicrobiota; class Verrucomicrobiia; order Limisphaerales; family UBA11358; genus UBA11358. Next base: position 55,708 of record JAGWMQ010000004.1, on the reverse strand, counting down.
ACATTGCCGTCGCCCATCGTGCCCATCAACAATCCTTGCCCGTTTCCGGCGGTTTTGCAGGTCGCTGTGAATTTGAGGCTCGAGCTTTTCAAAGCCCTTGTAAAACAGCACGGGCAGGATGCTGACGGCGAAGAACGCGGCCGGCAGCCAGATGAAGCTGATTTCGATGCTGTTCAACGAGGCGGCCGTCTGGGTCACGTTTGGCACGTAGCCGCCGGCGGCCAGGATCCACGCCGGCAGGGCGCCGCCGATCCCGCTGCCGGCTTTCAGGCAAAACGCCGCGCCGATGGCGGTCAAGAAACCCGCGGCGCGGATGCCGGTCTTCCATTCGCCATAATCCACACAATCGGAGATCAGCGAAAAAAGCATCGCCATGGCCGCGCCGCTGGCCAGAAATCCGAACGCCCAGCCCCCCAGGATGATGCCGAGGGACATTTTCTGGCGCACACCGAAATAGACGATGATCTGTCCAACGACCATGCCGAGCAGCCCGGACATCCACACGTTCCGCTTGGAGGTCCACCGGCACAGGAACGGCAGAAAAAAAACCGTGGCCAGCGAGATGAAATCGAGGCCGTTCGCCAGTCCGATGAGGTCCGGGCGTTGCAGCACGTATTCAAAGAAATAAGGCGCCGTGGAAATCCGCGCGATGAAGGCGATCCAGAAACAAAGGCTGCTCGCAAAAACGATCATCCACGGCCAATTGCCCCGCATCGCGCGCAGCGAGTCCCGGATGGGCAGGGATTTCTTCTCCTCTTTGACCGTCTCGACCAGGTTCCAGAAGGCCGTCAAATACAACATCAGGGTCCCCGTCGCATAAATCGGCAGGACGAGCATGAATCCTCTCCGGTCGTCGCCATGGCCGAGGACGGCGACCAGTTTCAGCGCCGTGAGGTTGACCAGCAGCACGCCGAGCTTCGAGCCGAACATCCGGAAACACGTCAGCGTCACGCGTTCGCGCGGGTCGCCGGTCAGCGCCGACAGGATGGAGGTCACCGGCGTGTTGATGCCGGTGTAAAGGACGCTGCACGCGATGTACGTCGTTGCGGCGTAAATCACCTTGCCGGTGTAACCCAGGTTGGGAGCCACAAACGTCAGCACGCCGAAGGTGGCGAACGGCGCGCTCAGCCACAGAAACCAGGGACGGCTTTTGCCCCAGCGACTGTGGGTCTTGTCGAAAATGACGCCCCATACCGGCGCGTCCGCGGCGTCAACGCAGCGGGCCACCAGCAGGATCGTCCCCGCTGCGGCCGCGGACAGGCCGTAAACGTCCGTGTAAAACTTCAGGAGATAAAACGAGATGACGCAGAAAACAAGCTGTCCGGCCGTGTCGCTGGCGGCGTAGCTGAAGCGCTTGGTGTAGGAGGTCGTGGCGGTGTTCGCAGTCATGCCGGCTGCACCCCCGTCAGCCCATGGCGCGCCAGAACGGTCCCCAATCTTACCGGCAGGCCCGTCTGCGCGGATTCTTCCATGGCCTGCATCAGCGCCACGGTGACGACGCCCTCCGCCGCATCGGGCCTGGGTGTTTCGCCCGATTCGAGGCAGCGCGCGAAGTACTCGATGTAATTCTGATATTCGCCGGCGTGGTGCGAGTGGCCGCCGAAACGGAAATAATAATCGTCCTGGTCCTCAAATGTTTCGATGACGGATTGGTCGCCAATTCTCCACGCGTACCGCAAATCGAAGTAGTCGGCCTGGCTGGCGCCGCTGGCGCAGCGCAGAATGCAGCTCATGTGGCTGCCGCGTTCGAGCGGGATCACCGGGCTGTTGTACGTGCCGCTGACGCGCGCCGGAATTCCGGTCCCGGACCTGAAACAAACTGGAAGGTGTCGGGGTGCGCCAGGCCCAGTTCGCGCCCGTTTTTGCTCAACGACGAATAGCCCATGACCTCGACGATGTGCGGCAGATACCAGCGCACCAGGTCCACGGGATGGCTCAGGCCCCCGTAAAGCCATTTGAAGGCCTCGGTCTTCGCCCAGCCCTTTTTAAGAAACCAGCGGTGATCGGCGTTGTAGCAGGCCTCCACGGTGGCAATTTCACCGAACGCGCCGGATTCGAAGTGCCGCCGCTGCCGCATGAAGGGGGCGAAAAATCTCGTGCTCTGTCCAACCAGGACCACCTTGCCGCTGCGCCGCTGCTCCTCGATCACCTCCCTGGCGCGGGACAGATCGTTGAGGAACGGCTTGGTGCAGATGACGTGTTTGGAGGCGCGCAACGCCTGGAGGACGTGCCCGGCGTGCAAAGGGTCCGGTGTGTAGATGCCCACCACGTCCACCTCCTTGTTCGCCAGCAGTTCGTCAAACGATGCGGTGAAGTTGTCCAGATTGAATTCGCGGCAGCGCGCCCGGCCCAGTTCCTGATCCAGATCGCAGATTTGCGCCACCTTCCAAAGCCGGCTGTTCAAGGCCGCGGAAATGATGCTGCGCCCCTCGCCAAGACCCAGCACGCCCAACCCGAGTTTTTTCATACGTTGAAGAAGATCATTTTGACCGCGCACCCACCCCGCCTGTGTGCGTCGGACCGGGACAAAATGCGGCCGGCTTTTCGAGCGCGGGCGGAATGGATTCCGGCAAACGGTTTGGCACAGGCCCCAGCTTAAAACCCGGAACACAAAACTATAATCAGAAAACTGCCAGGAATTTTGCGCTTTCTGCGCTTCTTGCCGACGGGAGGCGGGCCGGCTGGCCGGCCGGCATGCGGAATGAAGTTGGCCTGGACCGGATTGCCCGTGGCCGCGTGTCTCGGCGGAGGTGCCGCGTCCTCAAGCCGCGCAGTTTCGCACTTTCGGAATTCGATTTGACACGTGCGTGGGAATTGCCACCATCGCGCATATGCCGGCTTCACTCTCAGCCCGATCCGCATTCCACCGCGCCCCGGCCGGGGGTGGTGCGGCTCCCCGGGCTTTCCCCCCTGCGTTTGAATCATGCCAATGTTCATACAAATCCGTTGGTCAAAATGTCGAGCCGAGTTATGAATAAGACGATTCGTTCCGCCCTGCTTTGTTGTTTCGGCGTTGGTTGTCTCGCCTTCCGCGCGACCGGCGGGCCGGCGGTTTTTCAAATCGGCGTTGCCGACGGCGATTACCACGAGTTTGCCATCGCCGGAGACTGGGCGGCGTATCCGAAGCAATTTCCACACGACACCGATTTTGTCGTGGGCCGGAGCGATCCCGCGCGGGATTGGCCTTACGTTCTGCCGGGACCGGCCGATGCCTGGGCCGGCAACAAGCCGCACACCTTCACGATCCATTTCCGCATTCCGCAGCCGGCGCCCGGTTATTATCAACTGGCTTTGGACTTCGTCAGCACGCATCCGGCCGCGCCGCCCCGTCTGGCCATTGCCATCAACGGTGAAAAAATTGAGCGCCAACTCCCGCGCGGCAGCACCGACGACGCGCTGACCCACCCGAAGGTTGGAAAACACTGCTCTCTCCGGCAGATCATCCCCTCGGCGCTGCTCCGCGCCGGCGACAACACCATCGCGCTGAGCGACAACAACGGAAGCTGGGCGCTGTTCGATGACGTCCGGTTGGAGAGCGGTGTGCCCCCGCCGTCGGAAACGTTGAGCGTGAAAGCCGGGCCGCTGCCCTTCTTCAAACGCACGCCGGAGGGATTGCGGCGGGCGGTAAGAGTTTCGATTGACAATCTGGAGGCGGGCGCCGCGCCGGCGGTGCTGGTCTGGAAAGCCGGGGCCCTTTCCGGCTCGCAAAAGTTCGATTTGCGCTTTGGCGAAAACAGCTTTCTGATCACCGTGCCGGACATGCACCGGGTGGAACTGACCTTGCGCGCGGCGCGGCGCGAAGTCCATCAACCGCTCCTGCTGCCGCCCGCGAAAAAATGGCGGGTGTATATCGTGCCCACGGTGCACACCGACATTGGCTACACCGATTTTCAGCAGCGGGTCCGCGTCCGCCACGCCAACAACGGCCTGCGCGCGCTGAAGCTCCTGGACGCCGGTCCGTTCTTCAAATGGTATTCCGAGACCTTCTGGCAATTGGACGCCCTGCTGCAACTGCATCCGGAGGTGACGGACGACGTGTTTTCGCTCTTGCGCCGGAACCGATGGGGATTGTCCGGCGATTACGCCAACATGCTGACCGGGCTTTGCTCTTCGGAGGCGCTCAATCGCCTTGAGCTGGACTCGCGCGACCTCGCCAACCGCGGCGGCTTCAAACTGGACTCGGTCATTCTGGACGACGTGCCGTCCGCCGTCGGAAGCCTGCCCATGGTGCTGGCCAATTCCGGCGTCAAGTATTTCATCGAAGGCGCCAACAACGACCGCGCGCCTTACGCCGGCGAGGTGCCGAACCCGTTTTACTGGGAAGGCGCGGACGGCTCGCGCGTGCTGGCCGACATCACCACCCAGCCCGGCTACGCCGCCGCCGGCGATCTGCTGCCCAGCGTGGAGCGCGCCATGGAGCAACTCCCGCCGTTCCTGGCACGGTTTGAAACGGCCGATTACCCCTATGACGCCGTGCTCGTCAACGGCGCCTTTGTGGACAACCGTCCGGTGGAGTCGTGGCTGCCCAAGGTGGTCAGGGAGTGGAACGCAGAATGGGCCTATCCCAAACTGATCTTCGCCCAGCCCGATGACTTTTTCGGCTACATCGAAAAGAATTTCTCCAACAACATTCCCGTGCTCAAGACCGACTTTGGTGATTGGTGGGCCGACGGCGCCGGTTCCACCGCGCGGGCGACGGCATTGAGCCGCCGCGCCGAGGAACGCGCGGTCAGCGCCGAAATGCTGCATTCGTTGGCGGGCATCCTGGCCGGCGCCGCCTACCCCAAAACCAATTTTGACCAACTCTGGCACAACATCCTGCTCTACAACGAACACACCTGGGGCGCCTGGGAAAGCACTTCCCATCCCGACTCCGAGCAGACCGTCAAGCAATGGGCGGTCAAACGCGGTTACGCGCTGGACGCCGACGCCGAGTCGCACGCCCTGCAGGCCTCTGCCATGGCCGAGTTGGCAACGATGGCGCCGGCGGCGGACTGGGTGGTGTTCAACCCGCTGGCCTGGTCGCGTAATGCCGCGGTGCAAATCCCGGAAACAATCGCCGCGGTGGAGGACCTCAAAACCAAACGGATCGTCCCCTGCCAGCCGCTACCCGGAGGTGGCAGTTGTTTTGTGGCCGACGACCTGCCTTCGATTGGTTACCGCTGTTATCGCGTGGCCACCACATCCCAAGCGCCTGCGGAGGCCGTGCGGATTTCCGGCGATCAAATCGAAAACGAGTTTTACCGCGTGACACTCGATCCCAAAACGGGCGGCATCCAGTCCATCTACGACAAGCAACTCGGCCGCGAACTGGTGGACACCAACGGTGAATTCGATCTGGGTGAACTGATTTACGTCACCGGCGGCGAAGGCACGTATGCCGTGCATTCTGACTTGAATAATCTGCCGCCGCCGAAGTTCGAATATCATCGCCAGACCTGCACCGGCATCAAAGCCGTCAACGGTCCGGTTTTCGGCGAACTGGTCAGCCTGTCAACCAACGTCAATTTCCCGGCAATCACCCTGCGCGTCCGGCTGTATCGCGGCTTGAAGCAACTGGACCTGATTTTCGGGTTGGACAAGACGGAGACGCTCAACAAGGAGGCCGTTTATCTCGCCTTTCCTTTCGCGTTCGACGCGCGCAAGGGCGGCCTGTGGCTCCAATACCCGGATGAAATCACCAATCCGCTCCGCGACCAGCATGCCTCCGCCTGCCGCGATTGGTATGCGGTGCAGCAGTGGCTGGCCGTTTCCGACGGCGCCGACACGGTGGAGCTTTCGGCGCTGGACACGCCGCTCTTCACGCTGGGCGGCATGACTGCGTCCACCTGGCCGCGCGAGATGGCGCTGAAGCGCGGGCATGTCTTCGCCTACGTCATGAACAATTACTGGCACACCAACTACAAGGCGGAGCAAGGCGGCCGGTTCCTCTTCCGCTACTCGATCACCTCCCGCGCCGGCGCCTTCTCCAAACCCCAGGCCGTGGAGGACGGATGGGGCCTGTTTTGTCCGCCGGTCGCGCAACACGGGGAAAGCCAGCACACGCCGGTGTTTTCCTCGGCCGCCGGGTCGCTGGTGGGAATCCAACCCGTCGGGCTGCCTCTGACGGCCATCAAGGAGGCCGAGGCCGGTGACGGGTTTGTTTTCCGCTGCTGCGATTTTTCCGGAGCCGGCGGAATGGCGACACTGACTTTTCCCGCGCCGGCTCGCGAAGTGTCCCAATGCAATCTGGTGGAGACCGACGCGCACCCGTTGAAGGGAGACGGCAGGACGGTCACCGTTCCGCTCAAGCCGTTCGCCCCGCTGACGCTCAAAGCGCGTTTTGCACCTTGAACGCGGAACGTTCCAGGCCTCTTTCCATCAACCTCGTAGCGCAGTCGTCCCCGACTGCGGCTCGCGGCGGCGTCTCGCCGCCAGCCCCCAACACCCTGCGAGACGCCGGGTGAACCCGCAGGCGAGGACGCCTGCGTTACGGACGACGCGAAGTTCATGGCCTCGATGCGCGATTTCAGAATCGTCGAGGTTCCGTACGAAACGGGAACGGATGGTTTCCAGGTGGGCATGAAGCAGATGACGGATACCGCTGCCATGTTTGTTTTGGTTGAGTTTGATCGGTTGGAGCGGGTGTCAACTCAAATCAAACAGCAAAACCCGTGACGACTGCTTCGCCGACAATGCCAGTTGCGATTCGCCACTCACCGCCGCGGCGTCGCCGCCCGATAACGTCCTTCCGTCCAACTCCACCTCGCCCTCGGCCACGTGAATCCACGCATGACGGCCCCTGGCCAGCAAGTACGCGATCCGCTGGCCGGCCTCAAGTTTGGCCAGCCACAAGTCGGCGTCCTGGTGAATCGCAATCGAGCCGTCGCGGCCGGTCTTGCTGGTCATCAAATGCCATTTGCCTGTCGGCGCGTCGTGCAATGATTTTTCCGCGTAGCGCGGCTTCGCGCCCCGGGTGTCCGGCAAAATCCAGATTTGCAGCAGCTGGACCGCCTCGTCCTTTGACGGATTGAATTCGCTGTGCTGGACGCCCGCGCCGGCGGACATGTATTGCAGGTTGCCGGCGCGAATGATGCTGCCGTTGCCCATCGAATCCCTGTGCTCCAGCGCGCCGCGCAGGACGTAGGTGATGATTTCCATGTCGCGGTGCGGATGCGTGCCGAAGCCCGCGCCCGGCATCACGAGGTCGTCGTTGATGACGCGCAGGCTGCGGAACCCCATCCATTGCGGATCGTGATAATCCGCGAAGCTGAAAGTGTGATACGTGTCCAGCCAGCCGTGTTGGGCGTGGCCCCGTTCGGATGCTTTTCGTATATTCATCATGGAACGACTCTACTGCGCGAACCGGATTCGGTGAAATACCATGTTTCTTGCCTCGTAATAACTTTTAACTATGGTCGGTTTTGTAACCACGGATGAACACAGGTTTCCGAACGAATAAAGTTCCGGTCCGAAAGGATAAAGTCCATTTCCGGATGGATAAAATCCACGACCAAACGGATAAAACCTCCAAACGGATGGATAAAATCGCTTCAAAATCCCAGCAAAACCGCAAAAAATGCCAAAAAGACACGGATTCCACGAACTCACGCGGATTGAAAGCCTCGGCCTCTCGCGGCGAAGTGTAACGAAGACGGAAAGAGGCACCGATAATCGCCCGCGGACTCATCCGCGGATGGAATCTACTGCATTATTTGCCCCTCCAAATCCTGCCAAAAGGTTTCAAGCGCGGTGCCTAGATAATCTTGCGCCGGCGCTGAATCCGTTTCCTCGATTGCCTTTTCGGTGTGCGACTGCAATTGTGTCAGCACTGCCATGGATTCCTTTTTGATGGCCGTCCCCTCGGCGGGCAGATGAATAAATTCCGGCAATTCAGCGGCAACCACTTTGTCCATGAACGGCTGCGGATAGTCATTTCCCAAATTATCCTCCTCCCTAAGTGAAACAATCGGCGCGAAGATGTGGAAATTTGGATTTGGCCTTGCACCAATGCCTGAAATACGCGTCGCCATTTTTCGCGGATCGCAGCCATCGCGCAAAATCAATACCGCCGGACGGCGCTTCACTTTTTTTACAACCAACTCTTCCTCCATCCTGATCTTCAATTCGGGAGCCATATTTTTACCTTGTCGGCCTTTACGCGGGTTGCGGAATTGTTTCAAACGCCATCCGCAACGGCTGCGCCGCCTTGGCCGGATAATTTAAACGCTCGAACCCAATGACATGCCCTTTGCGGTCCTTCATCAAGATCACTTCCTCGCCGGTTTCCTCGCAGACATACTCCGCCTGCGGGCGGCCAAACCACACGGTCAGCGTGCGGCCCGTCGGATCGTAATAAACATTTACTTCGGCCATATTTTGCCGCCTTCTTTAATGGCGCCGGTCGGATACGCCGTGATGAGAAAACCCATGTGGCCTTCCTGTTTGCTTACGGCGCAGACCCAACGCCGGTTCCGTCGGCTGCGATAGAAAAGATACACGTTCGCGTCACTTTTGCTACGCCGAATTTCTTCCGGCGACTCCAGGACCGCTTGCACTTCCGCCTCACATCCAGCCGTGACCGGATGTTTGACGGTGGTGATGATATTCCAATACTTCCCGCGTCACGCGCACGGTGAAACCGAGCGGCGTCCGGGCTTCAAATAGAATATCGCGTCTTTTGCTCATGCGATTTCATTTTTCCAAACTTTCCATCGCGGCCTTTTCGTCCTGCTTGATGGCGATTCCCACGGCGCGCTTGGCCCGGTCCAGCAACTCCCGCACGCGGGCGCGGGCGGCGTGCGCGCCTTTTATTGCTGATGCGACTTCTTCTTCGCCTTTTTTGCCGATGAATGGAATTACGAAACGTCGAATGTCACCGGAATAAAGTTCAACTTGCGCCGAACCAGTCACAAGCATTCGTGTTTGCCAGCGACCAATCATTGAATTCATCACGGCGGCGACATACAGCGGATTGCCGCCGTCGAAGCCGGCCGCGGCGTCGCGCTCATGCCGGATTCCCTGATCTGTATGGCTGGACCGCGATTGGAGATCATTCCGCTGCGTCCCAGACACGAAACGATTTCCGTCGGCGTGCTATGGAAGCAGGGCGCGGAAACCGCGTTTACGCAAAATTTTATTTCGGCGGCAACAGCCGCGGCCGACAAACCCGCCCGAGAATGACGCGAGGTCGGTCGGAGACCAAAAAGCGCGCACAACCCTCGCCCGCCCTACTCCACCCCGTGCTGCTCCAAAAATTGTCCGCCGAATGTCGTTTGCCGCCGGAAAATCGCATCCATTGAAAGGCGGACGGCTGCTGGTCGTGTTGCGAAGCCCAAGGAGCTACAATCCGGCGCGTGAGACAGCGTCAGATCCTTTCGTCAAGGCGCGCGACCGCCACAGGTAAAAGGCCGCCGGATAAATCAACAGGGCCATCAAGGTGGCGGTGACGACGCCGCCGACCATGGGCGTGGCAATACGCTTCATCACGTCCGCGCCGGTGCCATGGCTCCAGAGGATCGGCAGCAGACCGGCGATGATGACCGACGCGGTCATGGCCGTGGGGCGAAGACGTTTGACCGCGCCGTGGTAAATCGCCTCGCGCAAGTCCGCTGTCGTCCGCAGCCGGCCTTCGCGTTTCCACTGCTCGTAGGCGAGGTCAAGGTAAAGGAGCATGACCACGCCGATTTCGGCGCTGACGCCGGCCAACGCAATCATCCCCACCCATACCGCCACGCTTAAATTGTAGTGCAGCCAGTAAAGCGTCCAGAATGAGCCGACCAGCGAGAACGGCACCGACAGCATGACAATGGCGGTTTTGACGCCGGAGCGCGTGTTGAGATAAATAATCAGCATGATGATGAGCAACGTCACTGGCACGACCACCATCAGGCGTTGCTGGGCGCGGACCATGTATTCATATTGGCCGCTCCAATAAATGTTGTAACCGGGCGGCAACTGGATTTCTCCTTTGCCAACGGCGTCGTTGACGGCGCGCTGGGCGTCTTTGACGTAGGTGCCCACGTCAATGCCGTGAATGTCCACGTAAATCCACGCCTGGGGCACGGCGCCCTCGGTCTTGATGGAGCCAGGCCCGTCTTCAACCTTGATGTCGGCCAGTTCGCCCAACGGCACCTGCGCGCCGGTCGGCGTGGGGATGACGACATCGTCCCGCAGTGCCTTCAAGTTGGAACGAAAATCACGATCGTAACGCAGATTGATGGTGTAACGCTCAAGGCCTTCAACCGTGGTGGTCAATGGCATTCCGCCCAACGCCACTTGCAACACGTCCTGCACGTCGCCGATGGTCAGGCCGTAGCGCGCGATGGCGTCGCGGTTGATGTTGAAGACGATGTAGTGTCCGCCCATGACGCGCTCGGCAAAGGCGCTGGTCGTATGCGGCAACGGGCTGATGACGCCTTCAATCTGTTCGGCGATGTCTTGGATTTTCGTCAGGTCCGGCCCGGCGACCTTGATGCCCACCGGCGTTTTGATGCCGGTGGAGAGCATGTCAATGCGCGTCTTGATGGGCATGGTCCAGGCGTTGGCCAAGCCGGGAATTTCGATGGCGGCGTTCATGGCGTCCACCAATTCCTGATGGGTGTAGGGCCGGTGAGCGATGACCCGGCCGCTGGCGCCCTTGATGTCCACCGCCGGCCATTCCGACTCCGGCTTGAGCTGAATGGTCGTTTCAAACATCTCCATCGGTGCCGGGTCGGTGGCAGTCTCGGCGCGGCCCGCCTTGCCGAAAACCGTTTTCACTTCGGGAAACGATTTGATGATTTTGTCGGTGACCTGTAGAACTTGGCGAGCCTTTGTCACTGAAAGACTCGGAAAGGTTGTCGGCATGTAAAGCAAATCGCCTTCGTAAAGCGGGGGCATAAATTCGGAGCCGATGTTTTGGTAGGGGAACAGAACGCCGGCTTTCAAGGCCCATTGCTGAACTTTGCCTTCGGGCAGCACGCGGGTGACGAGTTGATTCCATGGGAGAAAAACCCAGATGACGGCCACGGCGGCGGTAGTGATCAGCGCCCAGCGCCATTTGATCACCCATTCCACCACCGGATGATAAATCCAAATCAGAAAACGATTGATCGGATTTTTTTCCTCTTTGGGAATCTTGCCGCGGATGAACCAACCCATCAGAATCGGCGCGAGCGTGATGGACAGGAGCGCGGCGGCGCCCATGGAATAGGTCTTGGTGAAGGCCAGCGGCTTGAATAGCCGCCCTTCCTGCTCTTCCAAGGTGAAAACCGGCAAAAACGAAATCGTGATCACCAGCAGCGAATAGAACAGCGTGGGACCGACTTCCACCGCTGCGTCGCGGATGATGTCCCAATGCGGTTTTTTGCCCGCGTCGTGTTCCAGATGTTTGTGGGCATTTTCGATCATGACAATGGCCGCGTCCACCATCGCGCCGATGGCGATGGCAATGCCGCCCAGCGACATGATGTTGGCGCTCAAGCCTTGCTCGAACATGATGACGAAAGAAATCAACACCGCCACCGGCAGAATGACGATGGCCACCAGCGAACTGCGCAGGTGAAACAGAAACGCCATGCACACCAGCGCCACCACGAGACTTTCTTCCAGCAGCTTCTCTTCAAGGGTCTTGACGGCGCGGTCAATCAGCGACGTGCGGTCATACACCACAGTGACCTTCACGTCCGGCGGCAGCGATTTCATCTCCTCGGCCAGCTTTTTCTTCACCGCTTGGATGACTTTGTAGGCATTGGCCCCATAACGCACCTCGACGATGCCGCCGACGGTTTCGCCCTGACCGTTAAGTTCGGCGATGCCCCGCCGCATTTCCGGCCCCATCGCCACCGTCGCCACGTCGCGCAGCAGGATTGGCACGCCGCCCGGCCCCACGCCCACCGCCACTTTGCGCAGGTCGTCCACACTTTCGATGTAGCCCTTGACGCGCAGGAGAAATTCCGTTTCGGCAAGTTCAATGGAACGCCCGCCCACCTCGTTGTTGCTGCGCCTGATCGCCTCGGCCACCCGGCTCAACGACAGGTGGTAGGCGCGCAGTTTGACGGGGTCCACCGTCACCTGATATTGCTTCTGGAAGCCTCCGATGGAAGCAACCTCCGACACGCCCGGCACGGACGCCAGCGCGTAGCGCACATACCAGTCCTGATAGGTGCGCAGTTGCGCCAGGTCGCGGTTGGTCGAGTTGAGCGTGTACATGAACGCCCAGCCCACCCCGGTGGCGTCCGGGCCAAGTTGAGGACTTACGCCTTGGGGCAGTTGGCCGCTCAACCCACTCAAATACTCGAGCACCCGGCTGCGCGCCCAGTAAAGGTCCGTGCCATCCTTGAAAATGACATACACGAATGAATAACCGTAGAACGAGTAACCGCGCACCACCGTGGCCCCGGGCACCGACAGCATCTTGACCGTGATGGGATAAGTGACCTGGTCCTGGATGATTTGCGGCGCCTGGCCTTCCCACGGCGTATAAACGATGACTTGCACGTCCGACAGGTCGGGGATGGCGTCCAGCGGGATGTTTTTGACGGCGTAAATGCCGCCCAGCACCAGCACCACCGTGAACAGCAGGATAATAAACTTGTTCTTGAGGGAATAATCTATGATGCGTTGGAGCATATTTTTGGAATGTCTAATGACAAAATTTTAATGACTAAAGAATGACAAAGCTCGAACAACGATTGTGGATGGCGCTGGTCGTCATGGAGTGCGGTGGCCGCGACACCGCTTTTCTGGCTGGCGCGATTCCAAAGCGGCGTCGCGCTCTGCTTGCCGCCGCGGTCCAAGACACGCTCTGTGGAATTGGTCATTGAAAAGTCCTTCGTCGTTCGGATTTGAGAATTAGTCGTTATTTTGCAGGCATGGTCATCCCCGCCGGCATGGCATTCGTGGCGGGAGCCGAAGAATTGGTCACGGCGGCGGCTTGGTTTGATTCGAGCATCTTTTGGATGGCTTCGCGCAACTGACTTTCCGAATCGAGCATGAACTCGCCCGACGTCACCACCCGCTCGCCGGCGCTCACTCCGCTGACGACCTGACACATGTCATGCTCGGCTTCCGGTCCCAGCACCACGGTGCGCGGCTCAAACTTTCCGCCTCCCAGTGCGACGAAGACGGTGTTTTTCTCGCCGCTGCGCAGGATGGCCGAATCCGGCACCAACAAGGCCGACGGCGCCAATTCATGCGTCAACGTTACCTGCGCGAACATGCCCGGCTTGAGGAAATAATCCGGGTTTTCAAATTCCAGCCGCACTTTCGCCGTGCGCGTTTGTTCATTCACGGTCGGATATATGTAAGTGACGCGCCCGTGAAACACGCGATCCGGCAGATACGAAAGCGTCATGGTCGCCTCCTGGCCGAGCCGGACGTAAGGCAGGTCCTGCTCGTAAATTTCCACATAAACCCAGACGGTGTTGAGGTTGGCCAGATGATAGAGTGTGGTCCCGGCGTCCACCTGGCCTTCGAAGACGTTCTTTTGAATCACGAACCCGTCCGCGGGCGACAGAATAACCATTGCCTTGTGCGGCGTCCGCGTCTTGGCCAGTTTGGCAATCCGCTCGTCCGAAATGTCGAAGAACCGCAACTTCTCGGCGGCGGCGGTCAAGAGATTGGATGAATCCGGGTCCGCGCTGGAGGTGTGGCTCAAGGCTGTGAGATATTCCACCTCGGCGGCATACAGTGCGGGCGAATAAATCTTGAACATCGGTTCGCCCCGATGCACCAGTTCGCCGGTGTAGTCCACATACAGTTTTTCAATCCAGCCTTTGAATTTCGTGGTGACGTCCGTCTCCTTCGGTTCGTTGTAATCCACCAGGCCCACCGTGCGCACCGTCCGGCGCAACGGGCCGCTGACGACCGGGGTGGTGACGACGTCCATGTCCTGCATCGTCACTGGGTCAACCTCAATGACGGAAGAATTGGCTGACGCCGCTTCGTTCTCATAAACCGGCGCCATATCCATCCCCATGCTGTCCTTGCCCGGTTTCTGGCTGATTTCGCCAGGAATCATCGTGGATTTGTAATATAGAATTTTGCGCGGGCCGGCGGGCGATTGGGGATTGGCGGCGGTGCGGCGAATCGGTTCGAGTTTTATGCCGCAAATCGGGCAGTTGCCCGGATGATCCTGAATGACCCACGGGTGCATGCCGCAAGTGTAAAGTGTTTTGGTTTGCGTATTGGTTTGCTTTGCGGCGGCGGTTTTTTCAAACGGCTTGAAACAGCCCGCGACGAGCAATCCGGCGATGATTGCCATCACGAACCAAAGAGCGGTCGAAGTGATTTTCATTTTCGAATTCATGGCGTTTGTAATTTTGAAATTTTGTTTGAAATCGAACGGCCCGTTGCGCCGCCGGGGAACACCGGCGCGCCTTTCGGCGGCACGCCGGCGATGAGCAACGAGAGATCCGTCAGCGCCAGTTCGCGCTGCTGCCGCGCCTCGATGGCCGACAATTCGTAATTCAACGGCGCTTGCTCGGCGGCGACGAGATGAGAGTAATCCACCGTGTTCGCCAGATAACTGGCGCGCGCAATTTCCAGCGACTGGCGCGCCTTGGGAATGACGAAATCATCGAAGAGCGCCAGATTGCGCAGCGCCAGGCGGTAATCAAAACTTTTCTCGGCGAAGGCGACTGCCACGACGATTTGCGCGGCCGTCAGCCGCGCGGCGGCGGCGCGCTTGCCGGCCTGGGCGGCGGCGATTTCGGCGGAGATTTTGTCGCGCCAGATCGGCAGCGACATGCCCGCCAGCGGACGATACAGCACCGGCGCCATCTTTGCGTCGGCCATCAGGCCAAGGTGGAAGTTGGGGACTCTGGTCTTGTAAGCCAGTTCCAGTGACGCTTCGGCCTGTTGCACTTCGGCGGCCATCACCTTGAGTTGCGGATTGCGCGCGTAGGCCGTCGCCAAAAGCTGCTCCGGCGAAAGATTCACCACGGTAGGTTCAAAACGTCCGGGCAGCGGCGGGTCGGGCTGGTCTGGCGTCAATCCCAGAGCCGCCTTGAACTGCGCAATCAATGGGCGGCGCGAGTCTTCGAGATTGGCGATGTCGGTGCGCATCCGGTCTTCGGCGATTTGCGCGTCATAGACGTCCTGCAAGGTGGCCAGACCCGCCGCGTTTTTGGCCCGCGCGACCCGTTCCGCCTCCGCCAGCAATTGCAGAAGTTGGCGATCCACCCGGATTTTTTCGTCGAGAAACCAAATTTGATAATAGGACTGTTTCACCGCGTCGGCGGTTTGCAGCACCGTGTTCTCGAAGATGAAGTATCTGGCCTGACTGTCCGCCGACGCCACGTCGCCGCGCACGCGCAATTTGCCAGGACCGGGAAATTCCTGCATCAGCCCCGGCATGATTGACGTCACGATGTCCTGGATGTCCATCTGGAACGTCAGTTGCGGATCAGGCAGCGAGCGCGCGACGGTAATGTTTTCAACCGAGGCGGCCCAATCGAAATAAGCCGCCCTGACCTGCGGCTCATTGAACATGGCGTAGGTGAGGAAATCGCCGAGCGGCGAGTTGGTCGTCAATTCAGGCGGCCGGGCCGGATGGTCGCCAGGCCGATAGATTTTCGCCACGGCTGACAATTGCCGGCGCGCCTCGCGTTCGCCCTTGGTCGGAACGCCCTTGCAGCCGGTGAGGAGCAAGCCGATGAGCAGCGCGCCTGCTACGCTGGCAAACCACGAACGCCTGCGGTTTTTTTTATTTGAATTCATGCGATCAACGGACTGGCCGGGCTAAATCTGCCATCCGGCGGCGGTGTTGACTCGAATACCCCCCAGCGCCGCCGCCAATGTGCGAACGCCTAGCCGGGATGAGGCGTTCGCGCCGGCTTAGTGTTCCTCCATGCCTTCCGTCCGGAGGCTCCCTTTCTTTATCGCAAAGCAAGTGACGTTCTTGCTGCCGCACATTTTGCAGGTATGGACGAGCACCGCTTTGGCTCGCTTGCCAATACCCTTGGTCACCACCCGGGTGTCGCAAGTCGAGCAGAGGTGGATCGTCACGTTTTTCAATTCCTCCGGTTTGACGGACTTGTAGGTTTTTTCCACGACCTGCGCATAGGATTCCTTGCACTTCGGGCAAGACATGACGATGATGTCTCCCACGTCGAGTTTTTGGAGATCCTCCACCGTCTGGACTCTCATTAGCTTTTGGGCCCCCTTCTCTTGCGCCAGCACCTGGTTGGGGAGCCAGGCCAAAACGACGACGGCTAACGCGAAAGTGGAGCCTATGAGACATTTACGGAGTTCAATCGCTTTTTTCATTTTTACCTCACTTTCTAATGTTGACTGCCAGTGACCGGCGCGGCCACCATTACTTTCTCTTTATACGATTTTATAAATTTCATTGCAATGTTTATCTTCAACGCATGAATTCAACTTTCGGCTTCACCGTAAGAAAACAGACGGAAAAACCCGGCGCATGCCCGCATCCGGGCACACTAAGGGCGTGGGCGGGGAAAAATCAGAGCAGCCGGGCGCAATCCCGCGCAAAAAGGGGCGCGGCGTTGGCCGTTAGGGGCGAAGAAGCGAAAAGCGAGAACTCACGCACAGGCGCATCCGCCAAAGTCCAGGCCAAGACGGCGGGTGCGAGCGTCAAAATCGGAGTTGGCGGCGATGAAGGAACTGGCGCCGCGGTGATCGGCTGGGGACTCGGCGAAGCCGGGGCGTCACAGCACTTCTTGCCACAGGCGCAATGGCACGCGGCACATGCGGCGGGCGCCGGCGCCAGCGCGGAAATGCCGGGCGCCCAGGCCAACAAGAGGCTGCAAACAATGACCAGCGCCGTTTTCACGTTTTGATTGTCAACCAGTCAGCCGAAGTCCGCCCGGCCGTTTTTGGCATTTTCACGCCAATTCTTGCCGGCCGTTGTTCACGCCCGGACGGCGGGATGGCGGCGACGGTTTTAATTCTACCCCGCCGACGCAAAAATCACGCGAAATCTTTGGTTGCCTTCGCAGGCGTGGTCATGGCGCGCCGCGCAGCTCCGGGCGGTCGCCCTGGTCCTTGGCGGCGTCCAGGGTTTGGCGGACGATTGCCACCAATTGTTCCGCGCCATCCTGTTTCGCCACGAAGGCCGAGGCGCCCGCCGCCCGGGCCAGCCGCTCGGTTTGCCGCGCATCGAACATCGTGGTGGCGATGATCGGAATTTCCGGGTGCCGCTCGCGAAGCGCCTTGATCAGGTCCAAGCCGCTGGAGGATTTGAGCCGGATGTCGGTCAGGACCAGGTCGGGTTGCAGGGACAGGATGGCGGGCAACGCCTCCGGCGCGTCCTCCGCCTCGCCGCAGACCGTAAAATCCGGTTCGCGCTGGATGGCGCCGACGATGCTGCGCCGCATCAAGGCGTGATCCTCGATGACAAAGACCCGGCGCTTCACGCGTCGTGCCTTGGCGGGCGCTGGAGGCTTTGGGGCGGCCTTCATTTCACGGCCTTGAGGCGCCGGGCAGTTGCCGGCGAAATTCCGTGGGCGAGCAGCCGGCGATGGTTTTGAAAACGCGGTTGAAATGCGTCAGGGACTGGAAGCCGACCTCGTAGGCGATTTCGCTGATCCGGTAATTGGGGTTGAGTAGAAGGTTCTTGGCCTTTTCCACGCGCACGCGGCAGACGTAATGGCTGAACTTGAGTCCGGTAGCCTTCTTGAACGTTTTGCAGAAGTAGAACTGGCTCATCCCGGCCTCGCGGGCCACGGCGGTCAGCGAAAGGTCTTCCTGGTAATGGGTTTCAATGAACTGGCGCGCCCGCGTGATTTGCGCCGGTTCGACGTCCTTCTGCTGCAGGACAATCTGGTTGGCCAGCGCGCCCAGTTGGTCGGCGAAGAATTGGAGCAGCCGCACCACGGCCTCATACTCGTTCCGGCGCACCACGGGGGTTTCGTTGTAGCGCCGCCCCGCTTCGTTCAGGTCCACGTCCGGCGCCCATTCCCGCAGTTGCTGAATGGCCCGGCCGGTCTGCCGCGGCGTCGGCGGTTTGAAAAGGACCTGTCCCGTCTGGAGATAAGCGATGATTTCCCGGCCGATTTTGACCCCCACCGCCGTTTCGGTGATGCCGAAGGGGCAGTTCAACGTGCAGGGCACGCCATTGACGCCGTCGCAGACCCGTTGCTGGGCCCGCAGGCAGGCGGCGCAGGACCGGCTTGTCCGGGACATCAACGCGCAAAAGGCATTCTGGCGGCGGTTGCCGCCATGAGCCAGTTGCCAGCCGCCCACGGCGCGCAAGGCCAGCGGCATTCCCGTGGCCTCCTCGAAGGCGCGCCGGTACTCGCGGAACGTGATGGAGGCAGCCAGCGCCTCGACCAGTTGGTCATTGGACATGGAGGCCGGCGCCGCATCCGTGGAAGGGGCGCAATTTCGGTTAAAATCCACTTCGATGACCTCCTGAGCGCCGCGCCGCGGGAACGGCGTCAAGCATGGATGCGCCATTGTCCGCGTGACCGGATCACTGAAATCCATTTGAGTTTTCCTCGAATTCATGCGGACAGTTTACGGCGAAAATCAACGCCCGCCTATTGGTGGGAACGCGAAACGCAGATAGGGCTGGGAAGCCATCACGCCTAAAGGAATTGCTTATGCGCTCCGGGCGATTCTCCAAGGGTCACGGGAGCCTGGCCCGCCTGAGGAGCTTCCGGGTGAAATGCAGCGGGGGCGGCAGTTGCGGGACCGCCAGCTACGCCACCGGCCCGCCTTGCGAGGCGACCCACCGGATGGCGAAACGTTGAAATTCCGGCGTGGTTTTGAAGCCCAGCTTTTCCTTGATGTGGGCGCGATGCACGTCCACGGTCTTGGGGCTGAGATGAAGGCGTTGGGCGATTTCCTCCGTGCTCCAACCGCCGCCAAACTGGCGCAGAATCTCCAATTCCCGGTCGGTCAACCTGGCTTCGGGGCCGCCGCCCGTTTTGCCCGGCGGGCCGACCATGGATTCAAGAAGCTGCGCCGACATGCGCGGACTCAGCGCGACCTGGCCGCTCAAGACGGTGCGAACGGCCGCCGCCAGCCGCTCGGGCCCTTCCTGTTTCATCACGTAGCCCCGGCCGCCGGCCCGCAGGACGCGCGCCGCGTAGAGGGTTTCGTCCTGCATGGACATGGCCAGGGTGGGCAGCCCGGGATGAAAGGCTTGCATGTCCTTGATAAGTTCCAAGCCATCTTTGTCCGGGAGCGCCATGTCCACCAGCACCAGGTCCGGTTTGAGCCTGGCAATCGCCTCCATCGCTTCGCACGCCGTCCCGGCTTCGCCGCACACCTCCAAATCCGGCTCGCGGTTCAGCAGATCGGCCTGCCCACGCCGCATCAGGGGATGATCGTCCACCAGCAGAACCCTCCGTCGTTTCCCGGAGTTTGAGGAGGCTTCCTTTTGCCGCCTGGCTCCGGACGCGGCACGGTTTGACGTTGTTTCCGGGCGGCTCATTTCGCTGTCTTTGCGAGCATCGTTTCCGGGACGGAGCAAATCACTTCCACCCCGCCTTCCGGCCGGGCCCGGGCGGTCAACTGGCCGCTGATGAGTTTGGCGCGTTGTTCCATGGTGTGGAGGCCGATGCCCTGCGAACTGCGTTGCGCTGGAAATCCGATGCCGTTGTCGCGCACGGCGAGGGTCAGGCCGCCGGCAGACAGGGCCATCTCGATTTCAATCCGCGTGGCGCGGCTGTGCTTGAGGGCGTTTTGCACGGCTTCCTGGGTGATGCGGTAAAGATGGCTCGCCGTGGCCGGCTGATGCACCAGAATGGACGTTTCACCCTTAAAGGCGCACGCGACGCCGCCATCGCCGGCAACGCGGTCGGCCAGATTGCCGAGCGCCTCCGCCAAACCGTCCGGCTCCGGCGGAACGGCGTAGAGTTCGTGGGACAAGGCGCGCGCCTGGGCGATGGCGGTGGCCAGTTCCTGGGAAAGCTGCTTCGCGGTTTCCGCTTCTCGGGCGCGGGCCGACTGCAGATCACGACAC
Source organism: Verrucomicrobiota bacterium (assembly GCA_028873125.1). Classification (GTDB taxonomy): domain Bacteria; phylum Verrucomicrobiota; class Verrucomicrobiia; order Limisphaerales; family UBA11358; genus UBA11358. The sequence goes on along the minus strand of JAGWMQ010000004.1, from coordinate 35,811 downwards.
AATCCGTTCATCATGAACAGCAGCCCGCCGAGTTGCTGTCCCAGGCCGTCGTGCAACTCCCGCGCGAGGTGTGCCCGCTCCTGCTCCGCGGCCGCGGCCACCGCCTGCTCCAATTGCCGGCGCTCGGAAATGTCGCGGACAAACCCCGTGAACAGGCGGCGCTCGCCCAGCCGCACCTCGCAAACGGACAAGTGCATTGGGAACGTCGTGCCGTCTTGGCGCAGGCCGGTCACCTCGCGGCCGATGCCGATGATCCGGGCTTCGCCGGTGTGCAGATACCGGGTCAAATAGCCATCGTGCTGCTCGTGATAGGGCGGAGGCATCAACACCTTCACGTTCCGCCCGAGCAATTCCCGCAGTTCGTAGCCAAAAATCCGGCAAGCCGCCGGGTTGAGCGATTCGATGAGGCCGCGCTCGTCAATGGTGATGATGCCGTCAACCGCGGTCTCCATGATGGCCCGCAACCGCTGTTCGCCTTCACGGAGCGCCGCTTCCGCCTGTTTGCGCTCGCTGATGTCGCGCACCAGGCCGCTGAAGAGGCGCCGCTCACCCAGCCGCACTTCGCTCACGGACAGGTCCATCGGAAAGGTCGTGCCGTCCCTGCGCAGGCCGGTCACTTCGCGGCCGATGCCGATGATCTTGGCGTGTCCGGTGCGCAAATAGTTCGCCAGGTAACTGTCGTGCCGCTCCCGGTCGGGCGACGGCATCAACGTGCTGACGTTGCGTCCGATGACTTCCACCGGCGTGTAACCGAAGATGCGGCAGGCGGCGGGATTGAGCGATTCGATGACGCCCTGCTCGTCAATGGTGATGATCCCTTCGACGGCGGTCTCCCAGATGGCCCGCAGCCGCTTTTCGCTTTCGCGCAAGGCGTCTTCGGCCCGGCCTGATCGTTTGTCGAGTGTGCTCACGGCAGTCCCCTGCCTTTCCAACGTCGTTAAGTCGTTAAGCCTTGTTCCCAGGCTCAGATTCCTTTGAAGGCCTGTTCGCCATCAAATTGGCCCTGGATGGCCCGGACGGCAACGAAAAATCCCGCGCGAAATGGGTCTCACGCTGGTAAATTGCCTTGCCAAGCGGCGGACGAAGGCCGGAAATTGTCGCCCGCAAAACTCTGGCGAGCGTTTATGAAAGTGCAATGACTGGTTCGACACGGATTCCCGGCAAAAACCAAATGCCCCTTTCATGCGTCTGGTGCGCGGGGCTGGCGACGGGAATGCTGCTGTTCGGCGCTCGGAACGGCCGCGCGGAGACTACTTTGGTCGTCGCCGCCGACGGCAGCGGACAGTTCCGGAGCGTGCAGGCGGCGATTGATCCCGCGCCGCAAAACACCGGTCCTGACAACTGGTGCGTCATTCGCATCAAGCCGGGCGTCTATAAGGAACTGATTTACGTCCAGCGCGAAAAAAACTTCGTCCGGCTTGTGGGCGAAGACCCGGAGAAAACCGAGCTAACCTATGGCTTGCATGCGAACCTGCCCGGGGCCGACGGCAAGCCCATCGGCACCTTCCGCACGCCCTCGACGGTGATTGATGCCGACAATTTTGTCGCCGAAAACCTGACCTTCCAGAACTCCGCCGGCCCCAAAGGCCAGGCACTGGCGGTGCGGCTGGACGGGGACCGCCTCGTCTTCAGCAATTGCCGGTTTGCGGGCTGGCAGGACACGATTTTTTGCGACCGCGGGCGGCAGTATTTCACGAATTGCTTCGTCGCCGGGGCGGTGGATTTCATTTTTGGCGCAGCCACGGAATTTTACGACCATTGCCGGATTGATTGCTTGGGCAACGGCTACATCACCGCGGCTTCGACGCCGGCAGGCCATCCCTTCGGCTACGTCTTCTCGCACTGCCAGATCACCGGCGCCAATCCCGGTGTGAAAACCTATTTGGGCCGCCCGTGGCGGGCCTTTGCCAGCGTCACCTTTTTGAACACGGAAATGTCCGGCGCCGTCCGGCCGGTGGGCTGGAACAATTGGCAAGACCCGGCGCGTGAAAAAACGGCGCGCTACGCCGAATTCAACAGCCGCGGTCCCGGCGCCGATCCGCAGGCACGCGCGCCGTGGGCGCGACAGTTGACGGCGCAGGAAGCCAGGGCCGTCACCGTGGAAAAGGTTCTGGGTGGCGCGGACGGCTGGAATCCGCAAGCCGTTCTCGCGCAGTTTCCGCCGGTGATTTCTCCTGCTCGTGCGACGAAAAGTCTTTCCGCCACAAATTTATGAAATCCGCCTCGATCTTCTTCCTGGCCACGACGCTCCTGGCCGGCACCGTTCACGCCGGCCTCGAACGGAACATCCCCTACGAGAAAGTCGGCGGCCGGGTCTTGCGGCTGGACGCGAACGTGCCGGATGGCATGGGGCCGTTTCCAGTGGTCCTCGCCGTGCATGGCGGCGGTTGGTGTGTCGGCGACAAATCTGGCAAAGGCGATTTCGCGCCGATCTTGAAGTTGCTGACGGCTCACCGGTTTGTCTGGTTTTCGATTGATTACCGCCTCGCGCCCACAAACCGCTGGCCCGCCTGCTTCGACGACGTGCAGGCCGCCATCCGCTGGGTCAAGGCCCACGCCGCCGAGTATAAAGGCGCCCCCGGACGCATCGCACTCCTGGGCTATTCGGCGGGCGGCCATCTGGTTTGCCTGGCCGCCACACTCGCCACCCCGGCCACGCGCGTGCAGGCGGTCGTGGGCCTCGCGCCGCCGACGGACTTGGTCACGGAAATGAAACGCCGCGGTGAGATTGGCCGATGGTCCGCCATGCGCAATGTCCTGGGCCGCGACGCCCTGGATGCCGGAACGTGGAAACTGCTCCGACAACTCTCGCCGATCGAGCACGTCAAACCCGGGTTGCCACCGTTTCTCCTGATGCAGGGCGACGCGGACAAAACCGTTCCGCCGCCGCAAACCCGGAATTTTGCCGCCCGGCTCAAGGCCGACGGCGTGCCTTGTGAACTCTATTTCATCAAAGGCGCCGGCCACAACATCGCCAATTGGGCAAAATTGGATCCGGCCTGTCAGCAGGAGCTGGTTGGCTGGCTGAAAGAAGCGCTTTCCGCGAAGGGACGCTGAACCACCGCGGCGCCCGCGAGTTGAAGCAGGAAACCGCGGACCGGAGCCTGTCCGGACGCGTGGATGCTTCAATTTTTCCACGAACAAAAGTTTGATTTCCGCCGGCAATCGTTTTTAATGCCGCTTCGTTTTGCAATGAACATTCACGAATACCAGGCCAAACAATTGCTCGCCCGACACGGTGTCGCCGTCCCTTTTGAAATCCCCGTCCAATCGCTCGCCGAAGTGCGTCCGGCAGCGGAAAAAATCCTTGCCCGCGGCGGCGCAAAAGTGGTCGTCAAATCCCAAATCCACGCCGGCGGACGGGGCAAGGGGACGTTCAAAAGCGGATTTCAAGGCGGCGTGAAGGTGGCGTCGTCCGTGGCCGAGGCGGTTGGCTTCGCCGAAAAAATGCTCGGCAACGTGCTGGTCACCAAACAGACCGGCGCGGAAGGCCGCCGGGTGCGGACGCTGCTTCTCGCTGAAGCGGCGAAGATCAAAAAGGAATTTTATCTGGCCGCGCTGCTCGACCGCGCCATGGGGCGGCCGTTGCTCATGGCCAGCACCGAGGGGGGCATGGACATCGAGGAGGTCGCCGCCAAAGCGCCGGAGAAGATTTTCAAGGAATGGATTGACCCGGCCGTCGGCGTCATGCCTTTTCAAGCGCGCAAAATCGCCGCCGCGCTCGGGCTGAAAGGCGACCTGTTTAACGCCGCTGCCAAACTCGTCGCCGGCGTGTTCAACACCTGGTGGGAATGCGACGCCTCCCTGGTGGAACTGAATCCGCTCGCCGTGGCCGAGTTGCCCGGCGGCCGGGAAACGGTCCTCGCCCTCGACGCCAAAATTTCCCTGGACGACAACGCGTTGTACCGCCACAAGGACATCCAGGAAATGCGCGACCTCAACGAAGAGGCGCCCCTGGAGATCGAGGCCGGCAAGTTCAACCTCAATTACATCAAGCTCGACGGCAACATCGCCTGCCTGGTCAACGGTGCGGGCCTGGCGATGGCCACGATGGACATCATCAAGCATTACGGCGGCGAGCCGGCGAACTTTCTCGACGTGGGCGGCGGCGCCAGTCAGGAACAGGTCGCCGCGGCCTTCAAAATCATCCTGAGCGACCCGCACGTGAAAGGAATCCTGGTAAACATCTTCGGCGGCATCATGGATTGCAACGTCATCGCCTCCGGCATCGTCGCGGCGGTCAAGGAAACGCATTTGAACCTGCCGCTCGTCGTCCGGCTCGAAGGCAACAACGTCGTCGCCGGCAAAAAAACCCTGGCCGGGTCTGGTCTCAAACTCGTCGCCGGCGGTTCGATGGCCGACGCGGCGCAAAAGATGGTCGAGGCGGTCGGAAAATGACAATGTCCGGAAGGCTGAAATGATCACCGAAATCGTAATTACCGGCGCGCCGGTCACCAACATCCAACGCGCCCGCGCCTTTTGCGAAGGGTCTGCCGGTTTGCCGTCATTTTCGATCCGGACGGAAACAGAATTTTCATTCACAAACGAAAATCGTAAATCGCCAGTCTGAAATCACCTATCTCCCATGTCCATCCTCGTCAAACCCGACACCAAGGTTCTCATCCAGGGCATCACGGGCAGCTTTGGCGCCCGGCATGCGCAACTCTCGATTGATTACGGCTCACGGGTCGTCGCCGGGGTCACGCCCGGCAAAGGGGGGCAATTTTTCGAGCACGGCGGCAGGCGCGTTCCCATCTTTGACACGGTGGCTGACGCCGTGAAACAGACCGGCGCCACGGCGAGCGCGATTTTTGTGCCGGCGGCGTTTGCCGCGGACGCCATTCTGGAAAGTGTGGACGCCGGACTCGAAATCGTCGTCTGCATCACCGAAGGCATTCCGACACGCGACATGATCCGGGTGAAGCGCGCAATGGCCGGCAACGCCAACACGCGGCTCATCGGGCCGAATTGTCCCGGCATCGTCACGCCCGGCGACGGCAAGGATTCGCATGGCGGCTGCCGCATCGGCATCGCCCCGGGCTACATCCACAAAAAGGGCCACGTCGGCGTCGTCTCGCGCAGCGGCACGCTGACGTACGAAGCGGTCTGGCAATTGACCTGCCGCGGCGCGGGCCAAAGCACCTGCGTCGGCATCGGCGGCGATCCGGTGCCCGGCATGTCCCACCTGGACATCATCAAGCTGTTCAACGAGGATCCCGACACGCACGGCATCATCATGATTGGCGAAATCGGCGGCAGCGCCGAGGAAGAGGCCGCCGGATGGATCAAGACGAATTGCAAGAAACCGGTCGCCGGCTTCATAGCCGGCGCCACGGCGCCGCCTGGGCGCCGCATGGGCCACGCGGGCGCCATCATCAGCGGCGGCAAGGGCACGGCGGCGGCCAAAATCGCGGCGTTCCGGGAGGCGGGCGTTGGCGTGGCCGCCACGCCGAGCGAAATGGCTGACACACTGCTGCGGATGATGTGACGCGCGACTCGTGACTGGAACGGCAAGGCTCAACATTCCGTTCCTGCCACCGGACATCCATCGCTTGTCCCTTTCATGAGCCTGATTGACCTTATCCTGAACCTCGCCGGTCTGTTGCTGTGGATGAACTGGCGTTCCGCGCGCTTCGATCCGCTGGGCAGGCGGCGGCCAGCCACGTTGATCGGCACGTTGCGGAGCGCGGACACGCGCCGACTGCGGCGCTGGCGCCAGCCCCTCGCCCTGGTCGCGCTGCTTTTTTTTCGCGCGCTGCTTTACTGGCAGATCGGGCCCGCCGCGCACTGGTCCGGGACGCTGGACCTGGGCGTGATCGCGCTTTCGTTCCGCAGCGATTGGTTCGCCAAAATCCTTGTGTTCTCGCTTTTGAGCTTCGGGCTGACGCTCGGCATTTTTTATCTGTGGCTCCTGCTGCTATCCATCCTGAAGGGGCCGGAGCCGTTTCACCAACTGGTGCGGATGCAATTGGGGGGAATGGACCGCTGGCCGGCCGCGATGAAATGCGGTCTGCCGCTCCTCGGCGCCGCGGTTCTTTGGTGGCCGGCGAGCTGGCTCCTGGAGCGCCTGCACGTCCTGCCCGGACCCGTTTCGGCCGCCCACCGCCCGGAAGAGTCGCTCCTCATCGGGCTGGCCGGCTATCTGACCTGGAAATTCCTCATCGGCGCGCTGCTGGCGCTGCGTCTTTTGAACAGCTACATCTACTTCGGCAGACACCCGTTCTGGATTTACGTGAGCGCGACGGCGCAAACGCTGTTGAAGCCGCTGGGAAAGATCCCGCTGCGCGTGGGCAAGGTGGATTTTGCGCCTGTGGCGGGAATCGTCCTTGTCTTTTTCATCGCCCAGTTTGCCGGACGCGGTCTCAGCCTGCTCTACGCGCGCCTGCCGCAGTGACGGGACGGGTCGGCGCGCCATTTCGCCGGCGGCATCAATCGGCCGGAGCGGTTTCGTCCGGCTTGGGTTGGGGCAGCTTGACGATGATGGTGGCGCCGACGTCCTTCTGGCCCTCGATGGCCAGCGAGCCGCCGTGCAGTTCGACGAGCCGTTTGGCGATGGTCAGTCCCAATCCCAGCCCCTGCTGCTCGTGCATCTTCCGGTCGAACTGCATGTAGGCGCCGACCCGGCTGGCTTGTTCGGACGAAAAACCCCGGCCCCGGTCGCTGAAGGTAAGAATGACAGTATTGGAGGTTTCGCTCAACTGCACGGTCACCGGCGAGCCGGCCTTGGAAAACTTGAAGGCGTTCTGGGTCAGTTCATCCACGATCTTGCCCAGATATTCCTCGACCATCGGCACGGCCACGTCCGCCAGTTCGCTGGTCAGGTCCTGGGAACGGTTGGCCAGCGCCGCCTGCGCCGTGGCGCGCTTCTCAACGAGCGGGGCGGCGTGCCCGGTGCGGCCAATGCGCAGGGCGCTGACGCTCTGCGGGTCGGCCGCAACCATTTCGAGTTGCGCGTAAATCAGGAAGTTTTCGATGAGCCGTTCCAGGCGTTTGCCCGACTGATGGATCACCCGCCCCATCTCGACGATGTCGTCGGTTTTGAGGGACGGGGCGTCTTCAGTGAGGATTTCGCCGTAGGCCAGGATGCCGTTGAGCGGGGTGCGCAATTCGTGCGGCAGCATCAGGCTGATGTTGTCGCGCAGGGTGGCGAGCTTGCGCTCGGCCTCCTCGCGCACGGCCTGCGCCTTTTTGAGGCGCGCCTCCACGGCGGCATAAAGGTCGTCCGTCGTGAACGGCTTGGCCAGGTAGTCATCGGCGCCCAGCTCCATGCCGTGCCGCATGCCGGCGTTGTCGGCCAGGCCGGTCATCAGGATGAAGGGAATGGCGGCGGTCGGGGATTCGTTGCGCAGCGAAGACAGCGTCAAATAGCCGTCCACCTTCTGCATGTTGATGTCGCAGAGGATCAGATCGGGCAGTTCCTTGCGGGCGATTTCAATGCCGTCCGCGCCGTTGCCCGCCTCGACGACTTCATACCCCTTCTGCCGCAGCGCCATGTGCACCATCTCACGCAGCCATTCCTCATCGTCTATGACCAGGATTTTTTTCATGGATAAAGCGTCCTAAAAAGGAGCATTTATCGTGCCGTAAATTGACAGTTTGGCTGCTGTCGGCCCGGACACCGGCCCGCCGGCGCGGTGAAATTCATTTCCGCTCTTCCAGCGGAACATAGTGGTTGAGCGCGCGTCCGATGTATATCTGCCGGGGACGGGAAATCCGGCTCTTGGGATCATCCATGATTTCCTTGTAATTGGCGATCCAGCCGGGCATCCGGCCGATGGCGAAGATGACGGGAAACATTTCCACCGGGATGCCCAGGGAGCGCATGATGATGCCGCTGTAAAAATCCACGTTGGGATACAACTTGCGCTCGACGAAATAGGAATCCTTGAGCGCCGCTTCCTCCAGATGCTTGGCGATGTCCAATAATGGGTCGGTTACGTGCAATTTGGACAGGACGTCGTCGCACGCCCTTTTGATGATCTTGGCGCGGGGATCGTAATTTTTATAGACCCGATGCCCAAAACCCATGAGCTTGCGTCCGCTGCCCTTGTCCTTGGCCGCGGTGATGAACTTCGAGCCGTCGTCGCCTTCGCGGTGGATTTCCTCGAGCATTTCAATCACCGCCTGGTTGGCGCCGCCGTGCAGCGGCCCCCACAGCGCACAGACGCCGGCCGAGGCACTGGCGAAGAGGTTGGCCTGGGAGGAGGCGACCATGCGCACGGTGGAGGTGGAGCAATTCTGCTCGTGGTCGGCGTGCAGCAGGAAAATCAAGTCCAGCGCCTTGACGACCTCCGGTCTCAACTCGAAGTCCTCATACGGCGAGGAAAACATCATGTGCAGGAAGTTGGCCGTGTATTTGTAGGCCCGTTTGGGATAGATGAGGGGCAGGCCGCGGGATTTGCGGTAGGAATACGCGGCAATCGTTCTCACCTGCGACATCAATTTCGCCGCATAAATGTTGAACTGGCTGTTGGCCTTGCCCCAGCGCCAGTGCATCAATTCGTCGTCGAAACAACTGGCCGCATTGATCATCGCCGAGAGGATGGCCATCGGATGCGCGCCCGAGGGAAAACTCTCGAAGTGATACTTCATGTCCTCGTGCAAAAACTGGTATTCGGTGAACAACTCGGAAAACTGCCGCAACTGGTCGCGCGTCGGCAGGTCGCCGTAGATGATCAGGTAGGCCGCCTCGATAAACGTGGACTTCTCCGCCAATTCCTCGATCGGAATGCCGCGGTAGCGTAAAATGCCCTTCTCGCCGTCAATGAACGTGATCCGGCTGGTGCAGGAGCCGGTGTTGCCGTAGCTCTCGTCCAAGGTGATGCAACCCGTGTCCGCGCGCAGCGACGAAATGTCCAGCGCCTTTTCGCCCTCGCTGCCGACGATGACCGGCAGGGTGTGAGCCTTTCCATCCAGTTCCAGTTTTGCCTCTTTGCTCATGTTGTCTTGTCCCGTGAATGAATCTTGTTTTGAAGAATTTGACGTTAAACGGAAACAATGGCAAGACGCGAAACGAAAATTTCGCCAATTTGGTTCCATGCTGTTCACTTTCCAGATTACGCGGGGTTCACGCCGCCACGGTAAGCGCCGCCGAAAAAACGTGCAGAATTTTCGCGCGCGGTCCGACTTTCCGCTTTTGCTTGCTTGCGGCGCGGCTTAACTTGCGCGCACGCAGATGGGACTGAAATTGTTCAACACGCTGTCACGGTCGGTCCAGGACTTCACGCCGCTCCATCCTGGACAAAACCCCGTCGGCTTCTATTGCTGCGGCCCGACGGTTTATGACTTCGCCCACATCGGCAACTGGCGCACCTTCGTGCTGGGCGACCTCGTCCGCCGCACCCTGGAACTGAAGGGTTGCTCCATCACGCACGTGATGAACATCACCGACGTGGACGACAAGATCATCCGGCGCGTCCGCGAAACCCGGACGTCGCTGTGCGAATTCACCGCCCGGTTCGAGGCCGCATTTTTCGAGGATCTCAAAACCCTGAACTGCCGGATGCCGCACCACACGCCGCGCGCCACCGAGCACATTCCCGAAATCGTTGCCCTCATCGAAAAACTCCTGGCGCGGGGCGTCGCCTACCGGTCCGCCGACGGCTCGGTTTATTTCTCCATCGAACATTACCAGGCGACCGGCCGCCGCTACGGCCAACTCTTGAAATTGAAATTTGACGAAATGCGCCCCGGCCAACGCGTCCAAAGCGACGAATACGCCAAGGAATCCGTGGCCGACTTCGCGCTCTGGAAGGCGCGGGCGCCGGAGGACGGCGAGGTGTTTTGGCCCAGTCCCTTTGGCGAAGGACGCCCCGGCTGGCACGTGGAGTGCAGCGCCATGAGCATGAAAATCCTGGGGCCGAGCTTTGATCTCCATCTCGGCGGCGAGGACCTGGTCTTCCCGCATCACGAGGATGAGATCGCCCAAAGCGAGGGCGCCACGGGCCAGCCCTTTGTGAAGCACTGGTTGCACGGGGCGCATCTGCTGGTCGAAGGCCGGAAGATGAGCAAAAGCCTTGGCAACTTTTTCACGCTGCGCGATCTGCTGGCCAGGGGTTTCACCGGCCGCGAAGTCCGTTATCTGCTGCTCACCGCGCATTACCGCGAAACGTTCAACTTCACGCTCGACGGCCTGCTCGGCGCGCGAGCCGCGCTGGGGCGGATTGACGAATGCCTCGGCAAGCTGCGCGAAATCGCAACCAGTCCAAAGTCCAAACCCCAAAGTCCAAGGCCGGACACTTCAACGCTTCAACGGTTCAACGACGCGCTCGACGATGATCTGAACATTTCCGCCGCCTGGGGCGTGGTGTTTGGCTGGGTCCGTGAAATGAACAGGCGCCTCGCGGATCATTCCCTGGCCCCGGACGAGGCCGCCGACGCGTTGGCCGCCTGGGAGAAAATGGACTCCGTCCTCGGCGTCGGCGCAAAAACGGAAGCGGAGGCGCCGGCGGAAATTCTGGCGTTGCTCGAAGCCCGCCAGGCGGCGCGCAAAGCCAGGGACTTCAAGCGCGCCGACGAAATCCGCGACGAATTGAAGGCCAAAGGCTGGGCTATTGAAGACACGCCGAAAGGCCCGAAACTGAAAAAGATTTGATCGCGATCCGCGCGGTCGCGCGACGACACAGGGCATGGAAAGCGGAGCTAAAATCGTAAATCCGAAATCGTAAATCGCAAATTGAAGGGTCTGTTCATCACCTTTGAAGGCGCGGAAGGCTGCGGCAAGTCCACCCAGGTGGAACTGCTGGCCCGGCAATTGCGCGCCCTCGGGCACCGCGTGCGGACGCTTCGCGAGCCGGGCGGCACCTCCATCGGTGAGGAAATCCGCCACACCCTCAAGCACAGCCAGCACAACCAGGCGATGACCGCCGAAGCCGAACTGCTGCTCATGAACGCCAGCCGCGCGCAGCTCGTCCGGGAAACCATTCGTCCCGCGCTCGCCGCCGGCGAAATTGTCCTGTGCGACCGCTTTTACGATTCCACGACTGCCTATCAAGGCTACGGCCGCCAGCTCGATTTGAACGTGGTCCGGACCGTCATCGAAATCGCCGTTGGAGATACGCGGCCGGACTTGACGCTGCTCCTGACGGTGCCGTCGGAAGTCGGCGAGAGGCGCCGAGCCGCGCGCCAGGCCAGCCTGCCGTTTCTGCGCGATCGCATGGAAGAAGCGGACAAGTCCTTTTTCGAGCGCGTCGCCCGCGGCTACGAAGCCATTGCCGCCGCCGAACCGGAGCGCGTGCGCGCCGTGGACTCTTCCGGCTCGCTCGAAAGCGTCTGCCTCAAAATCTGGCCGTTCGTCCAGCCGCAATTGCCCAAAATCGGCCGTTGGTGACGCTCCCCTGCCCTGCCTTGCGTCATGTCTGATTTCGGTGGGGCGCGCCACTCCGTGCGCGCCGTTCTTTGCCTTTACGGCGGGCAGGGGACTGCCCGCCCTGCCCGATTTTGAAATCAGGACCAACCCGGCCTCATCCCGGCTTGCCGAATGGTCGAAAGCGAGTAGGCTTGGGCAGAGGCAAAATGGCATGATCGAAAAAACCATTGGGGAAATTGAGGCGAAAATCCGCGGCGCAAACGCCATCGGCGACGAGCGCAAAGGCGAGTTGCTCCAACTGCTGGGCACCCTCAAAACCGAGATTGGCGCCCTGGAAAAAACGCACGGCGAACAGGCCCAAAGCATCGCCGGCTTCGCCAACGTTTCCGCGCACGAGGCCACGCGCGAAGAGCAGAATCCGGAACTGCTGGAGCATTCGCTGGCGGGCTTGCGTTCCTCCGTTGAAGGCTTTGAGAAGACCCACCCGCGGCTGGTCCAGATCGTCAACGCCATCAGCAATACCCTGGCGAACCTCGGGATTTGATTGAATCGGACCCATGGCGCTTCAGGATTGCCGGTGATTTGTTTGGTTATCTGCTTTACGCCTTCCCCTTGACCTGCCATACCTCCGCGTGGTGAAAACGACCAATGTGCGCCGGCCGAGATTGCCGGAAGCGCACCACCTTGTGACGATGCTGGCTGTGGCCGGCTGGTTGACGCTGGCGGGCAGCGCGACGGGCTGGGCAAAACCTTTATCACTGGAGTCCTCGCCGTCGGCTCCCGGGCCGGCGCCGGAACGGGACATTGACAGGATAAATCACGTCATCTGGATCATCCAGGAAAACCATTCCTTCGACAATTATTTCGGCACCTTTCCGGGAGCCGACGGCATTCCGCCGCGCGCCTGCCTGCCCGAACGTCCCTCGGGGCGCGCGCGCGCCAAACCGTTCCATATGCCCGCCGGGCAACCCATCATTGACCTGGAGCACAGTTGGGAGTCCGCCCACGCCTGCTATGACAACGGCCGGATGGACGGGTTCGTGTGGGCCGAAGGCACCCCGTACACCATGGGTTATTACGATCAAACCGACATTCCCAACTACTGGAAATATGCCCGGGCCTACACGCTGTGCGACCAGTTTTTTTCCTCCGAGATGAGCGGCAGTTCCCCCAACCACGTCTATACCGTCGCCGCGCAATCCAAGGAACTCAACAACGTCGGCTCCCTCGACGCCCTCAAGCGGGTGATGGATGATGACGACGGGTTCAGTTTCATCTCGATTGTCAAAAGGTTTGCGGGCCGGAACCTGAGTTGGGCATATTATGTGGAAACCCTGCCGGCCCCGCCCGATGCGCGCCAGGTCAACGCGCATTTGTCCAATCTGGCCTATCCCGACCCCAAGACCTTCACGCTGTGGAACCCGATGCCCGGGTTCAAGGAGATTCGCGACAATCCGGCCCTGATGGCGCGCCTGATGCCGGAAACGGAATTTTGCCGCGCGCTCAAGACCGGCGACGGGCTGCCGCAGGTGTCCTGGCTGATCCCGGACTTCCAGGACAGCGAGCACCCGCCCGAGGCGCTGCGGCAGGGCATGTGGTATGTGACGCGGCTGATCAATGCGGTGATGCGAAGCCGATACTGGAAGGACAGCGTCATCTTTCTTTGCTGGGACGACTACGGCGGCTTTTATGATCACGTGCCGCCGCCGGAGGTGGACGCCTACGGCTACGGGCCGCGCGTGCCGATGATCGTGATCTCGCCCTATGCCCGACGGCATCACGTCTCGCACTACACCTATGATTTCACCTCCGTGCTCAAGTTCATCGAGGACCGCTGGCATCTGGAGCACCTGACGGCGCGGGACGACCGGGCCAACGACATGTGGGACTGTTTCGACTTCAACCAGCCGCCCGCGCCGACGCTGACGATCCCTGTTCCGGCACATGTCGAATCCCATTTGGAAAAGGTGCACAAAGTTTATCCGCCGCTGACTGAATTGCCCCATCCGGCTCCCCCGCCCGACCAGGGCACCCAGGCCGTGCCCTACGTTCGTCCGGCAAAACACCCTTGAGTGGGTGTGATGGCCGATTCCACGCTGGACGGATGGCGCAAATTCAATTGCCGGCACGGCGCGCGTGTGCTGTTGGTAGTGGACCGTTTGGGAAGGTTCAGTGATCATTCCCGACCCGCGCCGAAGTGCGCTGCTGCATCCAGCCCCAGTCCGTGGCGTTGGCGCTCGAATGGTCCTGGGGCTTCTTGAGCCATTTGTGAATTTGGGCGTGGCCGTCCGCAAAGGCAATGCCGCACGCGCCGGCATGGTAGGAACCGGGCGCGTCCAGCCATCCGGGATCCACCATTTCAAAGGCAAACGCCGCGTCGTTCAAACCACTGGCATTCTCCCCCACCAGCACCCAAAGCATCGAAGGACCCAGCGGCCCGATTGAGGAGGCCTTGCCGCAAGTGGCCCACGGGTCGTTGTGATGATTGGAAAGATAAGTGCCAGAGAGCCACGGGCCGCTGACGGGCAGATTCGGAACGCCAGAATGGGATGAGCCGATTCCTTCAAAGCCTGGGTCCACGGTGCCGACCGCCTGATTCATCGAATACGTTCGCGCTGCCGGAACCGTCCGGCCCGCCAGCGCCGGATTGCTGCCCTGATAAATCCCCTGCCGACGGTCCGCTGGACAGCGGAAAACCTTCACGTTGCCACCCATATAAGTGATGAGCAGCGAGCGGGTCGGGTCCGCGAGCACATCTGGATCAAATTCCTGGGGCTGGCCGATGCCCGCGTTTCCGGAGCACCAGTTGTAACCGGGGATGGTGTTGCCGTCGTCGGGATTGGGCGGAAAGAGCTCGTGATTGTCGCCGGTGTAAAGCGTCATCGCGGTCATCAATTGCTTGAGGTTGTTAATGCAAGAAACGCCTTGGGCCTTTTCCTTGGCCCTGGCCAATGCTGGGAACAGCAGCGCCGCCAGAATCGCGATAATGGCGATGACTACGAGCAGCTCAAGCAGCGTAAAACCATACCATTTCATCGGATCTGTGCGTCTTCTCTGCATGATTTGAGTTTTCTTGTTCCAATTGACAACGGGCGACGAATTTCAGGCTCAAATCATTTCACCTTTTCCACTACATACATCGGGACCGTGACAAGTTTATCGCTTGACACCAATTCCAAACCGAGTTCTTCACGCAATGCCTGCTCCAAACCATCCGCGGTTCCATTCCACTTTAAGTTGATGTCGTAGTGGCCTGAGAGGCCAGTTTGGTCAACCACGACAGTTCCCATATCTACTTCAAGCGACTGAACCAGCATCCAGATGCCGCCATGCGACGAAAAGCTTGTTCTTGTAATAACTGGGCCGTTTTGAGCCGCATCGGAATTGGGCTTTAATCCGGGAGCATAGGCGGACTGAACCCTGAGAAAGAGGACGTTGGTCTCGACTTGAATAGGTCTGATTGCAAGACCAAACTGATTTTCCATATCGTTTATCAGCGCCCTACAGTTGCGTTCATAAGCGTCGCCACCAGGGGCCGCGAAATTGGCGATATAGTCGAACTTTCCACTCGGAAGGGGCGCTGTAACGATCAAATGCTCCGGATCAATTTGAAGCATCGTCAACACCACCTCGCGGAAATCGTATCCAAGCCCCTCCATCTTTCCGCCCGAGGAAATGTAGGCGTCAGAAAGATGTCGGGAAGCCGGCGCAGGCCGGATCGTGGCTTGCGGCGGCGCTTTATTCAATGTTGATTGGTCTGCCCATGTCTGCCAGTCGTAAACACGGTGCGCGTCAATGTCCTTGACGATAATTGTGGTAATGCCTGCGACAGCGAGAACTCCAATTCCTGCCACAACTGCCGTTTTTGCTTTTGTCCATTCCATAAGTTTCAATGCTCCTTTCACGAGGGTTAAAGTGGAACCGCCCGCCGCCGCGCCCTTCGCCAGCGCCACGGCGGTAATCGTTTTGGCCAACCCAATCGGCGCGGCGTGGACCGAGTGGGCCAAAACCGCTCCGGCAATCGCGTCGGCCGAGTGCGTCATGCCGCGCCGGGTGAAAAATTTCCGCAGCCTTTCTAGCGCGCGGGCGACGCGCATTCTGGCCGCGCCTTCGCTGGCGCCCAGCGCCGCGCCCACTTCGCGCAGGTTCTTGTTCTCAAAATACCGCAGCACGATGGCGTCGCGGTCCTTTTTGCCGAGGCGTTCCATCGCCGCGTCCAGCAGCGGCACGATTTGCGGCCAGACTTCCGGTTCCGGTTCATTGACCCGCGATTGCATGTAAGCCTCCTGTTCGCGTTTCTGCCGCCGGATTTCCGCCCGCAGGAAATTTGCCGCCGTCAGCCGCGCGGTTTGGTAAAGCCAGCCGGAGAGCACGGTCCGGCGGGGCAGGCTCCGCGCCTTGCGGGCGAGGATGATGAAGACGGCCTGGGTGATTTCCTCGGCGGTCTGCGGGTTGCCGGCGCTGCGCAGCGCGACGGAATAAACGAGAACGACGTGCCGCTCCACGAGCGCGGCGAAGGCGTCCTCGGACTGGCGCCGCGCGTATTCCCCAAGCAATCCGATGTCGTCCGGTTCGGGCATCTACCAATAAATGTCCGCCAAAGCCAAAAAGGGAACAGAAAATTTTGGCGCACAGGTTGTCATTCCGCGGCTGCCCCCATTGAAACTGGGCCGCTGGCGCAGCACAGACGGATACGCCTTTGCCATTTGCAGTGGCCCAAAACCTGGCCTTACTTATTCTCAGACGATGGCGGCGCAGCCCGCAAGCCGGGGTTTGTCGTCTCAACAGGCTGCCCGCCGGGAGGGCCGGCGGCGTCCGTTTTCTTCACGGGCGGCAAAGGCCGGGTGAGATTGGAAACGAGAAAGGCAAGAAATAGGGCGAAGGGAAACACCAGGATGAACAGCGTGAGGATCCGGTTGCGGAATCTCTTCGTCATGGGGGCAGATTGGCAAAAAATCGGCCGCGGTCAACCATTCAAGAGTTGACGCGGGCCAGCAGATGGGATTACCCCATCCTCCAGACGCGAGGTAAAAATGGGACAAACAACCGACAAAACCATCAACGTCATTGATCAGATTCAAACAAAAGTCGTGGACTTTCTCACCGACTACGGCCTGCAAATTTTCGGCGCGCTCATCATCCTGGCTATTGGATTCGCCATCGCCTGGTGGGTGGGCCGCGCGCTGCGGGTGTGGCTGGAAAAGAAACAGATCGAGCCGCCCATCGTCATGCTGGGCGTCCGGGTTCTCCGACTGCTCATCTTTCTGGTGGCCCTGCTCCAGGCGCTGGAAAAATTGAGCGTGCCCATCGGCCCGGCCCTCGCGGGGATCGGCGTGGCCGGCGTGGGCATCGGCCTGGCCCTGCAACACGTCCTCGGCAATCTCTTCGCCGGGCTGACCATCATTTTCACCAAGCCGTTCCGCGTCGGCGAATGGATCGAAATCGCCAGCGTGTCCGGACAGGTCAAGAACATCGAACTCTTTTCCACCACGCTGTTGCGCACCGATTTGTCGCGCGTCGTCATTCCCAACCGCAAAATCATCGGCGAAATCCTGCACAACTACGGCAACGTCCGGCAGCTTGAGCTTTCCGTTGGCGTGGCCTACGGGACGGACCTGAACGAGGCCACGGCCATTGTCCGCCGCGTGCTGGACGCCAACCCGCGCGTGCTCCGTGAACCAGCGCCCATCGTCGGCGTCACCCTGCTGGCTGATTCTTCCATCAACATCGCCGTCAAACCGTGGGTGAAGGTGGACGATTTCGTTCCGGCGCAGGCGGAAATCAACCAGGCCATTGCGGAACAACTCCGCGCCGCCAACATCTCCATTCCCTTCCCGCAGCGCGAAGTGCGGTTGCTGAACAACAGTTAGGCGGCGACGGTCGCCTTGGCGTGATGCAATTCGCCGTGGACCTTGATCAGGGCCTTGCTCAAAGCGTCCCAATCGGCCTCGGTCGTTTCCCAGCCGCTGCTGAACCGCAGAACGCGGTGGGCCTCCGCCGGCTTGAAGTGCATCGCGGCCAGCACGTGCGACGGCTCTTCCTTGCCCGTGGTGCAGGCCGAGCCGGTGCTCACGGCGAATCCCGCCTTGTCCAGCTTGGACAGCCAGCGCAGTTGCGCGCCCTCGGGCATCAACGCCGAAACCGTGTTCCACAGACGCGGAGAGTTGGCGCCCACGACCGTCGCGCCGGGCAGGTTTTTCAAAAAGGTCTTTTCAAAATTCTCCCGCCAGACCGAGCGCAGCGTGTGTTCGCCTCGCGCCATCTGGCGTTCCCGGAATTCCAGGGCGGCGAGCAGCGCCACCACCATGGCCACGTTTTCGGTGCCGGCGCGATGGCCGGACTCCTGTTTGCCGCCGACCAGCAGCGGGGTCAGCGGCTTGCGGTGCGGCGCCTTCAAAAAGCCGATGCCCCGCGGCCCGCCGAACTTGTGCGCCGCGCCGCTGACGTAATCGCATTCGCCCAGGCTCTTGGCCGGCATTTTGCCGAGCCACTGCACCGCGTCGGTGAAAAACGGCACTTCGTAACTCCGGCAGATGGCGAGGATTTCGCGCCACGGCTGAATAACGCCGGTCTCGTTGTTCGCCGCCATGACGGCGACTAGGCCCGGTCGCGCGTCGGCCAACTCCGCCGTGAGCCAATCCAGATCAACTGCGCCGTCGTGTGTGACCGGAATCCATTTCAACCGCCGTCCGAAGTAAAGTTGAGCCGATTCCACGACGCACGGGTGTTCGATGGCGGAAACCCAAACCTCGATCTTCGCGTCGAGTGTCCGCCCAAAATGGTGCATCAACGTGTTGTTGGCCTCGGTCGCGCCGCTGGTCCAGACGATGTCGCCCGGATGGCAGCCGAGGAAGTGGGCCATCTTTTCACGCGCCTCGCGCAGCGCCGCGCCGGCGCACGAACCGATCTGGTGCGGGCTGGACGGATTGCCGGAGAACCGTTCCGTCGCGTCGAGCCACGCCTCGCGCGCCTCGCGCATGACGGGGGCGGTGGCGTTGTGATCGAAATAAATCATCAGCCGGAAAGCATACAACCCGCGGCGAATAAGGCGAGTTTTTTGTGCGCCGCCGCAAACGCCAGCGAATCGAATTCCTCGGCAGACATCCAGACGCCCGGCGGGGTGGATGGAAAACCGTTCAAGCGGACGCGAAACGCCTCCATCGTGATGCGGTAGCGCGTGATGGAATGCTTGATCTGACAAAGCGGTTTGATCTCCGCCGGCGCCAGACCCAGAATTTCCGTCGCGGCTTCGGCGATTGCGCTGGTGTGCCGCGGCCCGCGAAGCCCCGCTCCGATTTCTGCATTGGGAAACTCCCAGAGATGCGCGTTGACCACGCCCGCCGGCCGCCGCCGGACAAGAAATTTCCCATTGCGCTCGACCACCAGCGCGGCAAAGCGCCTGGGAGTTGCCGTCACGCGCCTCCGGAGGGCCGGTAGTTTATCCGCGCGATTTTGGAGAAAGGCGACGCAAAGCCTTTGGACCGGACAAATTTGACACTCCGGATTTCGCGGGGTGCAAACCACCGCGCCCAGTTCCATGAGCGACTGATTCAGACAAGAACAAGAATTTGTCCCGCGCCCAGAGCGGCCGCATGTTTTCCGTTTCGCAGTTTCCGCGGCCTTCGCCTGGGCGATCAAATCTCCGGCGATCTGCCAGAGCCATTGGCCCGTTTTCCGCTCCCGCGGGTCATCCTCGATCCCGAAAATCCGCGTCAACACGCGCATGACGTTGCCGTCGAGGACCGGCGTCGCCTGGTTGAAGGCGATGCTGCAAATGGCGCCGGCGGTGTAACGTCCGACGCCCGGCAAGGCGAGCACGTCCTCAAAATTCCGCGGAAATTTCCCGCCGTGCCGCTCCATGATTTGCCGGGCCGCCTTCTGCAAATTCCGGGCGCGGGTGTAATAGCCGAGGCCCTCCCAAAGCTTGTGGATTTTGTCCGGCCCGGCGCTGGCGGCCGCCTCGAGGATCGGCAATTCACGCATCCATCGCTCCCAATACGGCCTGACCGTTTTGACCTGCGTCTGCTGGAGCATGATTTCGGAGATCCAGATGGCGTAGGGGTCGCGCGTGCGGCGCCACGGCAGGTCGCGGGCGTTTTGGGAAAACCAGTCCAGCAAAGGCGGAACCAATTTCGCCAATTTTGAATTATGAATTTTGAATTTTGAGTTCCGCCGCATTTGCCGCCGGAGTATGGCCGCAAATGACCGCAAAGACCGCAAAAATCTCTTGTGTTCTTTGGGTTCTTTTGCGGCTATTTTCCCATTTTGTGAAGCCGCTGACTTCTTACACGTGCCAACTGACGGACGATCAGGCATCGGCGCTCGAGACCGCCTTGCGCGCGCGGAATTGGAAACCGCGCGAAGTGCCCTACGCGCGATTCGCCTTTGACTCCGACCAATGCACCGCCGTGCTTTACGAGAGCGGCAAGCTCGTCGCGCAGGGCAAGGGCACGCAGGAGTTCATCGAATTTCTCCTCGAACCGGAAATCCTCAAGCAGGCGCGCCTGGGCTACGAAAGCGTATTGAATCCCGATTTGTTCCTGCCCCGCCTCGGCGTGGACGAAAGCGGCAAGGGCGACTTTTTCGGACCGTTGTGCATCGCCGGCGCCTATGTCAATGAAAGCGTCGTCCGGGCCTGGCAGGATTCGGGCATTCGGGATTCCAAAAACATTTCCAGCGACAAAAAAATCGCCGAACTGGCGGAAAGGATCCGCCAGACGCCCGGCTGCCTGGTGGACACGGTGACGATTGGCAATGAAGCCTACAACCGGCTGTACGCGAAGATGAAAAGCGTCAACACCATCCTCGCCTGGGGACACGCGCGCGTGATCGAAAACCTCCTGGCCCGGCGCCTCCTGATGAATCCGCCGCCGGCGCGCGTCATCAGCGACCAATTTGCCTCGAACAAAACGGTGATCGAAAAGGCGCTGATGAGCGGCGGGCGGGAAATTGAGCTGGTCCAGCGGCACAAGGCGGAGGAGGACCTTGCCGTGGCGGCCGCCTCGATTCTGGCGCGGGACGAGTTTGTGAAGGGCCTGGCGAAGGTGGAAAAACAATTTGGAATGAAACTGCCCAAGGGGGCGTCCTCGGCGGTGGACGAGGCGGCGATAAAATTTCTTGCCGAGCGGGGCGCGGAAAATCTGAGCAAGGTCGCCAAGATGCACTTCCGCACCGCCCTGCGCGCGCAGGGTCTGCCCGAACCGCCTAAAACGGAATGGAAGGGACGGCGGTGAAGTAATCAGCCGCCATCGGCCATTCAGCAAAGCTCCGCTAACGCTATCCAGTTTGCTTGATCTTATGGGCTTGGAGACGGCGGAAGCACCTGTATCGGAGGGATTGGTGGATTATACGTCGTGGTGATGACGCCATAACCGCCACCTTCCGAGCTTCCTGATCCCGGATTGGCTGACAAGTAAGCGTTTTCCTTACGGCCGAATTCAGCCCCGTAAAGGCCGAGTCCATACAAAATCTGATGCATCAGCCCGGGCGGGTCGTCCTGCCGATGGCGTGCGCGCAGGGACTTTTTGGCGCCAAAATAGTAGCGGATGCCAAACAACAAATGGTCGTAGCCGTGGTCGCCCAGGGCCGCTTCGCCCGTCAACGCCAAGCCGCGGATGGGCGTTTGGAATTCCAGGGCGCCTTCGACCAGATTGTTCCGGAAGGCCGTCATATAGGAGGCGCTGACCAGGAGGTCATCAATCGGGTAGAAACCGGCGGACACCGTCCCGACGAAGCGGGTGGGATGCGTGTTGATGAACGGCGCCGGATTGGCGTATTTGATTTGTCCGACACCGGCAAAAGCGCCAAACGTGAAACGTTTAAGGTAATACGCGCCTTCGACGCCGGCTTGAAAGGTGTTCACAGCATCAGAGCCGTTCCGGTTGAGGTAGCCTCCCGTGAGGCCGAGCAATCCGATGTTTGGATCGCGCCAGAACAGGTGCCCGGCGCCGCCGTAAAAATCCAGATTGGAGATCCGGCTGTAAAGCCCGTCGGCTTGAAAGCCAAATTGATGCGCGACCGGAAGCCCGAGGCTGGCGTCAAAATTGTGGCCCGCGAACGAATTCATCATGCCTCCGGCATAATCAAACTTGCCGTTCAAGCCGGAAACCGCGGGCGGGGTTTGCGCGAGCGAGACGCCGGACATGGCAAAAGACAATATCCCGACCAAAAGGCGACTATCCAAGCGGGGCTTGTTCATAAGTCAATAAAGGTTGTTCACTTCAACAACGCCGATTAAACAAGATAATTATATCGATACCTTTCATTTTTGTCCATATTGGTTTTTTTGTCGCAGAATATCTGCGCTGGCAATTGGCGCCACGAGCCAGGGCCTGAGCGAAGATATTTTGCCGGCAGTTTGAGATTCACCTACAGTTGGCTGATGCCCAAACCCGACTTCATCGTCCTGCCCGGCGGCGAGCCGATTCCCATTTTATACGAGGACCGCTCGGTGCTCGCGCTGGACAAGCCGCGCGGCTGGATGCTCGTGCCGCACTCGTGGCAGAAGACCTCGCGCAATTTGCAGGCGGCCATCACCTCGTCCATCGCCGCGCGCGACTTTTGGGCGCGGTCGCGGGGCCTGAAATTTCTGCGACATGTCCACCGCCTCGACGCCGACACGAGCGGCGTGCTGCTGTTCGGCAAAAGCCCCGGCGCGGTGAAGACCTTTTCGGATTTGTTTGAAAGCCGGAAGATGAAAAAGACGTATCTGGCAATCGTGGCCGGCAAACCGGGTCAAGGCGAATGGACGTGCCGGCTCAAACTGGCGCCCGACCCGCGGCGGATCGGCAAAATGAAGGTGGATGAGCGCCACGGCAAGCCGGCGGAAACGCGTTTCAGGATCCTGGAGGCGCGGGGCGGGTTTTCATTGGTCGAGGCCGAACCGATCACGGGCCGCACTCATCAAATCCGCGTGCATCTTGCGGAATCCGGTCTGTCGATCGTCGGCGATCAGCTTTATGAAAAACCCTTCACCCCGTCCCTCTCCCCGCGCGGCGGGGAGAGGGTGACCGAATGTCGGGAGAGGGATTTCACGCTCGGCCTGCGCGCGGTGCGATTGGCTTACGTGGATCCGTTCAACAAACGGTGCGTGGACATCCACGCGGCAACAGACGAATTTCTGGAAAGGTTTGGTTTTGCTCCCCGATCGTAGCAGCGAACGTCGGTTCGCTCAGGACTTCCCCAAGGAGTTGAGCCGGTTCGCGCCGGCGGCTTTAGGGGGCTGGCCTTCAATCCGCGTATTTCACGCTGCACCCGTAGGGTTTCGTCTCTGAAACCTGGATGGGTTTTCCGGCGAGCAGAGCGTTCACGGCGTCCCGGACGTAATTGTCCGCCGAGCGCGGGTTGTGAAACGGATCGGGTTTGTTGTCAATGGCGCCGTGATAGACCAGGATGCCCTCCTGGTTGATGACATACATGTCCGGCGTGGTCTTCATGTCGTAGAGACGTCCGATCTGGCCGGAGCTGTCGTCAATCCAGGCGGTCACGTCCATTTTTTCGGCGGCCATTTCCTTGCGCGCCTGCTCCGGCGTCCGGTAGCTCATGTTTTTCGGATTCACGGAATCCACCAGCAGCCACACCACGCCCTTGGCCCGGAGATCGCGTTGCAGGGCCTGCATCGCGCCGGTCTTGTATTGGTTGTGGCAATAGGGGCAATCCTGATTGTAGGATTCAATCACGACGATCTTGTCCTTGTAATCGCTCAGATGAATGGTCTTGCCGTTGATGTCGGTGCCGGTGAAGTCTGGCGCCGGCTTGCCAACTTCCACCGCCCAGGTGCTCGCCGCCAGCGCCATGGCGCTCAATAAAACGACTGCCTTTTTCATAGGTTTGTTAAACTCCTCTTAAATCTCGCCGCGGAATAGACCCTCGTCAAATAGGCTGGGTTCAAAAAAATGTGCCGCCGCCGGCGCCAGCCTCCCCTCGTCTCAGTCAGAGCGGGTTGGCGCTCGCGGATGGACCCGGGCCGGCGGCGCGCGCCAGCGCGGTCAGCACGATGCCTGGAGTCAAAACCGTCGGCAGCACCAGGGGTGGCGTTCCGGCATCCCTTGGGTAGATCAGGACCAGGGGCACGCCGGCGCGATGGTAGAGGTTCAATTCCGCCGTGATGCGTTCGGGAAAATGCGTGTAATCGGCGACCAGCGCGACCGCGTCGAGGGCCTTCAGCTTGGCGGCCACCGACGGAGCTTCGAGGGCGAGCTTCTTGTTGACCTGACAGGTCAGGCACCAATCCGCCGTGAAATCCACGAGCACCGGATGTCCCGCCGCGCGCGCCTGGGCCACCGCCTCGGGCGACCACGGCTGCCAGTTAATTCCGTCCGTTGAATCCTTGAGTGAAACCGAGGAAGCGGTTTGAACGACCGGCGCGCGCCAGTCCAATTCTCTCTCCAACGCGAACAGGTAACCGCCGAGGAGCACGATGAGGGCCGCCAGGGCCGCCGCGCTTTGGTGGCGGCGGCCGCGCTGGACAAATTCGCCGAAAATCCACGCGGCGAGCGCGACGACGACCAGAAACACGCCCAGCCAGAGGACGTTTTTGCCATAGTCATCGTAGGCCAGATTGAAAAGCCAGACCGCCGTGGCGAGCATCGGAAATCCCATGGCGATTTTGAATCGTTCCATCCACGCGCCTGGCTTGGGCAGAAATTTCAACAGGACCGGATTGCAGATCAACGCCACGTAAGGCGCGGCGAGACCAACGCCAACGGCCAGGAAAATCAGGATGACCACCGCCGGGTTGCCCTGCAACAACGCAAACCCGACGGCCGTGGCCAAAACCGGCGCGGTGCAGGGCGTCGCCAACGCGGTGGCCAGCACCCCGTTGAAAAATGCCCCGGGCGCGCCATGCCGCGAGGCGAGTTCGCCCGCGGAGTTCAACGCCCTGCCGCCGAGGGTGACTTGAAAAACCCCGAACAGATTCAACGCCACCAGCGTGACCAGCGTGGTGAGGCAGACGATGAAGATTGGGCTGCCAAACTGCATTCCCCAGCCGGCCCGATGTCCGGCGGCTTTGACGCCGATGACGATGCCGGCCAGCGCCAGAAACGAAACCAACACGCCCAGCGCGTAAAGCAAACCGAGATTGCGGACGCGGCGCGGTTCGCTGCGCGCCTCGCTGACAAAGCCGAGGATTTTCAGCGCGATGACCGGCAGGACGCAGGGCATGACGTTCAGAATCAATCCGCCGATAAAGGCGTAGAGAAGCATCAAAGGCAGGTCGGGCCGGGAACCCGTCATGGATCCGGGGGCTGCTGCGGGAATTGTGGCGGCGACCGGCATTTTGTCGGCCACGAGCAAATGCACGGCGTAGCCTTTCCGCCGGCCGTTGTCATCCATCACCATCACCCCGCTGATTTCCTTGGGCCAGTTGCCGGAGAATTTTTTGACGAGCTTGCGCAGGCAGAAACCGGCCGGGATGGGGACTCTGTCCGTCGCCGCCCTGACCTCAAAATTGTTGGCGGCGTCGGGAAAGAAATCCACCCGGCCAGGCGGCTTGGTGAGGACCGGAGTCTGGTCTCCTTCAATGACCAGGGGGCGCAGATCCGGGGCGGTCGGCTGTTCCAACCATGCCCGGAAAGAAAAGGGGGCGTTGGTTTGCGGAATTTTGGTTTGCCATAGTCGCAGCAACGCGGCGTCGGCGGAAGGTCTGGTTTCATTGCCGATGTTCAGCGTGGACTGGACATTTGTGCCCGCGGGAATGCAAACATCCTTGCATTCGAGCCAGGAGACGTTCGCCTTCAGCTTCAGCAGGCCGGGCTTCAAGTCGTCGGCGAGTTTCAGCGGCGCGAGCAGGACGACTTCATTGTCATAACCGTAGGTCGTGACTTCGGCGGGCGGCAATTTTTCCGGCAACGGCCATTCGATGGGGCCGGCGGAAATTCCGGGCGGCAGTTGCCATTCGATTTTGGTGGCCATGCCGGCGGCGCCGGGATTCTTCCAGTAGGTGTGCCAGCCCGGCTCCATTCGCAACTCCACGCCCGCCCAAACCGTGCCGCCGGGCTTGGGCGTGTCGGCGGACAGGATCAACCGCGCCTGCGTGTGCGCCGCAGTTGCGTTAAACGCCGCGAGACAAAGCAGGCAAGCCAGGATGATTCCGATGCGTCGCACATTCATTAGATGCCACAAATCCGGAAAAGTTTGAAATCATTTCGGAAACCTCCATCCGGCTCAAACATCCGGGGGGTTGCACGAAATCCGAGCCGCCTCGTCCCCGGCCCGCCACCTGACCTGCGCCCTCAGCGCTCGATCAGGTCGTAGGTGCCGCCGTGAAGATAATCGCGCACGAACGGGCGTTCCAGAAAATCGGTCGGAAAACCCGGCTCGATCCGGCTCACCTCGTCAAGCCGCGCAAGTTGCTCCGCGTCGAGCGACCAGTTGAGGCAGTCGAGGTTGCCCTGAAACTGCGGCAACTTGCGAGCGCCGAGAATCGGGATCATGTGCGGCCGGCCGCGCAGCCAGTTGAGCGCGACCTGCGCGGGCGACTTGCTGGCGCCGTGCGCGACGTTCACGACCTCGGCGGCAATGGCCTTGTTGCGTTCGGTCGGCCGGGCGAACTGCGGCGTCTGGTCCAGCCGCTTGGGTTCGCCGGATTTTTCGGTGTATTTCCCCGTCAACCAGCCGCCGGCGAGCGGCGACCACGGCGTAACCGTGAGGCCCATCGCCCGGGCCATCGGCAATAATTCGCGCTCCGGGGTGCGTCCAATCAGGTTGTATTCGATTTGCAGGCCGGCGAAGGCCGTCCAGCCGCGCAGTTCGGCCAGCGTGTTCGCGCGCGCAATCCACCAGGCTGGCGTGTCGGAAACGCCCACGTACAGCGCCTTGCCCGCGCGCACCACGTCGTCCAGGGCGCGCATGACTTCCTCGACGGGCGTCAGTTCGTCCCAGGCGTGCATCCAGTAGAGGTCCACGTAATCCGTGCCCAGCCGCTGGAGCGAGCCGTGCAATGCCTCGATCATGTGCTTGCGGTGGTTGCCGCCGCCGTTCGGGTCCCCGTGGCGCTGGTTGAAGGAATACTTCGTGGCGACGACAAAATGTTCGCGGTCGGCGCGGATGAATTCGCCGACGAATTTTTCGCTGGTGCCCTTGGTGTATCCGTCGGCGGTGTCAACGAAGTTGCCGCCCGCCGCCACGAAGGCGTCGAAGATAGCCTTGGATTCGTCCTTGTTGGCGCCCCACCCCCACTCCTCGCCAAAGGTCATGGTCCCCAGGCACAGTTCCGAAACGCGCAAGCCCGATCGGCCGAGCAGTTGGTATTTCATAAATTTTCCAGTGTGGCGTCAGACATTAAGCGCGTTTCCCTCATTTTTCAAACGCCGGCTTGGGTGGCATTTCAGCTTCGAGGCCAGAAGCGCAGCCAGAAGCGCTGCGGCGACTCGACCAGTAGCCGGGTCAGCAGCGTTTCCATGCTGACCGCCTCGGGTTCGTCCAGCCGCCGGGCCATCAGGAGCGTGATGAAAAAGGCCAGCGCCGCCGCCGCGAAAAAGACGGTGTAGCGGTTCCAGGCCAAGCCCAGCCACTTCGCCTGATGTTCGCCGACGGCGTCAATGAGCAGTCCCCAGCCCACGGGCGCCAGGCCGAGCGTGACGTTGGCAAACACCGAGTAAAGCGCGAAGAAATGATTACGGCCCATCGGCGGGATGACGGCCATGGCGAGGCGGTTGGCCGCCATGCCCACCAGCGCGGCGAAGAGGCCCATCAAAAACTCCAACGCCAGAACCAGCGGCAGTCCGGCGCTTACGGCGCCGCCCGCCACAGCGATCCAGCCGGCAAGAATCGCCAGCCACACGATGAAGGAGAAAAGCAGCACCGGCCGGCTGCCCAAATGGTCCAGGCGCGGGCCAAGAAACCACAGGCTGCTTAACCCGCCCAGAAAAGTCACGGAAGTGACAAACAGGATTTTCCCATCGCTCATGCCCGCGGCGGTTTTCAAAAACGCGACGACAAAGGCGGTCATGCCGCCGTAGGCCACCGACCAGGACACGACCGCGCGCAACAGCTTCTGAAACGGCGGATGGCGCAGCATGGCCAGCCACGGCACAGGATGGCGCGACTTGCGGATTTCCTCGGGAATGGGCGCGTCCGGGACCCGGTTGAGAAACACCAGGCTCACCCAGCCCATGGCCGCGCTGAACGCGAAGATCACGGAGAACTGCCACGGCTTTGGAGCCTGGCCCAGGCACGTAGCGGCAATGAGCACCGTCAGGAAGCTGCCGAGATTGGACATGCCGGCGTCGCGCGAGACATACTTGCCGCGGAGCGTATCGGGCACCAGATGCGTGATCCACGGCAACCAGGCGCAACTGGAAATGCCGCGAACCAGGTTAAACCCGAACAGCAGCATCAGCATCAACGCCAGGCGCGTGGTGGCGTTCAGAAAGCCCGCCGTGAGCGGCGCCAGGGCCATGCCAAAGATGAACACCGTGCGCGTGCCCCAGCCGCTCAGCACAAAGCGTTTGTAGCCGACGCGATTGATGTAGTTGACGGCGGGGATTTGAAAGATGACCAGCAGCGGCATCATGCCCGCGATGATGCCCAGCACCGTGGCGCTGGCGTGCAGCGTCTTGGCGTAGAGGATCATCGGACTGCCCAGCACGATCTGAAACGACAGGCCGTTGAACAGCGAGAACAGCCAGGCGTGGTGCATCCCCGGCGGAAAGGCGGCGGCGGAGGCCGGTTTTTCGAGTTCAGACATGCAACATTCCTGCTCCGCGCCAGACCCTCCGGCGCGCCGGGGAATATCCCGGCGGAAGGCGGAAATTGTCGAGCAGAATTCGACGGACCTTTGCAAAAACCGTCGTCAGTCGCAACGGCATCACCGCAACACGGCGGAAAAAAAGATGCGCCGGCCGGTGGAACGCGGTAATTTCCTGTAACATTAAAGCGGATGGAATCAAATTCGGCTTATCACTGGTTGCGCGGCGGCGACGCGGCCTTTCCCGCAATGCTCGCGGCCATTGACGTCGCCACCCAATCGGTTTGTTTGGAAATCTACACGTTCGAGGAATGCCCGCTGGGACGCGCCTTCCGATCGGCCCTGAAGAACGCCTGCGCACGCGGCGCGCGCGTGCGGGTCCTGGTGGACGCGCTCGGTTCGCTCTTCCTGCCGGACGATTTTTGGGAGCCGCTGCGGAGGGCCGGCGGCGAGGTGCGCTGGTTCAACCCCATGACCTTGAGACGGGCGACCATCCGGAACCACCGCAAGCTGCTCGTGTGCGACCACCGGGTGGCGTTCGTTGGCGGCTTCAACGTCGCGCCGGCCTACCACGGCGACGGCGTGACCAGCGGCTGGTGCGACATGGGATTGAAAATTGAAGGTCCCCTGGCGGCGCGGCTGGCCGCGTCGTTCGAGGACATGTTCGCGCGCGCCGAGTTCCGCCACCGGCATTTCACGCGCTGGCGCAAATTCAGCGCCAAGCAGACGGTGGCGGTGCCGCCGGAGCAAATTCTGTTCAGCGGTCCGGGCCGCGGCCAAAGCCCCTTCCGGCGGGCCTTGCGAAGGGACCTGGCGGGCGCAAGAAGCGCGCAGATCATGACCGCCTACTTTCTGCCCTCGTGGCGGCTGCGGCGCGACCTGGTCCGCGTCGTCAAACGGGGCGGACGGGTGCAATTGATCCTGCCCGGCAAAACCGACGTGCAGCTTTCCAAGCTCGCCGCCCAGAGCCTCTACCGGCGGCTTTTGAACGCCGGCGTGGAAATCTACGAGTATCAACCGCAGGTTCTCCATGCCAAACTGTTTCTGGTGGACGACGCGGTTTACACCGGCTCCAGCAACCTCGACCCGCGCAGTCTGCAGATCAATTACGAACTGATGATCCGTTTTGACAACGGAGAAATCGCAAGACAAGCGCGGGTAATTTTCACGGAGACCCTGCGCCTGTGCCGGCGGGTGACCCGCGAAGAGTGGCGCCGGTCGCGCACGGTCTGGCAGAAACTCAAACAGCGCTGGGCCTACTTTCTCCTGGACCGGATCGATCCCTACGTGGCCTGGCGGCAATGGCGCGGGCTGCCGGAATGACCCACCACATGCGAGGGCGGACTCTGAAATGGAGCGGTCGCAAATGGCCTGGCGCCCGGCCTCGTTGAAACCCCGCAGCCTACCGCAGCCGCCACTCGTCGAGCAAATCGCGCGGGATTTCGGACAGAAAGCGCGAGGGCAGTTGCATGGCCTCGCCGCCGGAATTGACGAAGCCGGCGCGCATCAGCGGATAACTCAGGTAAAGCTCGTTCCGGGCGCGGGTGATGGCCACGTAAAACAGCCGGCGCTCCTCTTCCTCGCCCTCGATGCTCTCCATCGAACGGGCGGACGGAAACAGCCCGTCGCAAAGCATGATGACAAATACGGAGTCGAACTCCAGCCCCTTGGCCTGATGAATCGTCGAGAGCCGGAGGCACTCGTCGTCGCTCCCGGCGGCCTGGTTGTCCTCGGCCTCGACGTTGGTGAGCAACGCCAGTTGCGTGAGGAAATCCTCGACCGAGTCGAACGGGTGGGCGAACACGGCCAGTTGTTCGAGGTCGTCCAGGCGGTTGCGGTAGTTGGCGAAATTTTCCTTGAGATAATCGTCGTAGCCCGCGTCCATCACCAGCCGCAGCATTTTGGCCGGGCTTTTGCGAAGGGCCTCATCCTCGAGCTGGGAAATGGTGGCGGCGAACTGCGCCCAGGCGGCAGCCGCCTTCGCCGGAACGGATTTGGAAATTCCTTGCAGCGTCGTGGCGAGGGAATGGCGCCTGGCGTCTGGCGTCCGGGGTTGTAATTTGGATGGCGCGCCCTGTTCGTTCTTCGGAAGCGGGACGCCAGCAGCCAAGGTTTCCTGAAATTTTCCCCAAAGCTTGTCCGCGCCTTTCGCGGCGATGCCCGGCAGAAGCTGGACCAGCCGCTTGAAGGAAACCTCGTCCCGCGGATTGGCGACGAGCTTGAGATACGCCGCCGCGTCCTTGATGTGCGCCTGTTCAAAGAACCGGATGCCGCTGGTGATGGAGAACGGGATTTGCCTCCGGGTCAGTTCAAGCTGCAATTCCAGCGCGTGAAAATGTGAACGATACAGCACGGCGATCCGGTTCAGGTTCGTGCCCTCCTCGCGCAACTCCAGAACGCGCTGGGCGATGAAGGCGGATTGCTGCGCGGCGTCCTGGCAGGCGACGACCGCCGGCTTCACGCCGGATTTGCGCGCCGGCGCGAGGTTTTTTTTGAATTGCTCCCTGTTGGACGCGATGGCGGCGTTGGCCACGCGCAGGATCTCCGGCGTGCTCCGGTAGTTGGTCTCGATTCTGAACACCTGCGCGCCCGGGTACCGCTTCGGGAACTCGAGGATGTTCAGAAAATTCGCGCCGCGCCAGGCGTAGATGCTCTGCGCGTCGTCGCCCACCACCATGACGTTGCGGTGCCGGGCCGCCAGCAGGTCAATCAAATCGCCCTGCAGCTTGTTGGTGTCCTGGTATTCGTCCACGAGGAGGAACTGGAAACGGCGCTGGTAACGCTCGCGCAGGTCCGTGTTCTCCTGGAGCAGCTTGAGCCAGAGCGCCAGCAGGTCGTCGAAATCCATCGCGTTCGCCGCGCGTTTGCGCTGGACGTAGCGCCGCGCCACGTCGGCGATGGCTTCGGCAAACGGCTCGAAATAGTTGAATTGCGCCTCCAGGACAGCGCCCACGGTCTGGTGGGTATTGACGGCGAGCGAAAAAATTTCCCCGAGCACCTCGGGTTTCGGAAAGTGCGCGCCCTTCGCGCCGCGTTTGCGCTTGGTTTCAATGCCGGCCTCGGCGAGGCAGGCCTTGATCAGGTCCTTGGCGTCGTCCCGGTCCAGGATGGTGAAATCGCGGCGGTAGCCGAGGGCGTCGGCGTGCAGTCGCAGAATTCGCGCGCCGATGGAATGAAACGTGCCGCCCCAGAGCGCCGGCAGCGGCCGGCCCAGCAAATCGGCGACGCGGCGCATCATTTCGCCGGCAGCCTTGTTGGTGAAGGTCAGGAGCAGGATCCGGTCGGCGGGAATGCCCTGTTCGAGCAGATAGGCGACGCGGTAGATGAGCGTGCGCGTCTTGCCCGAGCCGGCTCCGGCGATGACCAGCGCCGGCCCGGGCGGCGCGGTGACGGCCGCCAGTTGCTGCGGATTGAGCTCGCGCGGATAGTCAATCTGCAGATGGACTTCCGGCGACGCCCGTTCCAGCACGTATTCACGCGACATGACCGGCCATTGAACCGCCAAACCGGCCCCGGCAAAAGGAAATTATCAGGTTCACCGAGAGTTGCTTTGCCTTTTGGCGGCGACCGCCTGACGGACGCGCTCGATGTTGGCCTCGATGCGCTTGAGATAAGGGTTCGGACCGTCGGGATAGGGCGACTTCAAGAACTGATGCAGCCCGCCGAACTCGCGGTCCAGCTTCATCCTCACGTATTTCTCCCAGAAGATGGGCGTCTTTTGCATCAAATCGTCGGCGCTGGTGAACAGGCAGATCAGGTGCGTCCGGTCCTTGGTGAAGGCGGCGGCCTCGGCGAATTCGGCGTAGAGGATCGGCAGTTTTTCAACGTAGTCGTCGGCCGCCATCTGGCCGAGCAAATCGGCCGTGCCCAGCGCGCGACCGGCGGTCCGCTCCAGATCATCCTGGAACGGGATGGTGCTCAGCAGCGCATCCACGCCGGTGCAACGGATCATGTTTTGCACCGCGATGATGTCGTGCTGGTCGGAGCCTTTTTGGCCGAGCAGTTGGGCGGCGAAGGCGGCGCTGCGCTGGACGTGCGTGACGGTGTACTTGGCGCCGGTGCCCTTGGTATCGTCCCGTTTCTTCAAATAACCGGTGTCGTGCAGCAGAATGGCCAACAAACCCAGCTCCACCAGCCGCCGGGGCAGCGGCCGCTGCGCCCCCGCGATGTGCCGGCCGTGCAGGAGGCGGGCCATGCACAGGGTCCCTTGCAACGTGTGTTCGAAGTCATGGTAACGCGTGTCCACCGCCTGGTAGCCGGCGTAGTGGCCGCAAAAGCAGTCCAGCGCCCAGCCGAACGCCAGCGGCACAAACCGCGTGTCGGCCTGCGGGAACATCGCCAGATACGCGGCCTGCACCTGCGTGGCAACCGCCGTCGGGTCGTTCGTCAAATCTTTCTGAACCATAAAGTGCGGCTGATTCCCGAGTGATTGGCTTTAAGTTGGCGCATCTTATGCAAAAATCAATTTCAAAGATTGCCTTTTGGCAATCCGGCTTTTGCCCCGCGCGTCCGGGGGGATTATATTCCGAGGAAATGAACGAGGCGGGGAAAATGCTGGTGTTGGCCGGCCTGCTGCTGATCCTGGCCGGGGCGTGGCTGTGGTCCGGGCTGGGCCGGGGCTGGCTGGGCCGGCTGCCGGGCGACTTCCATTATTCCAGGGGCGATTTTCATTTTTATTTTCCCATCACCACCTGTCTCTTTCTGGGCGCGCTCCTGACGCTGGCGCTGTGGCTGTTCAGAAAATGAAGTCGCGCGCGGTGTTTTGGTGTTGAAATTCTTTCCGGCCGTTTCTAAATTCCGCCCATGGCGAATTCGCAACTGGCGCAGTACATCCCGGTGCTCATGCTCCTCGTGGCGGCCGTCGGCTTCGCGGCCGGGACGCTCATGGTGTCGGTCCTGTTCGGCAGCCGCGGGCGGCGCACCCGCGCCAAGGACGCGCCCTACGAATGCGGCAAGGACCCCATCGGCGAGGGCAGCGCGCGCTTCTCCGTGAAATTCTACCTGGTGGCCATGCTGTTCATCCTGTTTGACATCGAGGTGGTCTTCATGTATCCGTGGGCGGTGGTTTACAAGCAGATGCTCGCCGAGCACGCCACGCGCAACCTCATCCTCGGTTCGATGGTTTCGTTTCTGGTGATTTTGTTCGTGGGTTACCTTTACGCGTTGAAGAAAAAGGCGTTTGACTGGAAAAGTTGAATTTCGTTGAGGCGTTAAAGCGTGAAGCGTCAGAACGTGTTCCGCCTCAACGCTTCAACGCTGTAGCGGATGATTAAATTTGGAACCAGCGGCTGGCGCGGCCTCATCGCGCGCGATTTCACCTTCGACAACGTCCGGCTCGCCACGCAGGGCATCGCCGGCTTTTTGAAGGCCAAAATCGGAAATCCGGAATCGGCCGTCCACGGACGCAAACCGCTCGTAATCCTGGGCCATGACACCCGGTTTCTCGGGCGCGAATTTTCCCTGGCCGCCGCCGAGGTCTTGGCCGCCGCCAGCCTGGAGCCGCTGTTGTGCAACCGCGATACGCCCACACCGGTCATCGCCCACGCCATCCGTCATCGTCGCGCGCTGGGCGGCATCACCATGACCGCCAGCCACAATCCCCCGGAGTATCAGGGCCTGAAGTTTTCCACGGCCAACGGCGCGCCCGCCACGCCGGAAGTCACCCGCCAAATCGAGGCCGGCATCGCGCGGCTCCAACCGCGGCAATGGAGATTCAAAGGCGCGGTCATCGGCACGTTCCGGTGCCGGACGTTCAATCCGCAGCCGGCTTACTTCAAACAGCTTCATCGGCTGGTGGATTTTGCCGCGCTCAAAAAGGCCCGGCTCAAAGTGGCCGTGGATTTGAGCTACGGCACCGGGCACGGCTATCTGGACACGTTGCTCGAGGGCGTCGGCGCCAAGGTGACCCTGTTTCACAACGAATTGAATCCCCTTTTCGGCGGGCACCATCCCGAACCGAACGCCGCGAACATGGCCGCGGTGAGCAGATTCGTCCGCCGTGGCGGGGCGCAACTTGGCCTGGGCCTGGACGGCGACGCTGACCGCTTCGGCATCGTGGATCAGGACGGCGCCTGGCTGACGCCCAACCAGGTCCTGGCGCTCGCGCTGTATCATTTGAAGAAGAACCGGCGCTGGACCGGCGCCGTCGTGCGCACCGTGCCCACCAGCCATCAGGTGGACGCCGTCGCCCGGTGGCTCGGCGTGAAAGTCCACGAAACGCCCGTGGGCTTCAAATACATCGGCGCGCTGATGGAAAGCGAGCCGATCATCGTCGGCGGCGAGGAATCCGGCGGCCTGAGCGTCAAGGGTCACGTGCCGGAGAAGGACGGCATCCTGGCCTGCCTGCTGATGGCCGAACTGCTGGCCGTGGAAAGGAAATCGCTTGGCCGGATCCTGCGCGAGTTGTCAAAGCAGATCGGGAATTTCTACACCGACCGGCTCAACGTCGGTTTTGCGCCGGAGAAAAAGGACGCGCTGCTGGCCCGGCTCGGCGGCGGCCTGCAGAACATCGGCCCGTTCAAGGTGGAAAAATTCATCACCACCGACGGCTACAAATTTTTGCTGCCCAACGACGAATGGGTCGCCTTCCGCGCCAGCGGCACGGAACCGCTCCTCCGCTGCTACATCGAGGCCAGGTCCAGGGCGAATTTGAAGAAGCTCCAATCCGCCTGCCGCGAGGTCCTGGCGGGATGAGGCTGCCGCCGGGCAATTGGAGCTTGCGATTGGGGGCCGTGCCGCAAGGCGACGGTCTTCACCCAATGATCTTCAACGACTTTCGCCCTGTGTCCCTCGGGCTCACCGGAAAGCACACGGCGCCAGCACAAAATCCAGCACCGATCTCTTAAGGTCATGTTCGCGGCCACTTCATTTTTGCCAACAAAATCAACCATTTTTGCCCTGCGACTTGCCCATGGTAAAATTTAGCCCTTGTGCCAGTGTGCCGCCTCACGCCCGAGCGTGATGAGCGTGGTCATCGCCCGAATCAACCCGAAACCCACCTTGACGGCAGACTTGTTCTCCGGCCGGATCGCACGCCATTCTTTTATTTGCCTCGGCCTCTGCCCACCCGGCCCCAAAAACTCGAGATTTGCTCCATCGAAGAAATGGCTTTCAGAGACCACCAGCAGTTGCTTGACGCCTTTGGGCAAAGACCGAAAGCCCGGATAGGTCGAAATGATTGTTCTCATGCTTCCTTAACTCAACCATTAACACCAGACGCACAAGTAACCGGATGGTTACAAAAATGTGCCCTGCATTCTCCTTCCGTTTTTCGACAGCGGGGTGTCTCCGCTGTTCAAATGTCCGGTTGGCCGACACCAAACGACGCAAAACATTCCCCTTTCGCGTTCGCGTGATTGGCACCGGTCTTGCCGATTGGAGGCCAGGCCGGTAGCCAACCACGCGAACGCTCACCCCCATGCGCGCCTGGTCGTGTCGGTTGGCACCATCGGGCTCACACATGGGAGTCGGTCGGAGTTATCATGGGAGACATGGAAATGAAGGACCGATTCCGGATCATCTGCTATCGCCTGCGCGGTGGCAATTACTACATCCACGACAATCAGACCGGAGAGCGCGAAAGCCTGCACACGACTGATCCGAAGCGGGCATCCGAATTACTTCGTCTGGACAGTCTCTACACATCGGAATGCCATCAAGGTGCTCTAGAATCCTTGAAAATTAAAATCTGAAGTAGACAGGTCAGGTTTTCAGGCGGCGAAATGGGCTTGGAAGTAGTCACTTAGTTGACGCTCGAAGGCATGATAAGTTCTGGCCAAGGGTGAGTGGGGAATCAAACGCGGGTCGTGCAGCT
>JAGWMQ010000096.1 GCA_028873125.1 Verrucomicrobiota bacterium | reverse complement strand
GGAATTGTCACCGCAATGCGGCGGAACAAATTGACGCGGAATTTCAAGTTTGGGAATGCCTTTGCGCCCCCGTTCGCCGTAATTCACGCCGTAATAAAATCCCCGGGCCAGCGGATATTCGCTCATGGAACGGCGCGCGTGGTCGGCGACGTAGTAAACGTCCGGCGGGAAAAAGCTTTGATAGGCCTCGTGGACCCGCGTGGCGACGTTGGCCCACCACAGAAAAGTCTGCACGAACGGCGTGCGGTTGTAGGCGCGCACCTTGAGTTCGACCAGCGCCCTGCCCGGATGCAGGCAGACGCCGTGCATGCCCTTCATGCGGCACATCGGGTCGTGGTCGCTCAACCAGACGGTCCGGGAGCCGTCGGCGTGCGCTTCGATTTCAAAATCCACGGGCAGAAAGGTCGCCGGACGATGATGCTGCGGCCAGTTGAACTCGATGCCGCCGGAAACCCACGGCCCGGCCAGGCCGACCAGGGCGGGCTTGATTACGGGCTGGTTGTAAATGAGGTCGTAGCCGTTGGTCTTGTCCTGGATGGCGTGAATGCGCCCGCCGATTTCGGGCAGGATCATCACGCGCAGAAATTCATTTTCCAGCCAAACGGTTTTCCATTTGCGGTCAGTTTTCGCCTCCGCAATCCGGTCCGTGAACGGCAGGGGATAGACCTTGCCGCTGCTGCCTTGATACACCCGTTTTTCCAGAAACATCGGGTTGCGGTCGGGCGCCGCGGGGAGATAGGTGGGAATGAGCCGTTCCTCCACACGGACTGAAACCGGCTGGTTTGGCATTTCTCGACCGCCCATGGATGTTCTGGAAGCCGGTCCCGACTGCAAATCCGGTGCCGTTTGCCGCGCCGCGCTGGGAAAGTCGAGACCCTTCGCGGTCCTGTCATTTTCTGGAGCATCAATGGTCCCCGTATTTTCCGGAGCCGGGGATGGTGTTTTTTTTGTCATGTCAAAATCCAAAGCCTTTGCCGGCCGTCGGGCCACTTTCTGAACTTATCCATCGAACGCCCCGGGTGACGAGCACAGACTTCCGGCTTTCACCCCACCAAGAACCGTCTGCCCCGTCAATCTCCTACCAATAACCGCGGGTTCCGGGATCCACCTTTGCTCCCCAGGGGGTCTGCGGATAACGCTGCTGCGCGGTGAACAAATAAGCCTGAACATGGCCATCGCCGTAAAGGATGTTGAAAAGTCCCTTGCCGGTAAAGGCGTGCCAGGCAGAAACCTGGTTTAGCGCGCGGTCGGGGGCGCCGGGCCAGTCCAGCAGGATGATTTTCGTGGTGGTTTGCGAGCGCATTTCCGACGCCTTCATCGGCTTGTTCCCGGTTTTGGTCGTCGCATCGCCGCCGATGGCTTCGATGCCGTAATAGGAGTAACCGTAACTCCCGTTGGCGCCGGTGTCGGCGTCCAGCAAGCCCGTCTGTCTCCAGGGCATCAAATAGCTGTTGCCCCAATCGTCAAAACACGTCTGTCCGGCGGTCCAAGTCACTCCCGGCTGGAAGGTGTCCCCCTTGTCTGCGGGGCAATGATAGACGTTGACATTGGGCGTGTAATGGTTGAGCGGACGCGCGGTGTCCGGAACATTCCAGCCATAGTTTGGAGCAGGCTTGCCGCTGCCTTTTTTTCCTCCCCAACAAGCCCAGCCCAGATACGAGGGAAAATAGTCGCCGTTGTCATTGGCATACATCGTCAATGCCAGGCCCAATTGTTTTTTGTTGCTGACGCATTGAATTCGCAAGGCCCGGACCTTCGCCCCCGCCAGCGCCGGCAGCAACAGCGCAGCGAGAATGGCGATGATCGCGATCACCACCAGCAGTTCAATCAAGGTAAAGCCCGGTTGATTTCGAGGGGCGGATTTTGAACTTCGCACCGGCGGCAATTCAAAAGGATGGCCGGCCATCGCCGGCGCCTTCGCCTCTTCGCGGGAAATGTTCATGAAGTCGGAAATCATCGTCCGCCGCAGCGCCGGCAGACGCTCGAATCGGTCGGTCATCGCAAACTTCTTCACTGCGCCAAAACGCGATAGAATCTCATCGCGCCCGTCGGCGTCAGGGAGTAAGGCGACCGGGCCGCGCTGTTAGTCGTCCACGGACCGTTGACACTGGGCGCCTCCAGGAGCGTTCCGCTCGACCACTTGAGCACCAGTTGGTTGCCCGATGGTTCGATGGCCAGTGTTACCGTGGCCGGCACCCCCTGATACAGGGCATTGATGGCCGAGGGCGACAGCGCCTGATCGAAGACCATGACCTCGTCAATGGCGCCGGTCCATCGGCGGCCGGTCGCGCCGCCGGCGGTGTCCCACCCCACGTAACTGTCGCCGCTGAGCGGCGCAGGCGGATAAGTCCCGGCGAAGTTCGTGGACTTCATGCTCGTGCCATCCTGCAGATAGATCGCCGCGTTGGTGGGATTGATGACCATGGCCGCGAACGTCCACTGGTTGGTCGGCAGGATCAGCCCGGTGTCATTGTTGTAAAAATTGCCGTTCCAGGTGTATTTCAACCATTCGGCGCCGTTGGTGGTGACGCCGTTGGCCAGGCCGAACACTGCTGTGGAGCGATGGAAAAAGATGGCTGAATTGTCCGGTTGCCCGCCGCCATCCTCAACCCAGGCGGCGATGGTGGCGTTGGTGAGAACCACGTTGGCCAGCGACGGCACCAACACGTCGGCGGAATAGCCGTCCAGCAACACGGCCAGGTTGTCGGGCTCAAAGTTTGAAAAACCGGTCGGCCCCGCCACGCCGGAGTAACCGCCTTCATAAGTGCCGTTGTAGGCGAGACCGAGGCTGCCTTGGTTGGTGGCCACGCCCAATCCGCTGTTGGCGTCGCTGAAGCGGTAATACAGCAACAGATCCGGCCCCATTACCGCCGCCGGATAGGTGCCCGCCGTCGGAACCTCCACCGTGAGGGTGGCGACCGAGGTGGTCGCGCTGCCGTAATTGTTTGTTACAGTGAGTTGGTAGTCGCCCACGTTCGCGGCGGAAACGTCACTCAAAGTCAGCGTGCTGTTGGTGCCTCCCGTAATCGCCCCGCCATCGAATGTCCACTGGTAGCTTAGCGGCGGCGTGCCGGAGGCGCCGGCCGCGAATTGCACGGTGGAATAGGCGAAAACGTCCTGAGATTGGATGTCTTGGACGATGCTCGGGCCGGTGTCCGGCACCACCGTAACGGTCGCGCTGGTGCTTGCAGCGCTCGCGCCGCTGACGGTGTTGGTCACCATCACGTAGTAATCGCCGGAATCGCCCGTGGTGACGTTGGTCAGGACCAGCACCAGATTGGTTTGGTCCGACAAAGGGATGTTGTCTTTGTACCATTGAAGCGTCACCGGCGCCTGGCCGGCCACGGTCGCGGTCAAAGACACACCCAGTCCGGCGTATTGAGTGACGTTGGTCGGCTGGAAAAAGGCCGAGGGCGTGGGCAGGGCCAGGATGGCCAGGTTGGGCGCGCTGTACATTTGCCCGCTGTAGCCGCCGGCCGCTCCCGCATTGGGCCACGCCGCGCCCCAGTAGGTGGCGTCGCAGGCGGTGGCAAAGTACGGGTTCAAGTCCGGGACACCGTAGGTATCGCCCCACGGATCGGTGTCGCTGAAAACTTCGGCGACCAGGAGATATTGTGTGTTGTTCGACAGCACCAGCGGCGGATCGAGGGGCGCCCACATATAACCGTTCACGACGCTGTGGGTGCCGGCCGAAACCGTCACATACCCGTAAAGCGCGCTGCCGTTGGCGCTGAATATCCCCACGCGATGGTCCGCAGTCAGGACGGCGTTGGAGGGATCAATGAATTGGCTCGCGTAGTAACCCAGATGCGTCACCAGCACCGGCGAATTTCCGACCGCAAATTGTCCGCCGACCAATCCGCTGAAATTATTCGTCGCGGTGTTGGCCCTGGCTCCATGCAAAAATTGCTGCGGCAACGCCAGATTGGGCAGCACGGTCAACGTCGCGTCGCTGCTGGTGGCAATGTAGGGGGTCAGGCTGGTGTAATTCGAGGCCAAGCAGGAATAAATGTCCCCGTTGTTCGTCAAATCAGCCGTGAACGAATAGCTGGCATTGGTCGCGACGGGAAGGACGGTGCCGTCGCGCAACCATTGAAAAAAGACCGGCGGCGAGCCGCTGGCGACGAGGGAAAAGGCGGCCGGATAGTTTGCGAACACGGTCAGATTTGTCGGCTCCTGTGTGATGCCGACCGGAAAACTTGTCACCAACACGGTCACGTCCGCACTTTGCTCGCTGCCCAGCGCGTTGCTGGCGGTCAGGAAATAGGTGCCGCTGTCGCCGGTGGCGGCGTCGGCGATGATCAACGACGCGTTGGTCTGGTTGGGCAACGGCGTGTGCGGCGACAAATACCACTGGTAAGTCACCGGCTGCTGGCCGCTGGCAAATCCCAGGACCGACAGCGTTTGTCCGGCGCTGATGGAGACATTGGTCTGCGCGACCCCCACTCGCGCCGGGCCGACCTCCAGGTAGCCGAGCGTCACATTGCCGTAGGTGTTGTTGTTGCCATTCTGGCTGAAAGACGCCGGCGGCCAGGCGGCGTTTCCGGGGCCATACATCGCGTGCCGGGTGGAGGTGCCGGTGTTGCCGACAAAAAACGGATTCCAAGCCGGGGTGAAGGCATCCTGCCATGCGTCGCCGTCGCCATTGCCCACCATGGCGGCGACGATGTAGGTGGTGTTGCTCGCCAGCAACAAGGGCGGGTCGAGCGGCATCCACCGGAAGCCGTTCGTCAAATAAGCATCCGTCCCGGCGGGCACCGTGACCTGTCCCAGGAGGGTTGAGCCGCCGGCGTCGAACAAACCCGCCTGGTGGGACACGGCCAGCCCGTCGTTGTTCTGATCAAAAAATCCCAGGTGCGACACGATGACATTGCTGGCGCCCACCTGGAACTTGCAGCCGATGCCGCCGGTGTAAGTATCGCGCGCCGCGTTGGTCGGCGTGGAGTAAAGCATTTGCGTCGCCTGGGCCAGGCCCGGTTCGACCGCGCCGAGCAGGATGCCCGCGGTCAGCGCGCGCAGGGTAACGAGCGCGTTTTGTGGTGGTTTCATGGTCTGTGGTTTGGTTGCCGGCGCGGCCGAAAACCTTCCGCGCGCGATGTCTTGCGTTTGGGACTCAAGCGACGGCAATTTAGGAGGCCTCCGCGAGGCCGTCCATTGTCGTTTTTGACAAACCGATTTCCAATTTTGACAGGGTCTTTAACTGGATTAGAACGGAAATTTGCGGTTGGGGCGGCGACGATATTGCCCCGGGGTTTGGCCCAGGCGGCGGCGAAACAGCCGGCACAGATGGGCGGAGTTGGCGAAGCCGGCCCGCGTGGCGATTTCTCCCAGAGGCAGGTCGGTCTGCAGCAGAAGCTCGCAGATGCGATCCATCCGGCGGCGGATGATTTCGGCCCGGACGCTGCGCCGGAGCCAGCGCCGAAAACGCTGCTCGAGATCGGTCCGGGAGCGGCCCACGTGGTTGAGCACGTCCTTGACGGCGATGCCCCGGCCCACCTGGTCGCGGATGAATCGCACCGCCTGGACGGTGACCGGGTCTTCAATGGCCACCGCGTCGGTGGAGGCGCGCTCGACAACCCGCAGCGGTGGAATCTGCGTCAAGCCGTTTCGCGGGCGCCTGCCGCGCATCATCCGGTCCAGGAGCGCGGCCGCCTCGTATCCCAGCCGTTCGGTGTCCGGCTCGATGCTGGTCAGCGGCGGGTCGCAAAGGTTGCACAGCACGTCGTCGTTGTCCACGCCCATGACCGCGACTTCCTCGGGCACTTTGATGCCGTGTTCGCGGCAGGCGTTGAGCACCTGCTGGGCGCGCACGTCGTTGCAGGCGAACAAGGCCAGCGGCCGCGGCTGCCGCTTCAGCCATTGGGCGATGGATTGTTCCATGCTCAGGCCGTGGCGTTCGATGGCCTGGATGTGCGAATGGGAGTCCCGCGGCAACGGCGGCGAGAAGACGCGGACTTT
This sequence comes from Verrucomicrobiota bacterium, assembly GCA_028873125.1. Taxonomy (GTDB): domain Bacteria; phylum Verrucomicrobiota; class Verrucomicrobiia; order Limisphaerales; family UBA11358; genus UBA11358. The sequence continues at coordinate 8,695 of JAGWMQ010000096.1, read as the reverse complement.
TTTCCCCTGCCGCGCCAGATGGGCGCCGAATGCCGCCTCGCGCCGCTCCGAGAACGGAATTTTCTCGTAACCGCAGTATGCAAAGCGCTGAAAACCGGCGTTGAGAAAAAAATCCGCAGCCAGCCGGGCGGCGACCTGGGCGTCGCTGTCGAAGGCGGGAATGCCCCCGAAGCGCGCGTTGCCCAGGACGTCCACCACCGGATGACGCAGGCCGAGAAGAATTTTGGCCATGCGCCGGTCCTCGATGCGCGCGATGATGCCGTGGCCCTTCCAGCGGGTCAGCCAGGCGGGGATAACGCTGTGCAATTCGCGCTCCTCGGTGAAGCAGGACCACGGCCCGTGCAGGTGGGTGTATTTGGCGATGCCGCGCAAAATGCCGCGACCGTAATAGCGCGAGCTTTCAATCAACAGCGCGACCCTGGGGATGTGGCTGGCCATTTGGTCCTGCTTCGGCTGGATGCGGTGAATCGCCAGCCGCTGCGCGATGACAATCTTGCGGGTGCGGCTGGGACGTCAATGCGCAACTCCGCCATTTTGTTTCCGGAACTTGACCCAGGTCCGTGCGGAGCGGGTCTCTGGTGTTCCGGTGGAAATGGGGGGACCGCGATGCTTTCCAGAGTGCGCCGTTGCGCCAGGAAGCTGATGTGCTGCTTGATGCAACCGTCGGCAAATCGGCTTCACCGGGCAATGGGTCGTCGGTGTGATGTGCGCCGCCGGGAAATGAGGGCCGCCGCCAGGCCGCCGGCCAGCAAGGCCAGGGAGGCCGGCTCCGGAACCACTTGAAATTGCAGGTTCGGCCCCAAATATCCGGAACCGGAATAGGCGTAGCCTGAGGTGCTGTAGGCCCCCTCGTAAGGCTTGAGCGGCGCGCCGGAAGTGACGGAGATAGCCGAATTGCCGGTGGAACCATTGTCATAGGGATCCAAGTACGGGTCCGTGGTTTGACCGGAGGTCACGCTGGTGAGAAGGGAATAATAGCTGTTATTCGCCAGGGCAATGGGACTGTTTAACGTAACCCAGGCAAAACCGTCGGCATCCACGGCAGTTCCCGCGTTCAGCGTCACAGAGGCCAGGTTGAGGCTGCCGAAATTGGCGTTCCCGGCGCCGGCCGGCCCCCACAGCGACAAGGTATGGTCGTAATCCACCGTGCCCGCCCCCGTCCATTCGCCGTTCGTGCCGGCGTAAAAGCCCAACGCAGTCACATACATCGTCTGCCCGGTCAGCACATTGGTCGCCTGAAAGCTCAGGCCGACGTTGCCGCTGTAACCGGATTTGGGCGGGTTCAGGCTCAAACTATAGCTCGGGTTTTCGGTGTAGAAATCCGTTTGCGCCAACGCGGACGTCGCCGCGAACGTCAGCAGAACGCCCAAGCCCGTCGGACGTAGAAATCTTTTCATAAGTTTTCGAAGTCGAGGTTGTTTGGCATTTCCAGTCTGCATGGATAGCACGGCGCGGGGCTGGCGGTCAATTGCGCATTTTTACAAATGCATTGTCAAATTTATCAGGCCGTCGGGTCTGTCCGCGCAAGCACCGGATTCGCGGGAAGCCGCAGGACGCCGGGAAGGTTGCCGGCCAGGTGAGGAGTGGTGACCCGGCGCAAGCCGGGGGCAATGTGGAGACAAGCCAACCGGGTGGGCGATTGCCGGAGGAAGCCGATAGCACTCACGAGTTTGGCGCCGAGGGCCTCTTCCTCGCGAAGATCAGATCCAATTTCGAGATCTCTGACGTGTCAGCCGCGTCTTCCACAACGGAGAGAGTTTGCATTTGCGGTTTGCCCGACCGCTTCTAAAATGGCCGCGCCATGAAGAACATCCGCTGGATTTTGCCCCTCCTTCTCGCCGTCCGCGTCTATGCCGTGGAAACCAACGAGACCCAGTCGCCGCTTTCGGGCCACCCGGCGGCGCCGGCCGCAGCGAAAAAAACGGAAGCCCGCCGGACGGTCGCCAACATCCCCGACGCCTCGCACACGCCGGTTTTCATCACCAACACCGTCACCATCGCCGGCCAGTCGGTGACCTATCAGGCCGAGACGGGCATGTTGCCGATCCTCAAACCAGACGGCACGTCCAGCGCATCGGTGTTTTATGTTGCCTACACGCGTCTGGGCCAGACGGACAAGGCTGCGCGGCCGGTCACCTTTTGCTTCAACGGCGGCCCCGGCTCGTCGTCGGTGTGGCTGCACCTGGGGGCGCTGGGTCCGCGCCGTGTGAAAATGAACGATGACGGCACGCTGCCCAAGCCGCCGTTCCGCCTCGTGAACAATCCCTATTCGATTCTGGACGGGAGCGACCTGGTGTTCATTGACCCGGTGGCCACCGGCTTCAGCCGCGCGGCCAAGGACGAAAAGGCCGAGGAGTTCTTCGGACAATCCGCCGACCTGGATTCCGTCGGCGAATTCATCCGGCTCTGGACGACGCGCCACGACCGCTGGCTCTCGCCGAAGTATCTTTACGGCGAGAGCTACGGCACCTTCCGGGCGGCGGGCCTGGCGGAGCGGTTGCGGTCGCGTTACGGCATGTATTTGAACGGGCTGATCTTCGGGTCCGGCGTCCTGGACTTTGCCACCATCAGCCCCGGCCCGGGCAATGATCTGCCGTACGAGCTCTTTCTGCCGAACTTCACCGCCACGGCGCATTATTTCAAAAAACTTCCGCCGGACCTGCAACGCGACCTGCCCAAGGCGCTGGCCGAGGCGCGGGCGTTTGCCACAGGCGAATACGCCTCGGCGCTGCAACAGGGCGCGGCGCTGCCGGCCGCCGAACGGAAAAAAATCACCGCCGAACTCGCCCGGCTCACCGGCCTCCGGCCGCAGGTCATCGAGGACCACCGTTTGCGGATTGACCCGGGCGTCTTCCGCAAAGAGCTCCTGCATGACCGGGGGTTGATCCTGGGGGCCTACGACGCGCGCATCTCCGGGCGCGACGACGATCCGGCCTCGCCGTATCCGGATTTCGATCCCTCCTATGCGGCGGTTTACGGGCCGTTTGCCGCGGCGATGAACGCCTATGTGCGCCAGGAACTGAAGTTCGAGGACGATCTGCCTTATGAAATGATTGCCAGCGTGCAGCCTTGGAAGTACCGGGCGCACAACCGCTACCCCGGCATCAGCGACCAACTGGCGTCTGTGATGAACCAAAACCCTTACATGCGCGTGCTGGTGCTCAACGGTCTGCGCGACCTGGTGTGCCCGCCCGACACGATCCGTTACTCGCTGGACCACATGCCGCTGGACCCGGCCTATCGGTCCAACATCACTTACGCCACGTTCCAGGCCGGCCACATGATGTACGTCAACCTGCCTGACTTGAAGAAAATGCACGCGGTGGTCGAGAGTTTTCTGAAATGACTCATTCCTAAACCATAATGTCTAATGAATCTCCAAACCCGAATGGCGAACTAAAGGGCGAGCCTTTGATTTGGAGGAACGGACGGCCATTTTCGGTGAAGCGGTAATTGGCCTCGCAAAAGAAATTCCTCGCAATGCCGTAAACGCGCCTTTAATCAGCCAGCTTGTCCGGGCCGGCACAAGCATCGGGGCAAATTTTGTGAAGCGGATGATGCCGTTTCCAAAAAGGATTTCAAAAATAAAATTGGCACCTGTCGTAAGGAAGCCCGCGAAACCAAATTATGGTTGCGGATGGTTGCCGCCGCGGAACCAGACTCCAAAGCGCGAAAACTTTGGCAGGAAGCAAAGGAACTGTGTCTTATATTCGCTTCAATTTGCAGAAAGTCGTAGAAGACCGCCATTTAAAATCCGTCATTCTTTAGTCGTTTGATTCGTGGACGTTGATCAGCGTTTTGACGGCGTGGTTGCCTGCGGCCATGGACTGGAACAACTCCGGCAGGCGGCTCAGCGGGCATTCCCCGTCCACAAAATCCATGGCGCGAACCACGCCGGCCTCGATCAACTCCAGCGCGCGCCGGACTGTCCGCGGCGTGTGATGGAAACTGGCCAGCAGCGTCAGGCTGGAGTAGTGCATCAATCCCGCGTCCAGAGTGATCGTCGTGCCCGACGGGCAGCCGCCAAAAAAATTCACCGTGCCGCCCTTGCGGACCAACCGGATGGCCGCCTCCCACGTTTCCGGTTTGCCCACGGCTTCAATGACCGCGTCAAAGGGCTGAAGCATTGACGTGTGGAGGCGTTCCAACGACGGTTTGCCGGCGGGCGGCCCTGCGGTCTCTGCGGCCTCAAAAACCTCGCGCGCTCCCAGTTTTCGCGCCAGTCGCAATCGTTTTTCGCCGCGACCGGCCACCGCCACCTGGCAACCCAGATGCGTCGCCAGCGCGACAAACATCAGGCCGATGGGGCCGGCGCCAAGAACCAGGACCTGCTCTCCGGGGCGCAATTGGGCGTCCTCCACACCCTGCGCCACGCACGCCAGCGGCTCGGTCAGGGCGGCGTCGCGGAAATCCGTCTCCGGCTTGAGGCGCAGCAGGTTTTTTTGGACCAGCCGCGCGGGAATGACGATCGTTTCGGCGTAGGCGCCGTTGAGAAACACCAAATCTTCGCAAAGGTTCTCCTGCCGGTGGTTGCAGAAAAAGCACGCGCCGCAGGGCGCGGAGTTGGCGCTCACCACACGGTCGCCGATACTCCAACCCAGATCGGGAACGCCTGGTCCCAATTCCGAGATGACGCCGGCCAGTTCATGTCCGAACACGGCGGGCGGGGTGATCATTCGGGCGTGGTAGCCGCGCTTGAAGACCTTCAGGTCCGTCCCGCAGGTCAGCGCCGCCTCGATGCGGACGCGCACTTCGCCGGGGCGGAGCGCGGGCGGCGTGACCTCTTCAATCCGGATTTGTTCCCGGCCGTGCAGGACGGCGGCTTTCACCGAACCATTCTGGAGAAGGCGCCGTTGCGTTTCAATGGAAACGTGAGGGTCTCCGCTGGCGAAAAGCGGTCTGGATTTTGGGGAGGCTTGACGGCTCTCGAATCGCGCATGGGGACCTTTAACCAAAGCCAGGTAGGGCGCGTCACTCCGTGCGCGCCGTCTGGAACCCGAGTGTTTCTTCGCCCGTTCGCGGCGCGCAGAGGACTGCGCGCCCGACCGGGATGATTCATGGGGAATGGCTGCGGACAGCCGCGCTATGGCGACGCCGAGCCCGCGAGTTCCTGCCACGAGACGGGCACGTAGCCCTTCATCGGGCCCAGCCAGGCGAGCGACTCGTCATAGTGAAAATCATAATGGGCGTTCATCTTGACACTGTTGACGATCGCGGAGCCTTCAAGGTTGTTGGCATTGCCCCCGCCATTCAATGTCAGGACTGCTTGAGGGGCGTAGAGGGCGCCAACATAGACCGAGGTTCCGCTCAGAGTGACGCTGTTGACGCCGGGCAGCCCATAATAGTAGAAATTTTCCGGCCGGTAGTTGACCGTACCACCGCTGGTGGAATTTCCGCCGATGGTTGCAGATCCTGACTCCTGGTACATGATGATGGTGCCTGCGTTGGTCATGCCGCCATTGATGGTGATGCTGGTGGGACTGAAGCTGGTCGTTTTGATATCCAAGGTGGCGATCACGCCCGGCTCGATGACGATAGGCTCGGAGTCGTTGACGATGTAATAACCTGAAACTGTGAAATCGTGGACATCCTGTGTACTGGGCGCGGGAACCCAGCCCAAAGGCGGTGTGGGCAGCGTCGCGTTGGGAAAATCAACGTTGTAGTCGTAGTAAACGGTGCCGTATATGTCGCCGGAGCCGTTGTAAGTCGCATTCGGCCCCAGATACAGGTTGCCTTTAACCGTCTCGTTGCCGATGCTGACGAATCCCTGTTCGCTGGCGATGCTGCCGTTGGTGCCGGAGTAGCCGTTGTAAAGTCCGTTGTTGTCTTCAATGTTGTTGGTGTCGTGTGAATTCCAACTGTCCGACACGGGGAAGGTGCCGCCTCCGTTGATATTGCTCACCGCCCCCAGCGCCACGTTGAAGAGGGGGAAATACCGGGCCATGACCTGCACCGAGCGGGAGATCTGGCCGCCGGTGACCGGCACCGTCATGGAGCCTTGGGAGGTAATGGTGGCCTCCTGAAGGTTTGAAACCATCGCGGTCGAGATGGAGACGGTGTAACTGCCGCCTGCCAGGGAGCGCGTCAACGGGCCGTAATCGTTGAGGCTGAGGCTGCCCCAGCCGTTGTCGGAGAAATTGGTCTTGATGGGAATCAGGTTGATGCCGGAGTTGAGTTGGGCCAGGGCATCTTCGACGCCGGCTTCGGCCGCGGCCAGCGCACCGTTCCACGTCTCGGAGCGGTTGGCCAACTGGTTCTGGTCGTAAACCAACACAAGGTAGCTGCCCAGCGCCGCCCCCAGGGTAAGGGAGAAGATCAGCACCGCAATCAACATGGCGCCGCCGCGTTGCGTCTTTTGAGGCCGATGGGTGTTCGTTTTCATCTCACTTCAATTCTTGACCTGGTTGCGCAGCACAATTTGCGCCGTCTGCACGTCTTCCGTGTTGAGCTTCAAGCCGATGATTTTTCTCGAACATTTCCACGAGAGGTTGATCACTTTGCAATACTTGGGGTCCAACTGGCCGGAGGAGTTCGTCGAGGCGCAGAAGGTGATGTTGGTGGAGGAAATGATGGGGTAACGATCGTAGAGTTGAAAACTCCACTGATCGCATTGCACCAGATTGGTTTGCGGGCTCTGCCCGCTTTGCGCGAGCACCAACGTCCCGGTGGTGGAATCGTAGGTGATGGTGTTGGTCGCGCCGGTGGTGCCGTCATAGAGCGTCAGTGAGGCCGGATTGTTTGTGCTGAAAGCGAGCAGCGCGCTCGAATTGCGGATGATACGGCCCAAATTGTCCGCCGTGCTGCGGCTCCGTTGGCTCAAATCCATGTAATTGTCCACCGCCACATAGCTTCGCGCCGTGAAAATGCTCAAGCCGCTGACCGCCGCCATCAGGAGGGCCCCAGTGGCGGCGGCCACCATCGTCTCCATGAGGGTGAAGCCATTCTCAAGTGCCGCCGGCGGCCGGCCGACGGACCCGAACGGCATGGTGCGTCTCCGCGTTTTGACCGGCGATTGGCAGTGGGCGATCGGCAGTTTTGTTTTCATGGTTTGCCCCAAATGTAATTTTGAATGCCGTACTGGGCCGACAAGGTTTGCATCTGCCGGGCGTGGACAATCGGGTGGCCGCCAAGGAAATTCGTCCAAACCACGCCGATGGTCACCAGGCGCACCCGGCTCTTGTAGGTGACCAAATCGGAAATGTTCGTGGCCGCGCCGATTGAAATCGTTCCGTAATACACGGTTCCGGCGGTGTTGTTCGTGACGTTCTGCGGGTAGTAGCAATCTTGAAAGCTGGAGGGACACAGCGACAGTTGGCTCCAAGTCAAAAGGCGGAGGGCCTCCATCTTCTGCGTCAGAATCTGCGTCGCCCGCAGATCCTCGCGCGTCGTTCGAATAATGCCAAAACCGCTGGAAAACCCGGAGAAAAGAGCGACGACCGTCACCAACAATAACGCCGCCGAACAAACCACCTCCAGCAGCGTAAACGCGCGTTCGGCAACCTCATACCGGCCTTCCGCAGCCGACGCGGCATCAGTCGTTGTGCATCGAATTCTCACCTGTGCTCGCCCTGCATTCGCAGTTTTTATTCGCCCGCTTCCAATCCAAGTCTCTACCGCCGACCATCAGACATGGCGACGCATCCGCCCTGTTTCGTTCAAAATGCGGCGCACCCGTTAACTCAGGCGTCGTTTTGGAGATCGTCAAGAGCAAACCACGTGCCATTTGAACTCAGACGCAAGCCAAACACCTGGCCGCCATTTTCCGGCAGAAATTGTTTTTGTCTTCCCCGCGCCTGTCCTGAAATTTGACAGGGGCCGCCAAAAAGACGCCGTTATGGCTGGACCTGCTTTGAGGTGGGGAGCTTCGCGAAGCGGGTTTCCCTCAGATAAATCGGCTCCAACGTTTCGCCTGGCGCCGAATCGGTTCGCGCCGCGGCCAGCCGCGCCAGAGTTGCCGCACGGGGAAAAACCCGCCAGCCGTCTGGAAACCAATGGGTCGCCTCCGGGCCGATAAAAATCTCATTCGCGTCCGTCCACCGTTGAACGGTTGCCGGCGACAGGATGCTCAATGGCATGATCTCCCTTCTGTTGCCGGAGGAAATTTCATACGCCGCGAAATAAATTTCATTCCGCTGCGCATCAACAACGACGTTCACACGGCCGGAAATTTTCTCCGCCTGCGCCTCGGCGGCCAGACATTCCATGCTGCTGACGCCCAGCAGGCGGACGCCACGGGCCAGTTGCCAGCCTTGGGCGATGGAGATGGCCGCCCGCACGCCCGTGTAGGAACCCGGCCCCAGACCCACGGCGACGACGTTGATTTTCTCACGCTCGATCCCGCCTTCCGCCAGGACCGTTTCGATCATTTCAAGCGCCTTTGTCCCCTGCTCGTTGGTTTGGATGGTCTCATAAATTTGGGGGATTCGCCCGGCCCGGCCCGCCGCTGCCGGCGGCCCGCCGGGCGCGCTTTTCCATACCGCCACGCTTCGTTGTGCCGACGAAAACTCAAGGGCCAGGATCATCATAAACAATCTTTCGGTCGGTTTCGCCGAGGATTTCAAGTTTGACCCGCGCGAAATTTTTCCCATCCGCCGGCTTCCAACCTCCATTTTCCAGGCGTTCCGCCCACTCGATCACCGTCACGCCGTCCGGTTGCATGAATTCCCGGAGTCCGGCCGCCACGATTTGCTCCCGC
>JAGWMQ010000095.1 GCA_028873125.1 Verrucomicrobiota bacterium | reverse complement strand
CACTCTGACACCACCGCCCTTGGGCTGTCTGCGGCCTAGGTCTTCCCACACGACTGACGACCGCCCGCTCACTCAAAATCGCCAACAAATCGCCACCCGCCGTCCCAAAAAAAATCCAAATCCCCCGAAATCTGCGAAAGTCGGGCTAACGCCCATGCCAGATATAGGCAGCGCGATCGCCCACTTGGCTGAAGAAAAGCCGCAGCGAATGCCCGAAAATGGCAAGCAGCAGAACAGCATTGAACTCCAACTCCGGTTCAACACCGGCGCAAAAATTGACGCGGCGTTCCCCACGCGTGCAGAAGCGATCACCTTCCTGCGCAGCTTCACCTGAGAAATTCTTCCTGCTTCAGCCGGCCCGCCATTTCCATTCGCCGCCGCGCAGCGTGACAGGAACGAGGGTTTCTGCGGCCACCGCCGTCAAATGCTTCGCCGTTCCTCCTACACCAGCGGCAGCGGCTCGAATTGACGGCCCAGGATCGGCGCGCTCTTGGTTTTCAACCAGTTTTCCAGTACGGACGCATAGACGCTGCGGAAGTCCACGGTGAATTTGATGTCGCCTTCAAACAAATCCCGCGGCGCCAGGCCCGGATAGCGGCCGAGCAATCCGGCCTTGACCCGGTTGCCGATGACAAACATCGGCGCCGCCGCCCCGTGGTCGGTGCCGGCGCTGGCGTTCTCCGCGACGCGACGCCCGAATTCGCTGAAGGTCATCAGCAGCACGCGCGGCAGGTTGCCCTGCGCCTTCAGGTCGTCCACAAACGCCTTGGTCGAATCGCCGAGGTCCTTGAGCAACCGCTCCTGCGTGCCGGCCTGGTTGGCGTGCGTGTCGTAGCCGCCCTGCGAGACGTAATAAATCCGCGTGGGCAGGCCGCCGCCGATGAGCTTGGCCACCAGCTTGAGGGAGTTGCCCAGTTGCGACCCCGGATACGTCGCCTGGTTTTGGACGCGCGCGGCCACGTCCCGGACCTTGGCCGAGCTTAATTGCGCGTCCAGCGCCACGCGGCGGATGTAATCAATCGCCGAGCCATTTTTCATCGGAGTCGCGGCCTCCAGCGCGCCGATGCTGCCGCCGGCGTCCTCAATCCCGTTCAACTCCTCGTAAGCTTCCTCAATCGGGTCAGGCTGGCCGGGTTTGGGACGGTCGCCGGTCATGAAGCGGTAATTCTGCGGGTTGATGAAGGAAATGCCGGTCGGCGATTGGGCGTAAAAGGCCTGCGGCGTCCGGTCGCCAATGGTCACCCCCACCGTCGGGTCGCACCCGGAACAGGTGTTGTCGAAATAGCGGCCCAGCCAGCCGTATTTCTCCACCTCGTTCGCATCGCTGGCCGTCTGCCAGATTTCCGTCGAACGGAAATGCGAGCGGTTCGGATTCGGGTAGCCGGCGCCCTGCACGACCGCCAGATGGCCGGCGTCGTAAAGGTCCTTGAATCCGGTCATCGCGCCGTGAAAACCGATGTCGCCGTTTAGTTTCAAAACCTTGTCCGCCGACAGCCCGATCCGCGGGCGCGCCTTGTGGTAAAAATCATTGGCGTAGGGCACCACGGTGTTGATGCCGTCGTTGCCTCCGGCCATCTGGAGGACGACGAGAATCGTCGCATCCTTGCCGGTGACGACTTGGGTGGCGGAATCGGCGGCCTCGCTTTGCAGCGCCGCAAAGGTGTTGGCCAGAAAGGCCGGCACCGTCCACGACAGCGCGCTGGTCAGCACGGTGGTCCGCAGAAATTCGCGGCGCGTTTGGAGCGTGATTTCGTTTTTCATAAGGACTTCAGGTGACTTGATAATCCGGCGTGGCCATGACGAGGCGGATGGCCGTGCGAATTTCCCAGTCGTTTAACCGCTTGCCGCGGGAAGCGAGAAACTCGCGCAACGCGCGTTCCTGCTCGTCGTTCAAATCACGTTGCAGCAGCCGGAGTTCGAGGGCCGCCACCAGCAGGCTCTTGTCCGCGCGCTCCAACGGCGTGAGAATCTTCGCCGGGTCCACGCCGCCCACATGAACGCGTTCGACGGCGCGCTTGATTTTCTTTTCGGCCGGGCCGCCCACTGGGCGCCCAAGATTCCCCTGCGGCGCCAGTTCAAAGGCGCCCTGAACGAGCAGGGCCGCGGCGTTGTAGCGGTCCAGCAGGGTATTGGTGGTAATCCAGGCGACGCCGCCGTCCCAGCCCTTGACATTCGGCGGCGCGAACAGGTCCTGGCCCAGGCGGCGCGTGATCGCCCCGCAGACCGCCGCGGGCGGCAAATCGCATTTGAGGGCCCGCGCCGTGCCGACCAGCCACTGGACCGGACTCTTGACCTGGTTGTGAACGATGGAGGCATCGTAAAATTCCTCGCTGCGGAACAGGACGCGCAGCGGCGGTTTGAAGTTGTTTCCGTTCTGCCGGAAAACGGCGGCGAGCGCGTCGTTCAACTCGTCGGACGGCGGTTGTCCGGCGAAATAATTCCACAACTTGGCGGTGATAAACCGCGCCGCCTGCGGTTGCGCCACAATAATCCGCATCACGTCGTCACCATCCAGGTTGCCCGTGTGGCCCAGATACGTCTTGATGCCGTTGTCGTGAAAGAACGGGCGATAAACGTAGCATTGGTTCATCCGGTCCAGCGACCAGCCCGTCAATGCGCGGGCGCCCTCGGTCACGTCTTTTTCGGTGTAATGACCCATCCCCAACGAGAAGAGTTCCATGTTCTCCCGCGCGAAGTTTTCATTGGCGTGGGGCCGGCGGCTCGTCGCCTGATCCAGCCAGATCAGCATCGCCGGGTCCTTCCCGTTTTCGGTGAGGAGTTCCAGCCAGTTGCCGGTGGCGAGGCGCCGAAACAATTCATTCTGCCGCCACATGTAATAGGCCTCATGCACCTTCACGACGCTGGTGGCGAAGTGGCCGTGCCAGAACAAAACCATCTTTTCCTGGAACGGGCGCGGTCCCTTGGCCATGCGGTTGAGCCACCAGCCGCGCAGTTCCACCATGCGCTGGAACTGCAGCCGGTTTTCCGCCTGTCGGAACTGCTTTTTTTCCGCCGGCGTCCCGTGCCGGAAAATCTCGCGCTGTTGCCGCATCCGTTCGGAATCGGGTCTGGCCCATTCGGGGGCGGGCCAGGGATCGGGAATGCGCTCGTAGTCGAGCAGGGCGGCGACCGCCCGATCGGGGCCGAGATCGGCGAGGGCTTGAATTTCCTCCGGCGGGCCGCCGAATCCGGCGCGATTCAGCAAATGCGCCGCGGTGTCCAAATTCCAGCGCGAGGATGGAAGCGGCTTTAGCATACGTTCTGAAAGACGTTAGCCAGCCTGAAAAGGTTTCAAGCGGATTGAAACGGGAAAACGGTTTGCAGGAGCCGGGGCGACGAGGCTCAAAGTGGTTTGGGAAGATCGCGTTCTGGAAGGGGACCCGTCCTATGCCGGCGCCGGCGGATTTATTGGCCCAGCGCGAAACGCGCCAGCAACGCGTGCCGCGCCCCGGCGGGCGACAATTCGCTGCGGACCAATTCGACCGCGTCCGCCGTCCATTCGCCAAAGGGGCGGTTGTTCATCGCCTGGGCGCGGGCCATAAAGGCGGCGATTTGGCGCGGTGAAAACCTTTTGAAACGGCCGAGGGTCAGGTGGCCGGCGAAGGGGTTCCCGCCCGGATCGCCGCTGAAATCGCGGAGTGCGGCTTCGATTCTGCCCTGGAACCTGAGCAGTTGTCCGGCGCTGTCGTTGACACCGGCCCAGATTACCCTCGGCGAAGCGGCATTCGGGAAGAAACCAACGCCCTGGGCGCGCAGCCGCAACGCCGGATGCTCCGAGCAGGCTGGCCGCAGGGTTTCCTTCAAGGCCGCCGCCCGTTCAGCCGGAACGTTGCCGAGAAATTTGAGCGTGAGATGAAATTGTTCAGGCATAATCCAGCGAATGACGCCGGGCGGCGCCAGGGGAGCCAGTTCCCGCTGGACACGCTGCAGTTCGTGCCGCACCGGTTCGGGCGTGGCGATGGCCACAAACACCCGAAGTGGCGGGTCCATGCTTGCCGTGGGTGTCGGCCTCGAATTCAACGTTGAAAATTCAACACTGGGAGCGCGGCGACGGTGACTGCCGCAGCCGTTCGACAGACGCAAGCACGCTCATCGTCCCGGCTTGGTTGGCCAAGCCGGCGCACGTGGTGAACGGCAGACTGACCAATCCGAGCGGCAGGGCCAGCAACACCACGGCCACCTTCTGCCACTCCAAGCCCGCGTCAGACTCGATGATTTTTGCGCGGCCGCCGCGCAGCCAGTTGTAGAGCAGGTTCTGGCACAAACCGCAACGATTCAAGGACGATTGCACAAAGCTATACGCGTCGTATTCGGGCGCGAAGCCCGACCAGCTCCGGTCGCGGAACCCCGCTTCGCTGAGCGCCTGGCGCAGGGCGGCCTTGGTGAAATGGTTGAGATGCCGCGGCACGTCGAGATGAAACCATTTGTCGCGGCAGAAGCGCGATTCCCAGCCGCCGAAGTTGGGAACGCCAACAAGGAGAACCCCGTCCGGTTTGAGAAGGCGTCGGACCTCCGCCAACAAGACCTCCGAATCCGGCAAATGCTCCAGGACATGCCAGAGAGTGACGGCGTCAAAGTGGCCGGACGGAAGGTCAAGGGTTTCCAGGCTGCCGATGGCCACCGGCAATTGCAGCACCTGCCGCGCATAAGCGGCGGCCTGATCTGAAAGTTCGGTGCCCTGCACCTCCCAGCCGCGCCGCCGGAAGGCTTGCAGCAGTCCGCCGCGGCCGCAGCCGACGTCCAAAACCCGCCCCCGCCGGATGCCCGCAACCGATTCGACCCGCCGGACCCGGAACTCGTAAAGCTTCTTTTGAAGATATTCAACGGGCGCGGGAAACCGCCGCTCGCCCGGCGCGCCATAATAGCCTGCCGGATAATAAGCGGCCATTTCCCTGGCGGGCGGCGGCGGGATCGTCATGGCCAAACCGCATCCGCCGCAACGCGCAATCGTAAAGTGCCGTCCGGTGATATAATCGCGCGCGCCAAAAAGCGGCTTCAGTTGAGATTCAGCGTGCCGGCATCCGCTCATCGGAACCCAGCCTAGGGTCCACAGTCCTGCCTCGTCAACCGGCAAAGCGGGCGCGCTTTCCGGGATTCAACGCTTGAAACTTGAAAGCTGAAACTTGAAACTCCGCGCGTGTCGTTGCCGCCGGATTATCATCTGCACACGCCGCTCTGCCGCCATGCGACCGGCGCGCCTGCCGAATACGCCCGGCGCGCAGTCGAACTCGGCTTTCAGGAAATCGGTTTCTCCGATCATTCGCCCATGCCGCGCGATGATTTCGACAACTGGCGGATGCGCCTGGACCAACTGGACGAATACGTCGAAACGGTCCGCCGCGTGCAGCGCGATTTCCCGAGGCTGACCGTCCGGCTCGCCCTGGAAGTGGATTATCTGCCCGGCGGCGAGGATTGGATTCGGGACCTCGCGGCGCGGCATCCGTGGGATTACTTCATCGGCTCGGTGCATTACGTCTCCGACGACTGGGCCATTGACGACCCGCAAAAGCTTTCCGAATGGAACAACCGCGACGCACGGGAGGTCTGGACCCTCTATTTCGAGCGGTTGACGCGGGCCGCCGAGACCGGCCTTTTTGAAATCATCGGCCACGCCGATCTGCCCAAGAAATTCGGCCATCGCCCAAGCCAGGATTGCGCGCCGCTTTACGAAACCTTTCTCGAGGCCGCCCGGAAACACGGCTGCGCCCTGGACATCAACACCGCCGGGCTGCGGAAGGATTGCCGGGAAATCTATCCGAGCCGCGAAATCCTCCGACTGGCGTTTCAAACCGGCGTGGCGATTACCTTTGGTTCCGACGCCCACGCGCCGGAGGAGGTGGGAATGAACTTTGCCGAGGCGGTGCAACTGGCGCGCGGCGTCGGCTACACACATTGCCTGCGGTTTGCGAAACGGCAGCGCGGGTCTGTGAGGTTTTGATATGGACGTCAAAAATCTTGCCAACGTTCCGGCGTTTATCACCAGGGACGGCTCGGTGATTACTGAAAAATGAATCAAGGCGTCCCGGCACGTGGCTCGACAGCGCCTCGAACATCTGAAACACTCCGCCGCCGTGAAACAATCCATCGTGACCCTGGACCTGGAAGGCGTGCTGACGCCCGAAATCTGGATCGCCGTCGCCGAAAAAACCGGCCTGCCGGAACTGCGCCGCACCACGCGCGACGAGCCTAATTACGACAAGCTCATGCGAGGGCGCCTGGAGATCCTTGACCGGCACCGGTTGAAACTCTCCGACATTCAGCAGGTCATCGGCTCGCTGCGGCCGCTCGATGGCGCCAGGGTGTTTCTGGACGAACTCCGTTCGTTGGTCCAGGTCATCATCCTGTCCGACACCTTCGAGCAATTTGCCGCCCCCCTGCTCCGGCAACTGGGCTGGCCGACGTTGCTGTGCCACCGACTCGTCGTGGAACACGACCGAGTTGTAAACTACCGGCTCCGCGTGCCCGACCAAAAGCAAAAGGCGGTCGCCGCATTCAAGTCGTTGAATTATCACGTCATCGCCGCCGGCGATTCCTTCAACGACACGGCCATGCTCAAGGAGGCGAATGCCGGCTTTCTTTTCCGCGCGCCCGGCAACGTCAAGCAGCAGTTCCCGGAGTTCCCAGCCGTCGAAACTTATTCGGACTTGCTGAAATTGATCAAAGGCGCCATGTCGGAATGAGCGCGGAACTCCGCGCTCCCATCAGTCTTCCGCCTTGGACTCGCGCGAGATCAAATCCCGCAGCGCCTGAGCCGGGTTCTTGCCGGCGTAGAGCATCGCGTGGACCTCGTCGAGGATCGGCGTGCTGACCCGGCGCCGGCGCGCCAACCCGAAGGCCGCCAGGGCGGTCGGATAGCCTTCGGCGATGGAAATCATTTCGGCCGCGACCGCCCCCGGATTTTCGCCGCGTCCGATCCGCTCGCCAAAGCCGCGATTGCGGCTCAGCCTGGAAAAACAGGTCGCCATCAAATCGCCCAGGCCGCTCAAACCGGCAAAGGTCTCGGTGCGCGCGCCGCAGGCGACGCCCAGCCGGCGGATCTCCGCCAGCGCCCGCGTCGCCAGCGCCGCCTTGGAATTGTCGCCAAAGCCGAGTCCGTCGCAGACGCCCGCCGCAATCGCCATGACGTTCTTCAAAGCGCCGCCCAATTCAACACCCAGCCAGTCCCGGCCCGTGTAAACCCGGAAGTTCGAACGATGAAACAATTGTTGCGCCGCCTCGGCCACGGCGGCGTCTGCGCTCGCGGCCACCACCGCCGTCGGAACGCCGCGCGCCACTTCCAGGGCGAAGGACGGCCCGGACAACGCGGCGGTTTTCGCCCGCGGCGCGGTTTCGCCCAGCACGCCGCACATTGTCAGGCCGCTGTCGCCTTCGATCCCCTTGGTGACGCTAACCACCGCGCCGGAGAAATGCGCCAGGGATTTTGTGACTTCCCGAAACGCCTTCGACGGCACGGCCACAACGATCCACTCGGCGTTTGAAACGGCGTCCGCCAGACTGGTTTCCAATTTCAATTCGCGCGGCAGTTCGATGCCCGGCAAATAGCGCTCGTTTCGTCCGCGGCGCCGCATCGCCTCCAGATGCGCCGCGTCGTGACCCCAAAGCGTGATGGAGTTTTTGCCGTCGCCCAGGAGTTTTGCCAGCGCCGTTCCCCAGGCGCCCGCGCCCAGCACGGTGAGTTTCATTTCGCCGCCTCCGCGGATTTTTCCCCGAACCGCCGCTCCGTGCCGCGGAGGAGGCGCTGGATGTTGCTTTTGTGTTTGAAAATCGCCAGCAGCCCCAGCGCGGTGGTGGCGAGTTTCAGGATGAGATCGTCGCCGGTCAACCAGACCGCGACCGGCATTGCCACCGCCGCGGCGATGGAGGCCACGGAAACGTACCGGCTTGCCAAGAGGAAGACGAGCCAGGTGCCGAGGGCGATGCCCGCCGCCAGCGGCGCCAGCGCGAAGAAAGCCCCCGCGCTCGTGGCAATGCCTTTGCCGCCTTTGAAACGCAACCAGCAGGTGTAATTGTGGCCGAGCACCGCCGCGATGCCGGCCACGATCCGGTAATGGCCCGCCGCCGCCGGGTGAACATTCAGCGCCGCCAGCAGCCAGTCGCCAAGCCAGGCGCAGGCGGCGTATCCCTTCAGTCCGTCCACAATCAGCACGAATACACCCGCGGTCTTTCCGAGCGTGCGAAAAACGTTGGTGGCGCCCATGTTGCCGCTGCCCACGGTGCGGATGTCCACGCCCTTCGCGCGCGCGACGAGAAACCCCGTCGGAATCGAGCCGAGGCAATACGCCGCCAGGGCGACAATGATGTAACTCCAAACCGGCACGGCGGGAGTTTAGGTGTTCCCGGTTCCGACTTCAAAGTGAAACGAGCCTGCGGTCAACGTGCGCCATGGATGTCAGATCAAACAACCATAAGATGGAACCGGCCGGGCTTGAACGCCCCGGACTTTGGTCCCCGGCGCGACGACGGTCCTTCGTCATTCCCCGTTTCCAAAAATATTCTCCAGCGCCGCGGGTAGTTCGGGAAATTGAAATTGAAAGCCGCTTTCACGAAAGCGTTGGGGCGCGACCCGGCATCCGCTTAACGCCAGCGACGGTTCGCTGCCCATCAGCCGCGAGCCGAGCTTCACCGCCCAAGCCGGCGCCGGCGGACTCCACGGGCGATGCAGCGCGTGCCGCAGCCCGCGCATGAACTCCGCGTTGGTGGCCGGGTTCGGACCGACGGCGTTGAAGGTGCCGGTCAGATCGTCCTGTTCCAGGGCCGCCGCAAACATGCCCGTCAAATCCGCAAGGTGAATCCAACTGATGAATTGCTTGCCGCCGCCCGCCGCGCCGCCCAGAAAACATTTCGCGAGTTTCGCCAGGACAGGCAGCGCGCCCCCGCCGCGGCCGAGCACAAATCCGATTCGCAACAGCACCCGCCGCGTATTCGGCGCGGAGACCGAGTGGAAGGCATTTTCCCAAACCTGGCAGACTTCCGCGAGCGCATCGTTTCCAGGAGGCGTGTCCTCGTCGCACAACGCGTTCCCGCGATCGCCGTAAAAGCCGACGGCGCCGGCCTGGACCCAGACGCGCGGCGGGTGCGCCGTCCGGGCGATGCCCGCGGCAATCGCTTCCACCGACCGGATGCGCGACGCGGCGATCTCGCGCAGGTTCTCCGGCGTGTGACGGCAATTGACGCTGCGACCGGCCAGATTGACGAGCGCGTCCGCCCCGTCGAGCAGTTGAACCCAGTCACCGGGAGTTTTTCCGTCCCAGAACACTTCCCTGGGACCGTCCGTTCGCTCATGCGGCGAGCGCGTCAACACGACCGTCTGGCGCCCGTGTTTCAGTCCTTCACCGGCCAGGGCGCGCCCGATAAAACCGCTGCCGCCGGCAATCACCAGACGCTTTGTGTTCATGGCCTTAATGGACGGTGGCGTTGCCGGGCAGATGCGGCGCGAGCCTGGGCGCGGTCGCGTGCGTCAACGGATTTTTTTTGAAGTGCCCGGCCTCCAACTCCGCCAGCCATTTGTGAATCAGCCGGCCGACAGCCTTCAAATCCAGGTGCCGGTGCCAGGGCGGATAATTTTCGAGGTGGGCGCGGGCGAGTTTGAAGAGTGCCGCGGCGGGGCGCAGGCGGTTCTTCTGCAAATGCACGAAGGCGCCGGCCAGTTGAATCAAGCCCTTGTAAAAATTTCCGTCCGGGCCGGAGCGGTCTTTGAGCCACAAATTTTCCAGCACGTCGTGCGCCTCGTAAAATTTCTGGGCATTGAACAACTCAAAATAGCCGGCATAATGCGGGTCGGGGCCTCCCGCCCGGGACGGCCCCACCATGGCGGCAATACGCTGGCTCTTGCGACTCATGAAAGCAGGTTAAAGTCCGCCGGCTCCAGCCCAAAGCCCAAAGTGGCCTTCCGATGGCTTCGCGTTGACAAGTCCCCCGTCCTGCGACAGGCTATGCGCATGGCAAAACCCGCTTTGGGACGCGGCCTCGGCGCGCTGTTGGGCGGCAGTCCGGTTTTGGCTTCACCCGTTCCCGCGCCGCCGTCTCCGCCCCCTCCGCCCGCCGCCGCGCCCGTGGCCGCCGCCGACCCGCGCGAGCGGGTGCAGCGCGCGCCGCTGGACCGCATCCGCCCCTGCCCCCTCCAGCCGCGCAAGGATTTCTCCGCCGAGGCGCTGAATGAATTGGCCGATTCCATCCGCGAGCGCGGCATCGTCCAGCCGCTCATCGTGCGCGAGCGGAACGGATTTTTTGAACTGATCGCCGGCGAACGCCGCTGGCGCGCGGCGCAGCTATTGAATCTGCCGGAAGTTCCCGTCATCACGCGCGAGGCGGACGACCGCGCCGTCCTGGAACTGGCGCTGATCGAGAATCTGCAGCGCGAAAACCTCAATCCCATCGAGGAAGCGCACGGCTACGCGCAATTGACGGAGCAATTTCAACTGACGCAGGAGGACATCGCCGGCCGGGTGGGCAAAAGCCGCGCGGCGGTGGCCAACGCGCTGCGCCTGCTCAAGCTGCCGCAAACCGTTCAAAATTTCGTCCGCGACGGCCGGCTTTCGGTTGGCCACGCCAAGGTCATCCTGGGTCTGGCCGACGAGAAAGGCCAGAAGCTGGCCGCCGAGCGCGTCGTCAAGGACGGCTTGAACGTGCGGCAGACGGAAGGGCTGGTCGCCAAGTTGCAGCGGCGCGGCGCGCGGCGAACGGAGCCTGCCGGGAAGATCGTGGCCATGCCGCCGGGCGACCCGCACGTGGCGGATGTGGAGGCCCGGCTGCGCGAGGTATTTGCGACGAAGGTGCAGCTTCGTTACGCGCAAGGCAAGGGGGCGGTGGAAATTTCCTTTTTCAGCGACCAGGAATTGGAGCGGATCCTGCAAATCCTGGGCGTGACGAGTGGCGAATGAGGAGCGGTGGGAAGGCAATCCGCATTTTTCAATCCTTATGGGAAATTTTGAAAGCTTGGAGCCATTCTTGAGAACCGCAGGAACAGCGCCGAAATCGAGGCGGCTTCCCGTCGCGCGTCACTCGTCACTCGTTCGGCTTGATGATTCTCGAGGTTGTTAAATACGGCCATCCGGTGCTGCGGCAAAAGGGGGCGCGGGTCGAAACCGTCACCCCGGAAGTCCAGCAACTCATCGCCGATCTGCTGGAAACCATGAAGGCCTGCCACGGCGTTGGCCTGGCGGCCCAACAAGTGGGCCGGGCGCTGCAGGTCACGGTCATTGATGTGCGCGAAGTCCAGGACCGCCCCTCGACGCTGGAACTGAACGGCAAACCGGCCGACGTGAACGCGTTCATGCCCCTGGTCTTGATCAATCCCGAAACCAAGCCGGTCGCCGATCCGGTCAAGGGCGCCGAAGGCTGTCTGAGTTTCCCGGAGATTTACGGCGAAATTTCGCGGCCGGAATCCGTGGAGGTGAAAGCGATGAACCAACACGGCAAGCCGGTGAAATTCCGATGCGGCGGCCTGCTCGCGCGCGCCGTGCAACACGAGTTGGACCATCTGAACGGGATCCTGTTCATTGACCGGATGGACAAAAGCGCCAAGGACGAATTGAGGCCGCAACTGGAAGCGCTGCAGGCCGCGACAAAGGCGGCCCTGCAAAAGGGCCGCGAGGCGAAGCGCAAAGCGTGACCGCCTCCCTGGCGCCTGCAACCACAGCCGGATCCCCACCCGCCTTGCCGCACGCAAAATTGACTTTCCGATTTTCGGGCGTAGGTTGCCGCGGCTTTTTAGCTTCAACGCAGTGTGTTTGATCAAAAAGTTTGTGCGATTTGGCGGAGGGAGTGTCAAGGCGGATTTACGTCCCCATGAATTGGCCCGTCGTTTCGGGCCGCGCCGCGCATCGGTGTCCCGCCGCTGGCTGACCTCAGCCGGCCTGGGCGCCGCCCTGCTCTCCGCGGCAATTCGTTCGGAGGGTGCACCGCGGATGCGGACACTGCGCGGCCACGTGCCGGCGGCGGTGGCGCGGTTTCACCTGCACCCCGTGGGCAGCCTTTCCGGCTCGAAGCGTTTGAACCTGGCCATCGGGCTGCCATTGCGCAATCAACCCACGCTGGCGGAGTTGCTGCGGCAACTTTACGACCCGGCCAGCGGCCATTACCACCACTTTCTGACACCGGCGCAATTCACGGAGCAGTTCGGACCGTCGGCACAGGAGTATCAGGCCGTCCTGGACTTCACTGGAACAAACGGTCTGGTCGTGACCGCCACCCACTCGGACCGCCTGTTGCTGGACGTGAGCGGCACGGTCGCCGACGTCGAGCGCACCTTTCACCTGACACTGCGCTTATACCGGCATCCGATGGAGAACCGGGTGTTTTATGCGCCGGATACGGAGCCGTCGGCGCCAGCGGAGGTTCCGATTTTGGACATCAGCGGCCTGGACAATTTCGCGCGACCGCGCCCGCTGCTCAAGGTGATCCCGCGAAGCGAAGCTGGCGCGCGTCCCGCCGCCGGTTCCGGGCCATTCGGCGACTTTATCGGGAAGGATTTCCGCGCCGCTTACGCGCCGGATGTTTTGCTGGACGGCGCCGGAGAATCGGTCGGATTGGTGGAGTTCGACGGTTTTTATTCGAATGACATCGCCAGTTATGAAGGCCAGGCCGGGTTGCCAGAGGTGCCGTTGCAAACTGTGTTGCTGGATGGGGTGAGTGGCAGCCCCGGCAGCGGCAATGTCGAAGTGGCGCTGGACATTGAAATGGCCATTTCGATGGCGCCGGGGTTGTCCCAGGTGGTCGTCTTTGAGGGCAACACCGCCAACGACATTCTCAACGCGATGGCCGCCAGCAACCAGATCCAGCAACTCAGTTCTTCCTGGACCTGGGGCGGCGGCCCTTCGGCCACCACCGACAACATCCTCCGGAAAATGGCAACGGAAGGGCAATCCTTTTTCCAAGCTTCCGGCGACAGTGACGCGTATGATTCGACCATAGACCAATCCAGCCAAGTCAACGAACCGGTGGACAGTCCGTATCTAACCAGCGTTGGTGGGACGACGCTGACGACCAGCGGCGCGAGGGGATCCTGGACGTCGGAAACCGCTTGGAATTGGGGCTACGACGCCAGCGCCAATCCCCCCGGCGATGTCGGAACCGGCGGCGGCATCAGCACCTATTATTCCATCCCAGCCTGGCAGGCGGGCCTGGACATGACCGGCAATCAAGGTTCGACGGCCTACCGCAATATCCCGGACGTGGCGCTGACGGCAGACAATATTTTTGTGGAGGCCGACAACGGCCAGCAGGAATCGGTGGGCGGCACCAGCGCGGCGGCGCCGTTGTGGGCGGGCTTCATCGCGCTCGCCAATCAACAGGCCGCGGCCGCCGGCCGGTCGGCCGTCGGGTTCATCAACCCGGCGGTCTATGCAATTGGCGGCGGGCCGCGTTACGCCGCCGATTTTCACGACATCACCACCGGCAACAATACGAACGATGTCAGTCCCGCTGAATTTTTTGCCGTGCCCGGCTATGACCTCTGCACCGGTTGGGGCACGCCCGCCGGTCAAAACTTGATCAACGACCTGGCCGGACCGCCGGATGCGCTGGCCGTCACGCCGATCACCGGCTTCGCCGCCAGCGGTCCAATTGGAGGGCCGTTCAGCGTGACCAGCCAGGCCTTTTTATTGACCAATCTGGACACCACGCCGTTGAACTGGTCGCTCGGCAATGCGTCGCCCTGGCTGGACGTCTCACCGACCGGCGGCACACTCCCGGGCGGCGGGGAGGCCACGGTTACGGCCGATTTGAACGGCGCCGCCAGCAATCTGGCGGCGGGAGCTTACACTGCGGACGTCTGGTTCACCAACCAGGCCAGCGGTGTCGCGCAAGACCGCCGATTCACCCTTCAAGTCCTGCAGCCGCTGGTCGTGACGCCCTCTTGGGGCTTCACGGCCAACGGGCCGGTGGGCGGGCCATTTGACGTGACCATGCAAAATCTTTCATTGACCAACATCGGAACGGCGCCGCTGGACTGGAGCGTCATCAACACGTCACTGTGGATCAATGTCTCGTCCGCCGGCGGCACCCTGACGCCTGCCGGACAGGATGGGGTGACGGTGAGCTTGAACGATGCCAACGCCGACTCCCTGGCGGCGGGCATTTATACCGCCGCCCTCTGGTTCACCAACCAGACCGACGGCGGCGCGGTGAGCAATGTATTCACCTTGCGGGTGGGACAGCCGCTGATTCAAAACGGCGGCTTTGAGACCGGGGATTTTACCGGTTGGACGCTGGACGGCGACCGTGCGAACATCAACTTCGTCACCGGCCCGTTCACCATCGGCCCACGGGATCGTTTCCGTCCGCACTCCGGCGGCTACGCCGCCGCGCTGGGCGAGCCATATTCGTTCGCTTATCTTTCCCAAACTCTTCCGACGGCCACCGGCCAGCTTTACTGGCTGTCCTTGTGGATGGACAGCCCCGACGGCCAGACACCCAATGAATTCAGCGTCATCTGGAACAGCGAGACCCTGTTCGATCAGGTGAACATCCCCAACATCGGCTGGACGAATCTGCAATTCCTCGTCAAGGCCACCGTTTCCAGCACCGTCCTCGAGTTCGCCGCGCGCGACGACCCCACCTATCTCGGGTTGGACGATGTGAGTGTGACACCCGTCGCCGCGCCGGTCTTCCGGCTGGTTGAGGCAACGAACAACTCGTTCCAACTGGTATGGGAGGCAACGACCGGGCTGGTGTATCAAGTGCAGTACAAGACCAATCTGCTCCAGGGAACTTGGATCAATCTGGGCAATCCCATCACCGCCACCAGCAACACCATCACCGTGTCCGATCCGAACGCCCTCACCGCTTCGCCCGAGCGGTTCTACCGCATAACCGTCTCGCCGTAGCCAGGAGATTTTCCCTGGCGGCTATTTTTTTGCAGAGGCGGCGGGCGGCGCGGCGTTGGTTTCGGTCGCCGCCGGTTTGGCGACCAAAAGCTGGGCGCGTTTTTTGAGCAGCGGATCCAGCGTCCAGTTTGGGACCAGATAAACCCAGTTGCTGAAGGCGCTCTCTTGCGTGAGTTGGTCCTGGAGTTTCTTCAGGTTCGCCCGAAACGCCGCGTCCAGCGCCTT
>JAGWMQ010000094.1 GCA_028873125.1 Verrucomicrobiota bacterium | reverse complement strand
CCCACACTCTGACACCACCGCCCTTGGGCTGTCTGCGGCCTAGGTCTTCCCACACGACTGACGACCGCCCGCTCACTCAAAATCGCCAACAAATCGCCACCCGCCGTCCCAAAAAAAATCCAAATCCCCCGAAATCTGCGAAAGTCGGGTTAGCGACCAAGGCTTGCGCCGGGCGGTCCGCCGAACCCTGCGGCGTCAATCCATCTTTTACCGCGGCCAGCGGCCGGTGCGCAGATACGGCTTGAGCTTTTCCTTGAGCGTTTCGCGTCCGCGGTGAATGAGCGATTTGGTGGCCGAGAGCGAGCAGCCCAGGACCTCGGCAATTTCCTCGTAGCTCAACTCCTCCTGGCGGCAGAGCAGGATGGCGCTGCGCTGGTTTTCGGGCAGTCCGGCGAGCGCCGCTTCGATTTTCTCCGCCAGCTCGCCGTGCAGCAATTCCTCCGGCGGCGAAGCGCGCTGCTTGTCCTCGAACTGCCGGCCGGGCAGTTCGTCGTGTTCCGGGTGCGGGGCTTCGAGTGGTTCGGCCGGATGCCGCGAGCGGCGGCGCAATTCGTTCAGGCACAGGTTGCGCGCGATGGTGAACAGCCAAGTCGAAAATTTCGCCGTCCGCCTGTAGCGCCGGCGCGATTTGTAAATCTGCAGAAAGACCGTCTGCGCCAGGTCCTCGGCCTCCGTCTCGTCGCGCAGGGAGCGGCAGATGAAATTCATCACTGGCTGCTTGTATTTGTCCACCAACCCGACAAAGGCCTCGCGGTCGCCGCGCTTGACGCGGAGCATCAGCGCGGCATCGGGGTCGAGTTGGACTGGCATGGCGCGCCCAGTCTAGCAGAACCCGGGCGCGCGGAAAGGGTTGAACTGGCGAGACGTTGAAGTGTTGAAGCGGCCAACGCTTTAACGCTTCAACGCTCTTCATGCGTTGTACTTATTTGGCAGGATACCGCCAGACCCAGTCGCCTTCGGAAATGTCCACGCGGGGCGACTTGCCTTCGGTGAACGCGACCGTTCCGCCGTCGTCGGTCTCATTCCAGCCGACGGAATAGAGCACAAACTGGCCGTCAGCGGTGCGCCGGTAATGCAGCGCCCGGCCGCCGATGATGTCGTGGGGCAATTTTTTGATGAATTGCGGCGCGAGGACGTCGAGCGAGGCCGGATATTCGCCATGCGCTAAGTGGTAACGCTCCAGCGCGATGGCCATCCGCGCCAAGTCCGCCGATTCCTGGGCGTAGGCGAATCTCTCGGCGGCGGGAGCGAGCGTCGGAAGCAACAGTGGTTCGATCAGATTAGAAGCATTGAGATGCCGCCTTTCAGTCTTCATAGTCGTATCCATTTTTCTGGCCATAGATGGAAAGAATATTTCTTCCTTGGCGTTTGCCACCTGCAAAATTCCTTCCATCGCGCGAGCGCAACGAAGTTGGTTTTGGTAAAACCAACCCTTGGGGATCAGGTCGAGAAGAGTTCGCGCCAGAATGGGTGGTGTTCCGGCGCTGGCATTAATCATGACTGGAAGTTCCTTCGGATGATGACGGAGATAGTCAAAAAAGCCAATCTGGCAAAGAATCATCTCGCCACGCATGGCCAGCTTGAAATCTGCCATGAAGTTCAATTTCGCCAGTTCCGAATCGAGTTCGTTTAGCTGCGCGTCCGACCATTTGTGTTCCGCCAAGCCGTCGTAAATCGGCTGGAGGGTGATTTGCAACATGGCGATGCGAACCAAGTGCGAAATCAAAAATGGCTCGCTGCGGATGGAATTGATCAAATACAGCATGAGTTTTACATCCGCGAATGCTTGGTCACTCTGGCCGTTTTGTAATTCGGCAATCGCCCGCAACATCAAGGTCTGGACGCAGCTTTTGAGCGGTGCCAGATGCGGCAGCAAAATTTCGCCCGGAGGCTCTTTGTCGTAAGTCAGCGGAAACCGCGAATAAGGAAGCCGGCTGGCTTGGCGCAATTTCGCAATGGCTGAATTGTATTTGCTCAACGCGAGCAAAACGTCATCGGAGGGCGACTGCGCTTTCGGCGCCATGGGAAATGTATTGGTGGCGTCCGCCCGGGGCGAATTCGTCGGCGGCGTGGAGCGGAAAAAGTCCTGCCACGCTTCCAAGTCAACGAATTTGGCTTCCGGCCAAACGGAGTCGTTGGGTTTCTTCGTCCAAGGATTGTCACGCCATGAAAGCATCCACAATCGGTCAACGACATTCGTGTTTCGCGGTTTCACCTCGTTTCCGTTTTTGTCGAACAACGCTTCGTAGCTGCTGGCGACAATCGGCGTCAGCGCGAAATTCTCGTCGGCCGGCACCGGTGGCGGAACGACGCTGGCAAAACTGAAATGTTCGCCCTTGGCCTCCCATTGGCGCTTGAATCGTTCCCAATCGTGTTTGCCGCGCCAGTCTTCCTCGGCGTAAAACAGCGCGATCAGCGTGACGAAACAGGCGACGCCGAACAGGGACCGCCGGATGTTTTTCCAGCAGCAAAGCCAGCGGACAAACAGCCATGCGCCAAAAAGGACTGTGGCCAAGACGGCGGCCAACAAAAAAAACGATGCCGGCTTTCCACCTGTGAGAATTGATGATCCGCCCGGAACAAGCAGAATAACGGCTTGAACAATTAAAAGACTTGCCACCACTATAATCAGCCATGCGCCGAGCAAGTTCGACCCTTTCCACGATTTCTTCCGGATACTTTTAGGTTTGTCGTCGTTCATAAATCCTCAGGTGGGGACGCCGCGCCGCGGTGTCCGTGGACCGCACGGCGGGATGTCCCTACCAAATTTCACGCCGTCAAAAACTCCACGCATTCGCTGCGCGGTCCCGGCGCCAATGATTTAGACCGGTCCGCATCGCCGGTGTCACGCGGCCCGATCAATTCGGCCAGCAGCCGCTGTTGCTGCCGCAGTTGCGCGACGACTTCGGGCGACGGCGGAGCGGCCTTTTCCGCGAGCGCCGGCGTTCGGTCCCGCGTCGAAAAATCCACCGCCAGAATCAAAATCCACACGGCCGCCAGGCCCGCCCAGGCCTGCGGACACGGCCACAAAAGAGCCGAGAGCCCGGTGGCGAAAGTGGAAAAAATGGAATCCCGGGCGGCGGGCGCCGGCGGATGAGACACCGCCCCTTCCTGCGCCGTCGTCAGGATTTCCCCGCGCCATTCGGCGGGAACCCTCCGCAAAGGCTGGCGGCTCAGACGTTGTTCAAAATGGTCCATGTTGGATTCTCGCCAGCGAATGGCCGCGAGAGAACGCAAAGAAATTTGCGGTCCGAAAATCTTTGTGTTCTTTGCGTTCTCTCGCGGCCATGGTCATTTCATTTCTTCATAGAGTGGACGCAGCCGGTCGCGCAATTTGTCTAGCCCGTAGCGATAGCGGCTGGCGGCGGTGTTGGGCGAAATCTCCAGGGCGGCGGCGATTTCCTCGAAAGTCAATCCTTCCCACAGCTTCAAATGCACCACGGCGCGCTGCTCTTCCGGCAATCCGGCGAGCGCGGCGGAAAGTTCTTCGCGGAAGACCTGTTCGCCGGGATTGCCGGCCGGCGCAAACGGGAAAGACTTTTCGGCGGCCATATTTTCCCCGGCTCGCTCGCGCGCGCCGCGCCGGCGGATCCAATCAATGGCCGCGTTGTGCGCCAGCCGGATGAGAAAGGCGCGCTCGTTGCGGACACCGTTCAGCAATCGTTCATCGCGGGCGAGCTTGACGAAAAGGTCCTGGAGCAGGTCGCGCGTGTCGCCTTCGTCGCGGGTCAGATTCAGAAGGAAGGCAAAGAGCGGCCCGGCGTGCTCGTCGTAGAGCCGTCCAAGTTCCGGGCCACGGCGCATTTCCCTTGGATGACGCATCCGGCGGACAAAATTGTCTAGCCAGAAAATTCCATTTGCCTGCCGGCAATCCGGATTTTCACACGCTGGCCGGAAACGGCATCGCGCATCGCGCAGGCGTTTCCCGTGTTTCTGTTTGCGACGCGAGCCGGCGACGGTAGGCAAGATGCCGCAGGCGCGTCATTTCCACCAGCGGTCGCCAGACCGTGTGAACCAGCCGGTGCTTGGTGAGAAAGCGCCACAGCCGGTTCGCGCGTTTGTAAAGGTAGCTGCCGGCAAAATAGGCGGGCAGCGCCGAAAATTCCGCCGGCCGCCGCCGCCAGATGAAAGCGTGCGAAAACAGCCGCCGGTAAAGCCAGTCATAGCCCAGCAATAATTCCTCCGGTGTCATGTGCCTCGGACGGAAGACCACGTGGGCCGTGTCGTATTTCTCCCAGTCGCGGTGCAACAGCCGTCCCTCGGCTTCCATCCGCCGGAACAGCGGCGTGCCCGGATAGGGCGTCAATATGTGAAACGTGGCACATTCCATCCGGTTCGACTTAATCCATTGCATCAATGTTGTGAACGTGTTTTTGCGGTCGCCGTCAAAGCCGACGACAAAGCTGCCGTTCACCTGGATGCCGAGCTCGTGAAAAATGCGGATTCGCCGCGCGTAATCGTCGGCGCGCGGCGTGCGTTTGCGCGCGTCCGCGAGATTTTGATCCTTGAGCGACTCGAAGCCGATGAAAACTCCCGTGCAGCCGGCCAGTGCCATTTCCCGCACCAGTGCCGGTTCGTCCGTTACGTCGAGCGTCACCGCCGCGCTCCAGATTTTTTCATCGAACGCAACGCGCGGCAAAGCTCGCGCAGGTAATCGCGCCGCGAACCGAGGTTGTTGTCAATGAACACGGCATAGGGCTGGCCGTTGGCCGCGAATTGCCGGCGGACGTCCTCCGGTTCACGAACGCGATACGGCATCCGCAACCCGTCGGTGGACAGGTAACAAAATCCGCAGCGATTGTGGCAGCCGCGCGTGGCGATGAGGCTCATCGTCGTCAAAAAATTGCTGCGCGGCGCCAAATCCCGGCGTGGCGGCGGATCGAGCGCGTAAGGCCGTTCGAAAGTCGCCTGGTAACGCGGCTTCAACTTGCCATGCTCGAAGTCGCGCAGAATTTCCGGCCAAAGCTGGACCCCATCGCCAATGGCCAGCGCGTCCGCGTGCGGAGCCATTTCGTCCGGGCACGATTGCGCGTGCAACCCCCCCGAGAATCACCGTGCTGCCCTGCGCGCGATGCCATTCCGCCAGCGCATAGGCGCGGTTCGCAAACGTCAGATGCACTGTGATGCCCACCACTTCAGGAAGCGGCTCGGACGGCGGCCGCCCCTGCAAAAGATTTTCGTCCCAATAACGCACCTGCCAGCGCGCGGGCGTTGCGTCGGCCAGTGAAGTCAGCGCGAGCGTTGGCGTGAGGACGTGTTTGCCGAAACTGCCGTGGGGTGATTTCGGGTAAAACGGGTTGAGGAGCAGCGCCGTCCTCGGTTCCGGCGGGCGCCGTGGGAGGGATGGAGGCAACGCCGGCGCGTTGGACATCTCGCGCGGCAACCAGAGGGGTTTGCGTGGCTGATAAAACGGATCGTCCGGCACATTTTCAAAAAGCATGGAACGCCAGTTCATTTTTTCCCAGAGTTTCATTTGCAGGAGCCGATGCCCGCCCGGCAAAATCCCGAAGCCATTGTTCGATTTCACCAATCACCGAATCCGGCGTCGAAGTGCCCGCGGTGATGCCCACGTCGTCTTCTGCACGAAACCATCCTGTGTGCAGGTCGGCGGCGGTCTGGACGTGGTGAACGCGGGCACAAAATCGTGAGCAGGTCCTGGCCAATTCGTGCGTGTTGTTGCTGTACGCGCCGCCGATGACAATGACCACGTCGCATTTTCGCGCCAGTTCGATGGCCGCGTTCTGGCGCTGCTTGGTCGGCTGGCACACCGTGTCAATGAACCGCACCTCCGAACCGGGAAACCGTCCACGAATCAACCGCACGAGGTGGCGGACCCGGTCAATCGGCTGGGTCGTTTGCGAAACGACGCCCAAACGCGAACGCTCGCGCAGCGCCGCCACGTCCGCCTCGTCCAACACCACGTCAAAGTCGCCGAGGTCTTCGGTCATGCCCCGCACCTCCACGTGGTCGCGCCGGCCGATGATGACGGGATGAAAGCCCTCGCGCACCAGCTTCGCCAGGCTGCGGTGGGCCACGTGGACCAGCGGACAGGTGGCCTCCAGCACGTTCAGTCCGCGATGGCGGGCGTCATTGAGCTTTTTCTCCGACGCGCCGTGGGCCGTGATCATCACGCTTGGTGTCGAAACGGCCGCCACGTTTTGCCCGATGGAAATCCCCCTCGACCGCAAGTCGGCCAGCACCGTTTCGTTGTGGACCAGGTCACCCAGAACCGTCAGCGGTGCATGACGCGCCGTTTCCAAGGCCAGGGCAATGGCGTCCCGGACGCCAAAACACATGCCCAGATGCTCCGCGCGGATGATTTTCATCATTAACTTTGTGACGCAAAGTAAATGACCGTGGCCATTCGTTTCCGTTCAAAAAGATTCTATTTTGACCTCGATTGCCGGACGATTTTTTCCAGCAGGCCGATGTAATCGGAAAAGGCCCTGCGTCCGGCCGGGGTGAGCGAGCAGGTCGTCCGGGGCCGGCGGTTGCGCTGGGACTTGGCCAGGGACACGTAGCCCGACTCCTGCAGGGCGCGGAGGTGTGTCGTCAGGTTGCCGTCGGTCATGGCCAGGGTGTCCCGCAGCTCGGTGAACGACAACTCCGGCGCGGCGGCGAGCAGGGACATGATGACCAGCCGGCCTTTCTCGTGAATCACCCGGTCGAGTTGTAAAAACGGTTCCGGATTCACACCGCTTTCTTTCCTTTTTCGGTCAGATACAAATAGGCGCCGTAAGCCAGATGCAGCGCGCCAAAGAAAAGCCCCATGATCCATTGCGCCGGCGGCAGCATGCCGCCCGGCCAACGGCAAAGGCCCAACGCCAAAAACCCGCAGCCGCCGATGATGAAAAGCCAGCCGAAGAAGCGGATGCCGCGGCGCATGAAAAAGCCGGCGGCATTCAAGGCGCATCCGTAAAGCACGACCCAGGCCAGCGCGATGAAGAACGAAAGCTCCTTTTCATTTGGAAACCTGAATGCCGCAGCCATCCCGATGGCGAACCCCGCCGCCAGGGGCGGCAACAGTGATTGCGCCACGCGCCGGGTGGGCGGCGACCAGAAAGGCTCGCGGTCCTTCAAGGCCTGGCGGCGCACCAGGAGCAGTGCGCCGGCCAAGGCCACCACCGCCACCCCAAACCAATAAAGGACGAAGGCCCGCGGCGATTCGATTTTGAGGCAATAGCCCGCCACCGCCGCCAGCGTGCCCGCGGCGCCGGCGAGAATCAGGATCGGCGCGAGGGCCCGGCGGTAGAGCGCGGAACGCTCCATCAACTGGCGGATGGTTTGCAGGTTCTCTTCAGCCCAGTTTGGATTCATGCGGGCACTTTGCACGGCAAAGTGAGTTTTGACAACCACCAAAGCGCCGCGCGCCCGTGAAGGAGCCGTCCCGGAATCGTGCCGGCAGGAACCGTGCGCCGCGCCGCCGCGACGTCTCCCGCGGCGCCATTCCCCATGCAGGCATGGGACATTCGTTTCGCCGCCCGGCGCACGTGGCCCCGCCAGGATCAAGAACCATGTCCAGACGCGCCCCTCTGCCAGGGCGGATTGAGGATGTGACTAAAGAGGCGTAATGGCACAAGAAAGCTTAAGAAGTTAAACGATGCGCCCTGCCAGCGAATTACATTCCCGATCTGCTGGAACGCCTCCGGGACATTCCCGACCCCCGCCAGCGCCAAGGTCGCCATGTGCTTTGGAGCGCCATTGTGGGCATCATCGTCCTGGCCAAACTGGCCAGGGGGTCGGCGGCCCCAGCGACATCGCTGCGTTTGCCAGGCGCCTGACCCAACCCCAGCGCCGGAATGGGGGCTGTCGGCGGAATCCAGACACCGGCCAGTATGAACTGCCTTCGGAATCTTCCTTCCAACGAGCTCTGGCGGCGCTGGAAGATCAGACATTCTTCGCGCCAAACTCCACGATCCGACGGCCACGTGCTCCACCACGGCATTTCCAACTGATTCTTGAATCCGCCCTGAACGACCCCAAATGTAACATTTTTTCGCTTTAGCTCCTGCGATTGCGCCTGGTAGTCTGGCATTTCATGGAACCCGCCCGCCGCGCCTGCGCCGCCGAAGCCAATCCCGTCCCGGCAGGGTCCGGGACTTCGCCGCGAAGGCGCGCCGTCATTGATGTCGGCACCAACTCCGTCAAATTGCTGGTCGCAGAGGCGACGGGCGGCGACGTGCGTCCGCTTTGTGAGGAAAGCCGGCAGACGCGGCTCGGCCGGGGGTTTTACGACACACGCCGGTTGCAGCCGGACGCCATCGCCCGCACCGCCCAGGCCGTGGCCGAATTCGCCAGGACCGCCCGGGAAAAAAATGCGGCTGCCATCCGCGTCATCGCCACCAGCGCGGCGCGCGACGCAACGAACGCCGGGGAGCTGATCGCCGCGGTTCGGCGCGCGTCCGGGCTGAGGATGGAGATCATTTCCGGCGAGCAGGAGGCCGACTGGGCGTTTCGTGGCGTGACGACCAATGCGGAACTGTCGGAACGGCCGCTGCTTCTGCTGGACGTGGGCGGGGGCAGCACGGAATTTATTCTGGGCCGCGGCGCTCACCAGCATTTTGCCAGGAGTTTCCCGCTCGGCACGGTCCGGCTCCTGGAAAAATTTCCGCACAGCGACCCTCCGGCGCGCTCCGAGTTGAACGCCTGCCGCGACTGGATCAAAGGTTTTTTACGGGATGAAATCCGTCCGGACCTTGAGCCGGCGTTGCAGCGTGAAGACCACGCCGCCCGAATTGTGCTCGTCGGGACCGGGGGTACGACGGGCCTTCTGGCGCGCCTGGAAAACAAACTCGAACATTTTGACCGCGAGCGGATCGAGCGGACCGTTCTGAGTTTGGGGCAAGTCGTGGACTGGCGGAAGCGATTGTGGGGCCTGCCGCTGCCCCGGCGCAAGGAAATCGCCGGTCTGCCCCAATCGCGCGCGGATGTGATTTTGACCGGCGTGTTGATCTATGAAATCGTGATGACGGAATTCGGCTTCCAGCAACTCCGCGTCAGCACGCGCGGCCTGCGCTTTGCGGTCGTGATGGAATAGCCGGAAATTGGCGATTGCTCATTTGCGATTTGGCCCGGTGTTCCGGCCGGCGGAGCAATCATGGATCCCCAATTGTAAATCACAAATGAAATGCCTGATTGTCGGCTGCGGTTACGTCGGCCTGCCGCTGGGGGCCGAATTGGTCCGGCTGGGCCATGAGGTGTTCGGCCTGCGGCGGAATGCCGCCGCGCAGGATGAGTTGAGGGCCGCCGGGATTCAGCCGCTGTTTGCGGACATCACCAAGCCGGAGACTCTGGCCGGGCTGCCGCGTGGGTTCGATTGGGTCGTCCAATGCGTCGCGGCGGGCGGTGGCGTGGACAATTACCGGCGGGTTTATTGGGAGGGCGCAAAAAACCTGATCGCCTGGCTCGCCCCCGCGCCGCCCAGGAAGCTGCTCTACACCGGCAGCACCAGCGTTTATGGCCAGGACGACGGCTCGCTGGTCAAGGAATCCAGCCCCGCCGAACCGGTTGCGGAAACGGCGAAGGTCCTGCTCGAAACCGAGCAAGTCCTGCTGGAGTCCTTCAGGCGGGACAAATTTCCCGCCGTCATCTTGCGCGTGGCGGGGATTTACGGGCCGGAGCGCGGCCACTGGTTCAAGCAGTTTTTGAAGAACGAGGCGCGGATGGAAGGCGACGGCGCGCGCTTTTTGAACATGATTCACCGCAATGACGTGGTCGGATGCGTGATCGCGGCGCTGAAACACGGGCGGGCGGGTGAAATCTACAACGCCGTGGACGACGAGCCGGTGAGCCAGAGAAATTTCTTCGAATGGCTTGGCGGAACACTGGGCAAATATCCCCCGCCCTCCGTTCCCGAGAATCCTGATGATCGCCGCAGGCGAGGCGTGACGAACAAGCGCGTGTCCAATCGAAAATTAAAAATGGAGCTGGGCTACCAGTTCAAATATCCGAACTTTCGGAAGGGTTACACCGCGGAAATTCTGCGGCTGGAGCGGGCCGGACAACTGCACGTGGTGCCGGAGGAACGCTGAACCTTCACACCGCGCTCTCGCCGCGCTCGTCGGTGCGGATGCGGATGGCCTCGTCAATCGTCGAGACAAACACCTTGCCGTCGCCGATCTTCCCGGTCTTGGCGGCCTTGATGATGGCCTCGACGGCGGCGTCCGCCTGCGATTCGGGCAGCACGGTCTCAATCTTGACCTTGGGCAGGAAGTCCACGGTGTATTCGCTGCCGCGGTAGATCTCCGTGTGGCCCTTCTGGCGGCCAAAACCCTTGACTTCGCTGACGGTCATGCCGAGGACGCCGACGGCGTTGAGCGCTTCCTTGACCTCGTTCAACTTGAACGGCTTGATGATGGCCTCGATTTTTTTCATGCGTTGTCTCCCTATTCATTGTAGGCGCGTTCGCCATGCTGCGAAAGGTCCAAACCGACGCTCTCGTCTTCCTGGTCCACGCGCAAACCGACGACGGCGTCGGCGATGCGCAAGAGGATGAACGTGCCCACCGCCGCCAGCGCCGCGGTGAACAGCACCGCCAGCAGTTGATTGAGAAACTGGTGCGCGCCGCCGGTGATGCGCGCCGAGGCGAGCGCCGGGTTCACCGCCGGACTCGCCAGAAAGCCGAGCATCAACATGCCCGCGGTGCTGCCGATCCCATGCACCCCGAAGACGTCCAGCGAGTCGTCGTAGCCGAAGACGGACTTCAATTTCGTGACCGCCAGATAACACACCACGCCGGCCACCAGTCCGATGCCAAACGCGGCGGGCACGGAAACAAAACCCGACGCCGGCGTGATCGTCGCCAGCCCCGCCACCATGCCGGAGGCCGCGCCGAGCACGCTGGGTTTGCCCTTGAGCAGCCATTCGGCCGTCGTCCAGCTCAACGCGGCCGCGGCGGCGGAAAAATGGGTGGCGGCGAAGGCGCTGGTGGCCAGCGCGCCCGCGCTCAAGGCGCTGCCGGCGTTGAACCCGAACCAGCCCACCCAGAGCAACCCGGCGCCGATGAGCGAGAGCACCACGTTGTGCGGCATCATCGGCTCATGCGGATAGCCGTCGCGCCGGCCCAGCACCAGCGCGCAGACCAGCGCCGAAACGCCCGAGCTGATGTGCACCACCGTGCCACCGGCAAAATCGAGCGCGGGAATCTTCCCGCCGAGCGCCCAGTTGAACAGGCCGCCAGCGCCCCACATCATGTGGCAGAGGGGAAAGTAGATCAGCGTGGTCCAGAGCACCGTGAACAGCAGATACGCCTTGAAGCGGATGCGCTCGGCGACCGCGCCGCTGATGAGCGCCGGGGTGATGATGGCAAACATCATCTGGAAGATCATGAAGCTCTGCTGCGGCACCGCGCCCGCATAATCCGCGTCCGGCGCGGCGCCGACGCCCCGGAGGAACAGATGCGTGAGTAGATTGCCAAAAAACGGGTTGCCGGCGCTGAAGGCCATGCTGTAGCCGAACACCATCCAAAGCGTCGAAACCACCGCCATGAGGATCAGGCTGTGCATCATGGTGGACAGCACATTTTTGCTGCGCACCAGGCCGCCGTAAAACAGGATCAGCCCCGGCGCCGTCATCATCAGCACCAGCGCCGAACTGGCGAGCAACCAGGCGTTGTCGCCGGTGTCAATGGCGGGCGCGGCGGCCGCGGGGTTCATTTGCGGCAAGGCCGTTGCGGTTTCGGCGGCGCGGAGGGTGCCGCCGACCGTCAAAAAAAGCAAAATCAGCCATGAATAAAACACATGGGTGCGGCGAAGGCCAGTGGCAAAATTCATGGTCGCGAAGTTCACCAGAATCGCCCGGCGGTGTCAATGACGCCAAGCAGAAATTCTTCGACCTGGACGGCCCTGGCGTTTAATTTGCCCGGCGATGACCGCCGACGCCCAGTTGACGCCGATGATGGCGCAGTATCGCCGCATCAAAGGCGAACTGCCGGGGGACGCCCTGCTCCTGTTCCGCCTCGGGGATTTTTACGAGATGTTTTTTGAGGACGCCCGGACCGGCGCGCAGTTGCTCAACCTCGCCCTCACCGCGCGCCACGGCGTGCCCATGTGCGGCCTGCCGTTCCACGCCGCCAACGGCTACATCGGCCGCCTCCTCAAGGCGGGGAAAAAAATCGCCATTTGCGACCAACTCGAAGACGCGCGCCCCGGCAAACTCGTCAAACGCGAGGTCACCCAAATCCTGTCTCCGGGCACGCACTTCGACGAACGCCTGCTGGCCGCGGAACGGAACAATTTTCTTGCGGCGGTTTGTCCGGCGGGAAAAGCCTTCGGCCTGGCGCTGGCGGACCTGACCACCGGCGATTTTTTGGTGACCGAGCTCGAGTCCGATGCCGCGCTGCTGGCAGAACTGGAGCGGTTGCGGCCGGCGGAGGTCATTTTTCCCGGGGAACAAACTTCGGTGCGGGAACTGCTTTGCGGACAAAACCCGCCGCTCAACCCGTCTTTCTCCTCGTCCGCTCAGGGAGAGGCGGGCCGCCGGCCCGGTGAGGGGAGCGTGACTTCCCGCTTTGGCTGGATCGTCAACGGTTACGACGCCTGGACCTTCGCGACGGAAACGGCGTTGTTCACCGTGCGCGAGCATTTCAAGGTCGCCTCACTCGACGGTTTCGGCTTGAAGGACAAAACCGCGGCCGTCGGCGCGGCGGGCGGCGCGCTGCACTACCTCACGCAGCATCTGCGGCGCGACGCAAAAAGTCTCACGCGCCTCTCCTTTTACCAACGCGGCGATTTTCTGGCGCTGGACCAAACGACGCTGCGGCATCTGGAGGTTCTGGAGCCGCTGCGTCCGGATGCGCCGCGCACCGCCTCGCTTTACGGCGCGTTGAACCGCACGGTCACGCCGATGGGCGCGCGGCTGCTGCGCCACTGGCTCTCCCAGCCCCTCGCCGCGGTCGAGCCGATCCTCCGGCGCCAGGAAGCGGTCCGGGCGTTTGTGGAGAATTCCTCCGCGCTGGAAAATCTCCGCGCGCAACTGGCGGAGGTCCGTGATCTGGAACGCACCATCGGCCGGTTGAGTTCCGGCGGCGGCAACGCGCGTGACCTCGTGGCGCTGCGGGTCGCCTTGGAACAGATTCCGGCGCTGAAACAAACGCTTCAGGCCCTCGTGGCGGACGACCTGAAGCGGCTCACGTTGAAAGAGAAAGGTCAGAATCTGATCGGACCGGCAGCGCCCGCCGGATTGCGAGAAGCGCCACCGGGCGTTTCCAGTTTGCTGCAGGCCCGGGAATCGCAACTGGCCGGGTCGCCCGGCCTCGTGGAGTTGCTTTCGCGCGCCATCGTGGACGATCCGCCGCTGACGATCCGGGAGGGCGGCATGATTCGCGACGGCTTTGATGCGTCGCTGGACGAGTTGCGCCAGGCCACGCGCGGCGGAAAGGATTGGATCGCCCGGTTGCAGCAGCAGGAAATCGAAAGAACGGGCATCGCCTCGCTGAAAGTCCGGTTCAACTCCGTGTTCGGCTACTACATCGAGGTCACCAAGACCCATCTGGACAAGGTGCCGGCGCATTACATCCGCAAGCAGACCATCGCCAACGGCGAGCGATTCATCACGCCGGAGCTGAAGGAGATGGAGGGAAAAATCCTGGGCGCCGAGGAGCGGGGCGTGAAGTTGGAGTACGAACTGTTCCAGCGCGTGCGCGAGGAGGTGCTGGGGCAACTGCGGGAAATCCAGCAGACCGCCGCGGCCCTGGCCCAACTGGACGCGCTGGCCTCCTTTGCCGAAGTCGCGCGCCTGCAAAATTATTGCCGGCCCCGGGTCGGCGACGAGGGCGTCATTTTCATTCGCGACGGACGGCATCCGGTGTTGGAACAGCAGCTCCTCGAAGATCGCTTTGTGCCAAACGACGCAACCTTGGCGAGCGTGACAAACTTTGCTTCTCCCTCTCCGCCGCGGAGCGGGGGAGAGGGCCGGGGTGAGGTGGCACAAATCAAAACCCTTCGCCCTGACCTTCTCCCCGCTTCCGGCGGAGAGAGGGAAAAGGATTTTGCATTTCCTCAAATTGCGCTCATCACCGGCCCGAACATGGCCGGCAAATCCACTTACATCCGGCAGGTGGCCCTGATCGCGCTGCTGGCGCACACGGGCAGTTTCGTTCCGGCGGCGGAGGCGCGCATTGACCTGGTGGACCGGCTCTTCACGCGCATCGGCGCCAGCGACGACCTGGCGCGCGGCCAGAGCACGTTCATGGTCGAGATGACCGAGACGGCGAACATCCTGAACAACGCCACGCCGCGCAGCCTGGTGGTGCTGGACGAAATCGGCCGCGGCACCAGCACCTTCGACGGCTTGAGCCTGGCGTGGAGCATCGTCGAGCATCTGCACAACGCCGTCGGTGCCAAGACCCTGTTCGCCACGCATTATCACGAGCTGACCGAGCTGGCGGCGCGCCTGCCGCGGCTGAAAAATTTCAACGTGGCCGTCCGCGAATGGCGCGACCAGATCGTGTTTCTGCGAAAAATCGTGGAAGGCGGCACCGACAAGAGCTACGGCATCCACGTGGCGCGGCTGGCGGGCGTTCCCCAGCCGGTGCTCGAACGCGCCAAGGAGATTTTGGGCAATCTCGAGGAGAGCGAACTGACGCCGGAAGGCAACGTGCGCCAATCCCGCCGGCAGCGCGACCGCGACCGGCTGAAGACCCTCGCGCCGGTGCCGCAGATGGATTTGTTTTCCAAATGATAAGGATGAAATGTTTCCATTGCCCGGGACGGCTGGAACGCGGCTTCAACCCTTTCCTGCGTCGCGCCACGGCTGCCGTCTGAAACTGGGCAGGGCGCCGGGTGGGCGCGCCAACAGTTCAGCAAGGCCGCTTCCGACGAGGAACAAGGCGCCGCGCTGGAAAATGACGCTTCGCTCGTGGAGCCGGATCATCCCGAAAATCCCCATTTTCAAGACGACCGGCCCACAGATCACGTAGCGTAGCAAAAATTTAACAACAAGGATGAGGGAAAAAACCGTTGACAAGTTCTTTGGATTTTGCTCTACTGACATCGCCTCCTAAGAAAACTTGAACAGAGTTATGAAACGGAACCTTCAGATTCTCGCGGGAATCGCCCTGATTTCCATCCCCTCAACCCTCCTCGCGCAGTCGGCCCCCCCGTCGGCGACTAACATGGTGGTGGGCTACCAAATCGGCAAGGAAGACGCCAACTCCCGCACCTGGCTGAAAATCGTCCAGACCACCGACGCCCAGGGCAAGACCG